>CAZBXU010000137.1:0-9768 GCA_964495755.1 uncultured Spirochaetaceae bacterium | reverse complement strand
GATACCCACAGTGACAGTGAAGTAGATAAGCACGGCCAGAGCGACAAGAGCTATGGGAATGAGAACGAGGGGAATCCGGGACGGAGGGAGGAGAGCCGGGGGAATCACAGGATTGCCGGGCAGCTGAGGATCCTTCTGCCCAGGGTTACGGAAGGCCTGGTAGTCCAAACCGAGCAGGTTCATCAACTCCGCAGCGGCCAGACCTACCACGATAAGGACAAAACGAAGCCATTGGAACTGGCCCTGACGGACACTGACAGCGGCACCTATCAGGGCGGGCATCAAAACCGCCCCGAGCAACCGGGTCCTCAGAAAGGCCAGGCTTTTTTCGTAGAATGGATAGGACTTGCCGGCTGTCATTCCCGCCTCTTCACTTTCTCGCCCGACCTTTATGCAACCTGGGACAAATCAGCCGACGGTCCTGGACAGGATGAAGCCGGCCCCCAGCAGCACCGTTGACAGTGCGAAAACCTGAACCGTCATCAGGATCGATGGGGCGAACTTGGGAATCTCGTCGTAGTGCCTACGGGTGATCATGAGAACCCGAAGCACGATCGGCAGGGTGAGGAGCGGGAGGAGTGCCCAGAGGGGGAAAACCCCCAGGATCGCTCCGACGGCTACCAGGCCGAAAGCCACGCCGTAGTACAGAGGGACCAGGGTTCGCACAGCCTTTCTGCCCAGGATCGTGCTCAAGGTCTTCTTTCCCACAGCACGATCCGCCTCTACGTCAGGTACATTCCCTATATAGAGGATGGCATCCACCCAGAGCCCCGCCACGATTCCCGCCAGTATCGCGGTCCAAGTGATTCGGCCGGTGAACAGAAAGAAGGTGCCGATCACCGCAAAGGGGCCGCTGCCGAGAAAGCAGATCAGATCGCCCCAGCCCCGGTAGCCGAATTTCACCGGAG
This sequence comes from uncultured Spirochaetaceae bacterium, assembly GCA_964495755.1. Taxonomy (GTDB): domain Bacteria; phylum Spirochaetota; class Spirochaetia; order SZUA-6; family DRHE01; genus JAFGQJ01. The sequence continues at coordinate 8,860 of CAZBXU010000137.1, read as the reverse complement.
GGGCGGTGTAGAAGTAGCCCATCAGGATGCCCAACAGACCAACGGGAAGGATGCGCCAGTCCACCCGGAGTACCAGGTACAGACCGATGGCGGCGGTGATGGACAGGCTGACCAGGGCGGAAACCAGGATGGTTCGGGGCGAGAAGAAGTACATAGCGTAGCCGTCCACGGATCCGCTTTCCGCGAGCGGATTGTCGTACAGGACCTCCGCCCCCTTCTTGTAGATCCGTCCCTCGTCCAGCTTGTCCACCCCGGATTTGTAGTCGAAGTAGTCGTTGGTGAAGTTGGTGCCGATATTGGCGAACATCATTCCCAGCAAGATCAGCACCAACAGTCCCCAGTTGAAGGGATAGCCTGTCCACCAAGCCACAACCGCTCCGAGACAGCAGGGAAGCAGCACCGTGATCGTATACAGAGCCCGGGAGGCCTGAATCCAAAGCGCAACCGATTTAAAAAACCCACGTGACATAATTGCTCCTCCCAATTGCAGAGGACCATAGCACGTTTGAAAGAAAGAAGGAATATGATAGGATGCCCCGCATGGCGCTGGCAACGTTGAAACGCAACTGGTTTTTATTGGGAATCTTGGCGGCCCTGCTGTTGGGGTTTTTCCTGCCCGGGATAGAGCTGGTTCTGAACTCAGGCGGGATCGCCCGCACCGTACTGATCGTGGCTCTGTTTCTGATCTCCGGGTTCACCCTGCCCTCGGAGGCGATCACCAGCGGACTGAAGGATTTTCGACTGCACGTATACATTCAGACGTTTGTTTTTCTGTTCATCCCTGCGTTCATCCTGCTCACCACCCTGCCCTTCCGATCCATCTGGGAGCAGCAGCTGTACACCGGCATCTTCGCCGTGGCGGTCCTGCCCACCACGATCGCGAGCTGCATCGTGTTCACTCAAGTGTCGGGCGGCAACGTCATGGCCACGATGTTCAACGCCGCCCTGGCCAACATTCTCGGCGTGGTTATCTCGCCGCTGCTGCTCTCCCTGCTGATCCGCGGCAGCGGCGATCCTCTGCCCGCCTCGGAAGTGCTCAGGGTTCTCAGGAATCTGGGCTTGCAGATGCTTGTACCCATCGCCTGCGGCCAACTGCTCCGTCGCTTCTTCAAACAACTCGCGGTGAAGCAGAAAAAAAGCCTCTCCGTGACCAGCAGTATCTTCATCCTGTTCATCCTTTTCTTCTCCTTCTCCAAAACCGCCCGGAACCCCGAGTTCATGGGACACCTGCGGGCCATGCTCGGTCCCTTCGGGTATCTGGCCGTAGCCCATATCCTTCTCCTGCTGATCGCCTACGGAGGAGCCCGGCTGTTCCGCTTCTCCCGCGAAAACACGATCTCCGTGCTCTACGCAGCCCCGCAGAAGACCCTGGCCGTCGGCGTTCCCCTGATCTCCACCTACTTCGCCTCCAACCCGGAGATCATAGGCCTAGCCCTGCTGCCCCTCGTGTTCTACCACGCCTGGCAGCTGCTGGTGGCGGGAGTTGTGAAGAGCACCAGGTTCGTTAGAGAGGCGGAGCAGAAGAGATTTGAGAGCGAGAAGTGAAGGAACCATCTATGCCGGTCTTTCAACTTACGCCGGGAATCGTGACCCTGGCCAGCCGCTTCGGTCGCCTACTGGTACCAGGACCTGTCGACGGCACCGTTATCTCGAATTCCTCTTCCACTGCCCGGTCGATTTTCCTCAGTTCGTCGGCGTACTCTTATCATTCTACTCGAAATCCACAATCTTACAAAGATCACGGCAAAAAAGCTATAATAGCGGTCGGTACGCTTATGACAAAAGAAGGTCTTGTTTCATATTGGATGGAAAGCTCTGAACAGGATTTCAAAGCCATGATGCACTTATTCAAGAAGAGAGATTATCAGTGGTCACTGTTTGTCGGACATCTAGTTCTTGAAAAATTGTTTAAGGCTAATTACGTGCAGCGTTCTAGTGAGAATCCACCTTTTATTCATGATCTATTGCGGCTGGCAGAAAGAGGAGGCATGGTGGTCGGCGAAGACAAAAAAAGACATGCTTGATACCATATCAGGATTCAATATCAGTACACGATACAACGATTACGAACAAAGCTTTCGGAAAAAATGTACCAGGGAGTTCACTGGAGCCTGGATCTCAAACATCAAGGAATTAAGAACATGGATAAAAAGACAGCTATCCGGATAGTCGGCGAATATATAAATTTCTTGAAACAACAAAAATACGAAATAAAAAAAGCTTATATATTCGGCTCCTACGCAAATGGCAGTTATAACGAAGACAGTGACATCGATATCGCTGTCGTGATGGAAAAAATGGATGATCGTTTCGATACTCAGATAGATTTAATGAAATTGAGAAGAAAAATCGACACCAGAATAGAACCTCATCCATTTACGGTTGAGGAATTCAACGAATCCCATCCATTTGCTTGTGAGATACTCAAAGCCGGTATCGCGGTGCAATAACATCAGCAAACAACAGCGGAGGATTTCCTACAGCAATACATTCTCCTTGCTGCGCTCCATGCCGCCATGGCAGGATGGTTAAAGATTTTTTTGTCGTATATTATGTTCATTTGAATAATTCATAAAGGATCTGCGGGTGACGATCCAGGCTTTGGGCTGGCGCAGCGAACCGCGCTCTCACAGAAACCTATCTACCGATCCTCGTGGTCAGCACCTCCAGGGACTTGACCCTCTCCACCGAAGTCGTGGCGGAAGATCTGCGGGCCAATCAGGCCATTCACGGTGTGCAGGATCTAGCCAACCTGTTGCGGCGTCGCGGGCGTGATTTCGTACTGGCGGCGGTACATCACAGTCACGATCGCTTCAGGAAGGAGCTGAAGCAGGTATGTACGGCCGTTGCCGGAGCCCGGGCGTTTCGTATGGGCCGTATCGGCTGCCTCGGGACCCCTTTTGCCGGAATGCTGGATTTCTCCTTCCAGCCAGTGCTGCCTTCAGAGAAGCTGGGACTCAACCCAGGCCGGCGGGACCCATCAGCCCTTCCATCGTCTACATAAACGTTTTAGGTCACCTCAACTTGATTCTGTTATTTCTCCCCGAAGTTTGTCCATAACAGCTTCATATACACGAGTAGCCATATGTCGCGCATCAACTGCTTCTCCCAGTGGTGGAATTGTCGATTCACCTGGATAACGGAACTCCCAAGCAAATACCGTCAGATAGGTTGCCGATAGTAGAACGTTCTCCAAGGATCTATCATGCTCTATACACATTCGGCCAAGTTCATCCAAATCATGGGTTTTTCTAAACGGAGAATCTCTTGCAGTTAGAAATGCTTTCAGTGTTTTCTCAACCGCTTGCTGGCAGTGAAACAAAGCGTCTTCTATAAGCGATGGTTGGGCGTCAAGATCAATTTCTGCAGCACGTAGGTCGGCCGAGGCTTTCCTTAGCCAAGCCTGCACCTCCGCCGATTTAGCTTCGTTCATGGACAAGCCTCCCTTCGCGGATTGCGGTTGCCGGGAGGGAGCATATTACAGATTTCTGATTCTCAAACTCACTCCGTGTGAGCACAATCACGTCTTTGGATACCCCTATGCCTTCTAGCGCTTTAAAGGCCTTAATATTCCTCTTGTACCGAGGAAGGGTAGACGAAGGGACAATAACCAGCAAATCGAAATCGCTGTTCTGGTCACTATCGCCTCGCCCTCTGGATCCAAACAAATAAATAAGGTCGGGTCCGAGCTGTTCGACCAGTCGCTGAACAATTCGGTTGAGAACATTATCGTCTTCTTTGTTTTTCTTGCTTGAACTATTCTTGAGCATTCGCTACTCGCTTTTAGCCACCCATATTAGCACAATACAACAGTCTCCTCCACGGTCATAATCGATGAGATATCGACGATAACTCTCCCAACCCGGTCGTTTCGTTCCCTAAAGATTTCAGCAATCGAATCGATTCCCGCACTTTACCCCCACATATGGGTCACGATCACGACTTTCGCCAGCGGGGTGATGTTTGCTATCAGGGAATCCGGATCCATGTTGTAGGCATCCTTTTTCACATCAGCTTATACTCTTTTTTTGCTCAGAGCACTTCCGGCTCGACCGATCGTTTCTCTTCGGCGGACTGCAGCGCAGCAAAACAAACCGCAGCGGTATTGAATCCGCTTTCCGCACCGTTGAAGGGCTTTCGATCCAGCCGTATGTCGTCGATGAAGGTGTTCATGTTTTGTTTCCACGTCTCAGAAACACCGCCCTGGACGTTGTCGGCGATCCAGCTTTGTGGCAGATGGATGCAATCCTCCTCATGGCCGGAATCGGCAAAACGGGGAATCGTGTCCAACCATACTCTGTTGTTGTCCACAGTACCCTTCGTACCGAAGAGCCTCACGGTAAAGGTAAAAGGCAGAATAGGCCCTAAAAATAAACCTACGCGTCCAAGGGCGCCGGAATTGAAACGTAGATTTATGACCGCCAAATCCTCGGTTTCCATCTGTATTCTTCGGGGCATCACAACGTCCTTATAGCAGCTTACTTCGGCAACCTCTCCGCAAAAGAAGCGCAGCAAATCGATATTGTGTCCCGTACCGGCATGAATCATACTGCCGGCTATGTCGTTCTTTCCCAGCCATGACCATATATCTAGGTCACCAGGAACGTGGTGAAAATAATCGGACTCGACAAATACCAGTTCACCCAGCTTGCCTTCGGCAATCAAAGATTTGGCGTGCTGAACCAATGGGTTCAACCTGCGGTGATACCCCATGGAAAACTTGACTTTTGTTTTCTCGACCGCTCGCACGATGCACCGGCACCCCTCCAGCGTTATTGCCATAGGTTTTTCCAGATATACATGCTTGCCAGCCTTCGCTGCGGCGACTGCATGTTCCTCGTGAGAAGCGTTGGGTGATGCAACAACAATCGCCTCGATATCATCTTGTTTGAGCAACTCCTCGTGGTTATTAAAAACCACTGCCTGGCAATTGCTCTCTTTGAGATAGGCGTTCGCCTGTTTCGAATTAACATCACACACAGCTGCCAGTTCCGCGTAGGGGTTGGCCATTACGTTCAGACCGTGATGCTGCCCGATCCATCCGGTCCCGATCAATCCAACCCGCACTTTTTTTCCTGTTGCCATTTTCATACTCCCGTCATTGTTATGTGTTCCGAATCCCCTTCACTTCAGAAGCTGGGTTGATTCCCGGACGATCAGCTTTGTCTCGACCACTTCGGTTAGGGCTGAGTTCTCGTCTCCCCTCATCAGGATGTCCAGGATCTTTCGCGCCGTTTCTTCTCTGGAAAAGCGAACGGTGGTCAGTGGTACCTGGAGCAGATTGCTGACGTACAAATCATCGTACCCGGTGATGGAGAGTTGGCCGGGAATTCCCAGCCCCAGGACCCTGGCTGCGTGGATCACGGCAATCGCCACCCAGTCGTTGTAGCAGATCAGGGCCGTAGGTGGTTTTGCGGAGCGTAAGATCTTTACTACGGTTTGTTCACTCGTGGAATGATCCACGGGATCCACAAAGAATCTATAGCGCTCCGGTATGGTCTTTTTTTCCGCCGCAGCAGTATTGAGTAGGTGAACCAGCTGAACGTCTCTACTTTCCGGAAATGGGCTGGCATAAGCGATTCTGGTGTGACCCAATTCTCTCAGATGTCGGTAAATCGACTGCATTCCCGATTTTATATCCGAAACCACCATGTTTACCTTTCCCACCAGGTTACCGATGTAGACCGTCGGTACACGGTCCTGCTTATTCCTCGAATACAGAGCGTGATGTTTAACCACGTGGGTAATACCAGTCTTGTACAACCGACTGTCATCCGTTCCTTGGAGCGCAATCAATGCGCCGTGATACTCGTGCAGCAGGATGTCGAGCTCCCTAATAAGCTCCAGATGAAAGGGATCCTGCAGATCCGCCACCAGATATCCGACAAGCAATTTTTCCGTAACCGATTTTTTTATTATTGAACCAATGGAAGGATTGCAGTCGACTAAACCTTCTTTCTCGAGCACATCGATCGCCCGTTTCACCGATGGCCGGCTGACGGAAAGATTTTCAGCCAGGACTCTCTGGCCCGGCAACAACTCCCCTACCCGATAGCGGCCACTGCGGATTTGGTTCTTGATGTATTCGACAACCTTTTGATATTTCGGTGTCGATGTGGTTTCCATCTATTACCTCGAGTGCATTGTTTCATATGCATCTGCTGACTGTGCTCAGCTCAGATTTCTTGGTAATATAGTTCGATTTCCGGGTATTGCTCAATCCTCCGTACACGGCCTCACCGGTTTGAAATACACGGATTCAGCTGTAGAGAATATTACCGGATAATTACCGGTAATAATAGACCACAGCAAAACGCTGTTGTCAAGAACAACTTTAGCCTTTCTTAAGTACAGAGGTCTGAGCAAACGACCACGCTTTTTCGTCTAAATGAGTGTGCCCTCTAATTCTCTTCAAAGTATGAAGTTGTAAACTCACTCTCCTCGCGCCGTTTCAAAAATTTCTTTCCGGTTTTGCTTTTCAGTCCAACCATGCGAGAATTGGCCTTCCGCAGGGGGATTAGAGGTGGAGCAGTCAGATTTCAACGGTTTCGCCCGTCCATCGGACAAGCGTATTGTGCTCATACACGACCAAAGCAGGCAGGTCCTCACGGTGGAAGGCCGTCGGTATATGCAGTGGGCCGATGAAGATAGCCTGACAAAACGAATAGCCATCGCACAGTTGTATGAGCTGGACATGGGCTCTCAAGAAGAGATCGCCGCAGCGTTTAGGATCAGTACCAAGTCCGTATACAATTACATTCGGATATTTGCTTCAAACGGCTCCACCGGATTTGTCCTTGGGAAGAAAGGACCAAAAGGAAAATGGAAGATCAATCCAGAAATCCGTGCCAAGATTCTCTACACGTTTTTGAAGGAAGAGGTGGTCGACTATGAGCAGATCAGAGCAAGGCTTCATGGCTGGGGGGAGAGCGTAGGGCTTACCAGCATCCGCCAGGTATTGGTTGAAAACGGATTGGTGCAAGAAGTGCCTGCGTTTGCTGATCTGGCAAATCCTGCGGAGCTGTTGCATACTAACGAAGGTGAGAACCAGTTGGTTTTTGATTTCCCTTGGTCAGAAGAGGGGGATCGGCAGACGGCTGCGGTGCAGCAGGAGCAACCGAGCCATCCTCGGGGGAGTGAAAAGCAGAACAAAGACCGTGTTTTTCCCCCTCTACAACGAAGCCGAGGCGCCATTACTCTGCAGGTCAGCGTATGTATTTGGATCAGTTGAAGCAAAGCGGATACAACAGCTACGCAGGCGGGCTGCTGTTCACTCCGTTTTTGTCACACTACCCGCTTTCAACAACTGTAGGAAGTATTATCGATATCCCCATCCATGAAGGATACAGTCTGGAGGAGCTTGTCCGAACTCTATTCTATTTCGATGTGTTTGGATTCCGTTCGATGGAGGACTTCAAACGGGTGTATCCAGAAGAGTTCGGGCTGTTGATGGGAAGATCAAGCAATCCGAGCCATTTCACGCTGCGGCGATTTCTGCACAAGGTGAGAACGCTTGCCCACAGCGAAGAATTGATCGAAGCATTTGCCACGCTGTATCTAAAAACAGGGCTGGCCGATTGGGGCGTGCTGTACATCGATGCCCATTTTCTGCCCTACCACGGAATGGTTCCGATCACCAAGGGCTGGCATGGGGTACGGCAGCTGGCGATGAAAGGCGGCTACCATTTTCTTGGGGTGGATGAGAGCTTCAATCCGTGGATTTTTCTGGTTCGCTCTTCCTCGGAGGATCTGCTGCAAAAGATACCGGAGATGGTGGAAAAGGCCAAAAAGGCGGCTCAAGCCGCGGGGGTGGAGGAGACGAGACTCGATGAGCTGATCGTCGTATTTGATCGGGAAGGGCTCAGCGGACCGCTGTACGGGTATCTTGACGGCAGGGATCGGGAAGATCAAAAGAAACGAGTGATGTTTGTCAGCTGGGCGAAATATGCAGACAAATGGGTATACGAGATTCCAGAGAAAAACTTTGATCAAACGGCCGTAGTGAACTACGAGATTCGAAAGCCTCAACAGACGCGCTATTTTGAGACCGAACGGCGGATGAGCAAGTACGGAAAGATCCGGGCAATTGTGATTGAAAGGGCGGCAGACAGAAAACGGATGGCGATCTACACGAATGGCAGTCAGCAGCAGATTGACAGCGAAAAAGTAGTGCAGTTGATTTGCCGCCGATGGGGCCAGGAGAATCTGATCAAAGAGCTTCTGGGCAAACATTTCACCAACTACATGCCCGGATACGTGAAAGAGCGAATGGAGGAGCAACCGCTGGTGGACAATCCACAAGTGAAGCAATTGAAGAAACAACGAGGAACTTTGGTCAGCGAACTGCATACGTTGAAGGTTCAGCTGGCCGACAAGATTCTGAAAGAAGCAAAAAACGAAACCAACTGGGAGCAGATCAAGGGGAAGGAAATCCCGCTGTTGACAGAAATTGTGAAAAGACAGAACGAGATGTTGTTTTTGGAGCAAGAGCTCGAGGGGCTCCCGACGAAACTCCCTTTTGACCAGGCTCATGGGGGCAGAAAATTGGAGAAGCTCAACTATGAAAAGAAACGTTTCCTGGATTGCATCAAGCTCTACGCCTACAACACGCGGAAGAGGATGTGTAAAATCCTATTGGAACACTATGACAGGGAGAAAGAGGTTTTGCCGGCACTATCGATGATCGTCGAAAGAGGGGGGTACGTGAAGTTGGAAAGCGGTCGACTGCGAGTCCAATTGAGACGATTTAAGAACCTGGAAATCGATTATGCTGCCCGTGGTTTGTGCGAAGATCTAAATAGGATGGATCCTATGACCTTGGATAAATACAGAATGCCGATTTGGTTCGACGTGAGCTGAA
>CAZBXU010000136.1:0-9784 GCA_964495755.1 uncultured Spirochaetaceae bacterium | reverse complement strand
AGATGAAGAATATACAGATCAGTTTTGATGAAAAAATTCTCAAAGAGATAGACCGAGTTGCCGCATCAGCTCGAAAAACCCGCTCCGCAATCGTCAGGGAAGCGGTGAAGGCATGGCTCATTCAAAAACAGATACAGGATTTTGAAGATCAGTGGATAAAAAAGCTACGTGAAACCCCGGAGGAGGTGGAGGAATCAGAGGCCTGGATGAAAGTTGACCATTGGGGGCATGAATGAACCACGGCGATATCTGGCAAATAGAGCTGGGCGGGCAAGTTGGGATACGGCCCGTTGTAGTTCTTAGCCGGCAAAAGGTGTTGGAATATCTAAATAAGGTGACGGTCGCCGAGGTGACAACCAAAGGCAAAGGGTATCCGACCGAGGTGTTTATCGGCCAAAAAGCCAATCTGGTAAAACCTTCTTTCGTTCAGACTGATAATCTGCATACCGTACCCAAGGCAAGACTGGAAAAACACCTGGGAACCCTCGACCCTGAAACGATGCTGGAGGTTTCCCAGAAGATCGTCCTTGCGCTGGAACTGGAAGCCTGTCTCCAATAGATATGATCATCAACTCGGTCGCCCGGCAAGGCTGCCGTCGCGGGTGAACAGCCGCGCTCATAGGAACGGCCATTCGACAAATTTGACAATAAATCCCTGTATGCTATGATTTTTTGAAGATAGCAGTTCAACGAACAAGTAAGGCCTGCCATCCGATTCTATCATTCAACGTGAACGTTGTCGCTGTGCTGTACAAAGGACACCGCGGTGCAAAGAAAGAATCTTCTCCTCGTCTTTCCGAAGTCTCCACCGAGCAGCTACGTAGATTTGAGATTCTCAGATATTCTGGCACGGACGCCCGGTGGCGTCATGAACGTTGCCCTTCCCACCGTCGCCGCTCTGACCCCCGGTGAGTTTGAAGTCAGGATCATCGACGAGAACGTGGAGCAGATCGATTTCGATACACCCTACGATATCGTGGGGATAACCGGGTTCGTGACACAGTTCTTTCGAGCCCAAACATTGGCGGAGGAGTTTTCCCGGCGCGGGACTCTCGTTGTCTGCGGCGGGCCTTGTGTTTCCCTCTGTCCGGAGAGATGGAGACCTTTCGCGGATGTTCTCATTATTGGAGAAGCAGAGAGAATATGGCCGCAGTTTCTCAACGACTATCTTCACAACAGTTATAAAAACGAGTACCGCGAAACGGAAAGATTCGATCTGGCAGAAAGCCCAATTCCTGATTACACCGGTTTCTCCAAATCAGCCAGGAAAAAGTACATGATGGGGCTGGTTCAGGCCAGTCGGGGTTGTCCCTACAAGTGCGAGTTCTGCAGTGTGGGGGCATATGTCGGCCGGAAGATGCGATACAAACCCGTAGACAAAGTCGTGAGGGAAGTCGACAAGCTCAAAAAGATCGGGATTAATCTCGTGATCATCGCCGACGACAATCTCTCGGCGGACCGGACAAAGGCGAAGGCTATCCTGACAGCGCTGCGGGATTGGAACAGGAGGCAGCGTAGTCCCACGATGTTCATAACTCAGCTCTCCATCGATGTGGCCAAGGACGATGCGTTTCTCGAGATAGCCGCGGAGGCAGGCATGACCGCGGTTCAGATAGGCATTGAAAGCCCCTGTATTGAGAGTCTGCAAGAGACGGGCAAGTACCAGAATATAGCCAGTGATATGCTTCAGGATATTAAACGATTCCAGGAGCACGGTATCACCGTTATATCAACGTGCATCGTGGGATTCGATCATGACAGCCTATCGATTTTCCAGGATCAGCTCGACTTTCACATGAGGAGTGCGGTTCCCAATGTCCAGATCTACCCGCTCCAGGCGATGGATGCGACGGCTCTGAAGAAACGAATCGTCCGGGAAAACAGGTATTTGGATTGGGAAGAGCAGTACAGGTCGAATCCGGAATACCTTTACAATCTGAGCACTTTCACGATGATTCCGAAACAGATGAACCTGGAGCAGCTTCGCGCAGGCACGTATTGGCTTCTCTGGAAACTATACGACGACGGGGGGTTTCTTTTGAGGCTGAAAGACTTTTTTACAAATTACGAGAACTCCGCAGAGAGACAACATCTGAGTATCCCCAGATATCGTCTCGATAGGAAGAGATTGGGAATCACGTTGAGGCTCCTCAAATTCCTGGTCACCGCGCCGCAGACCGACAGAAAATCCTTTTGGGAGATCTTTAGACTCAGCCTGCATTCCTCCCATCCGCAGCGCATTGGAATAGCAACGATGGCTTTCATCACTCTTTCCAACACGAGGAAATTTCTGCTTAGCCAGGAACCCGGGATAGCCCGTATCCTCTATCCCTCTTGATCAGACTCCGTCCCGCTGCCGAAGGGCGAAAAAGATCCGCTCGGCGGTGACCGGCAGGTGGGTGACCCGGACGCCGATCGCATCCTTGACGGCATTGGCCACCGCCGGACCGGCTGCCGATATTGCCGGCTCCCCGATTCCCTTGGCGCCGAAGGGTCCCTTTCCGGAACCGGACTCCAGCACGATCGACTTGATATCCGGCACATCCTTGGAGGTCGGAATGATGTAGTCGTGCAAGTTCCAGGTCCAGGGTACCCCGTCGACCTCGAGGTAGTCCTCCATCAGTCCGAAGCCCAACCCTTGGGCGACCCCGCCCTCCATCTGCCCCTCCACCCGGTTGACGTTGATCGCCTGTCCGATGTCGTAGGCCGTGGCCCACTTCAGCACCTTCACCTCCCCGGTTTCGATATCCACCTCGACCTCCGCCGCCTGGGCACCGAAGGTAAAGTCCGGAAACACAGGATCTTTGATCACGTCCGAGCTGATCGGCTCGGTAAAGGGGGCCCGGAAGGTAGCCAGGCTCTGGGGGATCTTGCCCTCGAAGTAGCACTGCTTGATCGCATCGACCAGAGGAATCCTTTTCTTGGGATCGTCCACCACATACACGGTGTGGTCCTTCAGGTCGAGGGTCTCCGGAGCCACGGACAGAATCTCCGCCGCCTTGTCGGTGATGATCTTTTTCACGTTTTCCGCCGCCAGCTTGGTCGCGTTCCCCGACATGTACAGCGCCCGGGTTGCGGTTACCGTCCCGGAAAGGGGGGTGACCTGGGAGTCGGTGGAGATCACATGGATCTCCTCGATATTCAATCCCAGCACCTCCGCCGCAATGGCCCGAACCGATTCGCGCTGTCCTCCGCCGAGATCCGGGATACCGGTCCGGACCACGGCGCTGCCGTCCATCTCCAGGTTGACCCAGCAGTTGGAGGTGTCGTGCAGGTAGGTCATCCGTCCGTAGGACTGCCAGGCGCAGGCCAGTCCGCGACCGACCTTCTTGGTCCTGCTGCCCTTGCCCTTCTCCCCCAAGGCATCCAGAACCGCCCGGGCGCATTTTTCCAGCCAGACCTCCGAGGTGATCTCCTGGTAGCTGGCCGTAACATCCCCCTTCTTGAGGTAGTTCGTCCTGCGCAGCTCGAGGGGATCCATACCGAGTTTTTCAGCCAGGTCGTCCATCTGGGCCTCGTAGGCCGTCACAACCTGCATCCCCCCGAACCCGCGGAAGGCGCTGGTCATGATGTTGTTGGTGAGCACCGAATTGGCATCCACTTTAACGTTGGGAATGAGGTAGGGTCCGGTGGAGTGCACCGTTGAGTAGATCAGGACCCAGGGGCTTAAGTACACGTAGGCCCCTGCGTCGGAGACAATCTGAGCTTCCAGGGCAACGAGCTTGCCCTCCTTGGTAGCCCCAGTCTTGTATTTGAGGACGTAGGGGTGCCGTTTATGCCGGCCGTAGCCCATCTCCTCTCGGGTAAAGGTCAGCTTCACCGGTCGGCCCGTCTTCCAGGTCATCAGAGCCAGAAAGACCTCGACGGTGACGTCTTCCTTTCCTCCGAATCCCCCTCCGATCAGCGTACCGATCACCCGCACCCTACTCTCCGGCACCCCAAGGACCGTGGCAATGTCCCGGTAGTGTTCGATGACCTGGGCTGCGTAGCGCACGTTGATCACACCCATGTCATCCACCCAGGCAACACCGGATTCAGGCTCTATATGAGCGTGCTCCTGCCGGGGAGTACGATAGGTGTTCTCCACTACCACATCGGCTTGGGCAAAACCCTTTTCCACTTCCCCCTTGCGCAACTTCCAGGAAGCGATCACGTTGTTGTTGCCGTGGATCTTTGGTGCATCCGGTTTCATCGCTTCAAGAGGATCGAACACGGCTGGAAGCTCTTCGTATTCCACCTCGATCAGCTTCAACGCATCCCGGGCGATATCCAGGCTCTCCGCGACGACCAGGGCGATCGCCTCGCCCCAGTAGCGTACCCGTTCCCGGGCCAGCACCTGATGCTTGGCTTCCAGCAGTCCCACCTCGGTGGTCTGTCCGACCACGTTCTTCACGGACTCGTTGTTGGGTACGTCCCCGGCGGTCAGCACGCAGACGACTCCGGGAAACGCCTGAGCCTTTGACACATCGAGGCGCTTGATCCGGGCGGATGCCTTGGTGGAGCGGAAGACCTTTCCGTGAAGCATCCCGGGTAAAGTGAAATCATCGGCGAAAACGACGTTTCCCAGGACCTTGTCCTTCTCATCCAGACCGGCTATCCGGGTTCCGACTACGCTGTACTCCTTTTTCATCGATACTCTCCTCTGGCAACCGCCTCGATGGCGTCCACGATCTTCTGATACCCGGTGCAGCGGCAGAGATTCCCCGATATGGCCTCACGGATCTCTTCCCGGGTCGGCTTGGGATTGGCGTCAAGAAGCACCTTGGCGCTCATCAGCATCCCCGGCGTGCAGAAACCGCACTGCAGGGCCTCGTAATCCACGAAGGCCTGCTGCAGCGGGTGCATCTTGTCCCAGGTACCGAGGGACTTGACCGTGTACACCTTGCTGCCGTCGGCCTGCAGGGCCAGGGTGATACAGGAGAGGATCGCCCGGCCGTCCTTGATTACCGTGCAGGCTCCGCAGTCTCCCTTGTCGCACCCCCGTTTGACCTCCATGAAGTTGTTTTCTCTCAAGAAATCGAGCAAAGAGGTTTCCGCCTTGACTCTTGCCTTGATCTCCCGATCGTTGACCGTAATACAGATATCGTACAGATTCAGAATATCCATCTCACTCCTCCATTCCCAGGGCCCGGCGGACCGCCTTGGCCAACAGGCTGACAGAAACCTGCCTTCGGTATTCGGCGCTGCCTCGAACATCGGTGATCGGACTGATCTCCTCCGCCACCGTCTCGGAAAGCGCCGAGATCCTGTCCCAGTCCAGGCTCTGTGCTTTGAAGGAGCTTTCGGTCTTACGGGCCCGGATCGGGGTCGGTGCCACGCCGCCCAGGGCGATGCGAATATCCTCTACACTGTTCTTTTCAGCCACGATCCAGACCGCTACGGAGGCGACCGAACAGGAGGTGCCCTTGCGGAGTCCCAGCTTGATATGCCCTCCGCTGCCCTGTACCGGCACGGGGAACTGCACCTTGAGGATCACCTCCTCCGGCTCGAGGACGTTCTTCCCCGGCCCGGTGAAGAACTCCTCCAGCGGGATCACCCGTTGCCCCTTGGCACTGGCCAGGACCACCTGGGCCTCAAGGACCAGAAGCGGTGGAATCGTATCGCCGATCGGGGATGAGTCGGCAATGTTCCCGGCCAGGGTGGCCATGTTTCGGACAAGGGGATTGGCGAATTTCTGCAGTACATCCCGTAAAAAGGGTATCTCTTTCTTGATCACCGGAGACTCCATGATGTCCGCAATCAGCTCCCCGGCTCCGATCTCGACTCTGCCCGCCCGGACCCCGATTCCTTTAATCGCCTCGAGAAACTTTACATCCACCAGGGTCCCACCCGAAATCGTTCCTTCCTTTATATAGACCAGGACATTCGACCCTCCGTCTAGGATTCTTGCCTTACTTCCCTCTTTGGCCTTGAAATCGAGAAGCTCCTCTAACGCTGTGGGTCGGAAAAAGCGGAAATCTCCCACATCTGCCCTCCTGCAACGAATTTTTATTAATCTACCTGTGGTGTTCGCACCTGAAAAGTGATGCTTTGCATACTACCCGGACAGGGGAAATATGTCAAACCATGTATTCTCATTATATGGAATTCAATTCTTGATTATAATATTGACAGTCTCGGGCTGCACGGGCAGAATGAGGCGAGGATACAAAGCCATGAGTGACAAAACCTATCATTTTCTCGGTAAGGATTTTCCCCGCAAGGAAGGCCGGGCCCGGGTCACCGGCCGGGAGGTATACCCTTCAGATGTGGTGCTGCCAGGCATGCTGTACGGCAAGATCCTGCGCAGCCCCCATCCCCACGCCCGGATCAAATCAATCGATTTCTCCGGCGCTGAAAAGTTGGGTGTGGTCGTACTCGAGCCCGGCGACACGCCTCAGGAGTTCTTCAACGTACGTCAGGTCTCGGTGCCCCGTTCAACCTATAAAGACTGGCGGATCCTGAGCGACCATGTGCGCCAGGTCGGCGATCCCTACGCCGCCGTGGCCGCGGAAACCGAGGAGCTGGCCGAAAAGGCCGCCGAGGCCGTTCAGGTGGAGTGGGAGCTTCTGCCCGCCTACTTCGGAATAGAAGAGGCCATGGCCGCAGAGGACAACCTGATTCACGACAAGGTCTACCTCCAGGACAAGGAGATCCCAATCCAGAACAACATCGCCTGCACCCGCGAAGTGACCGAGGGTGATGTAGACAAAGGCTTTGCCGATGCAGAGGTGATCGTGGAGAACGAGTTCGTCACCCCCCGGGTCTACCATTGCCAGATGGAACCCCGCGGCTGTACCTGCCGTCCGGAACCCGACGGCGGGATCACCGTCTGGCCGTCCACCCAGGCCCTCCACAACACCCGCATCCTGCTCGGGCAGCTGTTCGACATTCCGCTGAACAAGGTAAACGTAATCCGCATTACCGGAGGCGGGCACTTCGGCAGCGGCATCCAAACGAATCCGGTAATCCTGATTACGGTCGCTCTGGCTCTAAAGGCGGGAAAACCCGTAAAGATCCTTCAGAGCCGGGAGGAGGATCTCTACGACCACTGCCGCTATCCTACCCGCTACACCCTGAAGATCGGGGCCAAGAAGGACGGCACCCTCACCGCCGGGCAGATGAAAGCCTGGGTGGATATCGGCAGCCATCATGTTCAGGCTCTGGCCTTTCTCGGCGTTTTGGCCGGGTGGTGGCACTCCCTCTATCGGCTGCCCAACATGCGCTACCAGGGTGTGGCGGTATACACAAACAAAGCACCGGCCTGCGCCATGCAGGGCTATGGAGCCCCCCAGGTGACCTTCGGCGTGGAAACGACCATGAACATCCTGGCGGAAAAGCTCAATCTCGACCCGATCGAACTGCGGGCCAACAACTACGTAGGCCTGGGAGAGATCTTTTGGGGCCAGGGTCCCACCATCCGTTCCCTGATTCACTCCGACGGAGTCAAGGAGCTGTTGTACACCGGGGCGGAGAAGATCGGCTGGGACAAGCGTCCCGATCCAAAGACTCAGGCCGGACGCCTGCGGCGCGGAATCGGAGTTGCCCGGGGCTTTCACACCTCCGGCACCGGGGCCCCCGTACCCGGGGAGGTGAAGGACTTCACCACGGTCCAGGTCAAGGTGAACGAGGACGGATCGATCGACATCCTGACCGCCCTGATGGATCACGGGGGCGGAACTCTGGACGCGGCCGCCAAGCTGGTGGCCGAGGAGTTCGGTGTACCCTTCGACAAGGTGGGTATCTCTCCGGCGGACACCCGCTCCACGGGCTACGATGTCTGCACCCACGCCACCCGTGGGGTGTACTGCGGAGCCGGCGCGGTCTTGGATGTAGCCCAAGACACTAAGAAGGTTCTCCTTGACTATGCTTCCCGGATTCTCAACGCACCTGTAGATTCCCTGAAGACCCGCCCCGATGACGGGGGAAAAGAGGGAATCATCTATGTAGAGGGGATGCCGGAGAAAAACATTACCATCCGGGAGGTGGCCCAGACGGCAATGAACAATGACTGGGGCACAGCCATCTCGGCACGGAGCGTGCGCAAGGTCAACTGCCCGCCCGCCTACACGACCTTCTTTGTCGAGGTCGAGGTGGATATGGACACCGGCATGGTGCGTATCCTGCGGGTGGTGGCCGGAAGCGACGCCGGCACGGTGATCAACCCGGCCCTGGCCAAAGGACAGCTCCAGGGCGGTTTCTATCGAGGGGCAGGCATGGCCCTGCTGGAAGACACGGATTACGATCCGAAAACCGGGCAGCTGACCAACCGGGGCCTGCTTACCGACTACAAGATGCTCGGGGCGGCAGACCTTCCCGATCCTGAAGACTTCGAGATCTTCTTTGCCCACACCTACGAGCCCACCGGTCCGATGGGCGCCAAGGGAATCGGAGAAGCGGCGCTGAATCCGGTACCTGCGGCCGTTGCCGCAGCGATTCATAACGCCACCGGCATCTGGTTCACAGAGCTGCCGATTCTTCCCGAAGACATCCTTCGCGCGGTTCGCGAGGAGCGCGAGGGGGACGGGGAAAAAGCGTCCGGGAAGCCCCAATCGGCTCCGGCACGCTAGCGCGGAAGGGAGGAGAATCATGTCGAGTACCCGTGTAATCAGTGTTGATTTCGAATGCAGGAGTCCCCGCAGCCTGGAAGAGGCCCTGGAGTCGCTGCACGAGGAGGGGTCCCAGGTTCTGGCCGGGGGCACCGACCTGCTCAACAACATCAAGATCAATGCGGTTAAGCCCCGCCGGTTGGTGTACGTCCTGGGAATTCCCGAACTGGAGTTCATCAGCGTCGAGGGAAGGCGCCTAATCGTTGGAGCTGCAGCCCTCCTGAGCGATATCGAGCATAACCGCCAGGTCGTCTCCCGCTTTCCCGCCCTGGCGGAAGCGATCAATGTGATCGGCGGGACCCAGATCCGCAATATGGCCACCCTGGCGGGCAACCTCTGCAACGCCTCCCCGGGAGCGGACACTCCGCCGATTCTCCTCGTCCTTGACGCGGAGGTTGAAATCTGTTGGAGCAACGGCGGTGCCGGGGTTCAACGCAGCCGCCTGCCCCTCGGCGGTTTTTTCACCGGACCGAAAAAAACCGTGTTGAAACAGGGTCAGATGGTGCACTCCGTGTCGATACCGCTGCCCTCGGAACACTCAGGCGCTGCCTTCCGCCGGTTGGCCCGGGTCAGCCTGGACATCGCCAAGATCAACTGCGCCGCCTGCATCGAACGGGACGGTGACACCGTGCAGAGAGCGCGGATCGCCCTTGGGTCGGTGGCGCCGACTCCGGTCAGGGCGCCGTCAATCGAAAAAGCCCTGGAAAGCAGAAGGTACAGCGGCGAATTGTTCCAGGAGGCGGCCGAACTGGTGGAGGAAGATATCGCGCCGATCGATGATGTCCGTTCCACCGCGGAATACCGCAGGCAGATTGCTACCCTGCTGGTCCGGGAAGCCCTGCAGGAAGCCTGGGAACGGTCGGGAGGCAAAGGATGAAAACAGCGATTACTCTGAATGTAAACGGCAAAGAGTTCCCTTTGGAGGTCAAGGCCAACGAAATCCTGCTCAATGTGCTGCGGGACAGACTGGGGCTGATGGGCACCAAGTACGGCTGCGGCATCGGAGAGTGCGGTGCCTGTACGGTGCTGCTCGATGGGAAAGCGATTCTCTCCTGCCAGACTCTGGCCTTCACCGCAGATGGAAAGAAGATTACGACCATCGAGGGCCTCGAACACAATGGTGCGCTGCACCCCCTGCAGCAGGCCTTCATTGACGAGGGTGCGGTTCAGTGCGGCTACTGCACCCCGGGTATGAT
>CAZBXU010000135.1:7290-9817 GCA_964495755.1 uncultured Spirochaetaceae bacterium | reverse complement strand
CCGAGCAGCACGCTGACCAGGGGATTGATGAAGTAGCCCATGCTTACCGACACCAATCTTCCGCTTAACACTCCAACGATGTAGATCGACCAGTTGGTGGCGACGCACAGCCCGGAGGCGAGGAGGGTGAGCGCGGTTTTTTGCGATCCCAGTGCCGCTCGAACCTCGGCCCAGCGTCCCTGGATGGTGATCACACAGGCGGTGAAGGCGCAGGACCAAACGACGCGGTGGGCGAACACCTGAAAATGGGGGACCCCGCTGAGAAGCTTCCAATAGGGTGGATACAGTCCCCAGAACAGGAACGCCCCCGCTGTAAACAGGATGCCGACCAGGCGCTCTCGTTTCTCCGCGGAGAGGGTCGCGGTCATCCTAGTTGGTGCTGGAGGGAATGTCCTGGGGATGCGGCTCTTCGAGAAGCTCCGCAGCCCGGGCATTTTGCAGCACCTGCTGAACGGACTTGCAGCCCGGGATGATGCAGCTGACAGCGGGATGTTTCAGGCACCAGGCCAGAGCCCAGATCGAGAGGAACATTCCTTCGGGCAGCTCCTCGAGCTGAATGCGTTCCACTTCCCGCAGTATATCCGCGAGCTCGGAGCGGTCCCGGTGAGCGCGCACATCGTTGTCGGGAAAGCGGGAACCGGCCTGGTATTTGCCGCTGAGCAATCCGCTGGCCAGAGGAACCCGGGTAATCACCCCGAGATCGAGCTGCCGGCAGAGGGGGAGGATCTCCTGCCCGGCGGTGCGTTCGAGCCGATTGTACAGGATCTGCATCACCTTGGCGTTCAGCCCCGGTGCCTGCTGCACCTGAAAGGTATCCGAGCTCCTGCACAGGCTCTGGCTTAGGGAGATCCCGATATGCCGAATCTTGCCCGCCTGTACCTCCAGCTCGAGGAACTCCTTCAGGCCGGAGGTCAGCGCCTCGTCATTGGTGGGGGAATGGTATTGGAGAATATCGATGTAATCGGTGTGCAGGGCCCGAAGCGACTCTTCGATCTGCCGGCGTACCTCTTCGGGCCGCCACAGACGGCTGCGGTTCTGAAAGCCGTGGAAGCGATGCCCGAACTTAGTCGCCACGATCCACTTCGACCTGTTGTGCCGGATGTGGCTCCCGACCAGCTGTTCCGCCAGGTGATCCCCGTAGCACTCCGCGGTATCGATCAGGTTGATCCCGCATTCTTCACCGGAGTTCAGGATGGCATCCACCTCCCGTTGAGTGAAATCTTTTCCCCATTCGCCCCCGAACTGGTAGGTGCCGATCCCGATTACGGAAACCTCGAGGCCGCTCTTGCCGAGTCTTCTGTACTTCATAGTTCCTACACTATAGGTGGTTTCCGATCTTCCGACAACATTCCTCCTTGGTATCCGATTCTTGCATCTTTTGTCGTTTTTCCCTATATTTTCTATATAGTTATTTCTCTATAGACATCAGAAGAGCACCGAATGTGAACAAGTACGCGAATATTGACTTCGCAAAGTGCGATCCCATGACCTGCGACGGCAACCGGGGTATCTGCGCAGCCGCCCGGGCCTGTACCCACAAGCTCCTCGAGCAGGAAGAGCCGATGGAACCGCCGATGCTGCTCTCGATAA
The DNA here is from genome assembly GCA_964495755.1 of uncultured Spirochaetaceae bacterium. Classification (GTDB taxonomy): domain Bacteria; phylum Spirochaetota; class Spirochaetia; order SZUA-6; family DRHE01; genus JAFGQJ01. Next base: position 8,227 of record CAZBXU010000135.1, on the reverse strand, counting down.
AGATGTGTGTCGGCTGCGGCCTCTGTGTTACCGCCTGCCCCTTGGCGGCCATTGAGATAAAGAACGGTTAGTACATTTTTTCCTTTCCCTTATTGACAATTGCGCGATAAACCATATAATTGATTTAGAGAACCAAAACGAAAGTAAATAGAAATAGTTTCGTAAGATATTTATATGGTTAATACAAAATTGGCCGAGAGGGAAAAGGAAATTGTCAGGCTGCTGGCGGAAGAGAGTGGAATTCCCGTATCCAAGCTGAGCGAGAAGCTCGGTGTGTCCGCCGTAACGATCAGGAGCGACTTGAACAACCTGGCAAAGAAGGGAGTGGTGGTACGTACCCGCGGCGGTGCAGCCCCGGCCTTCCATCCCAATGTGGTGGTCCGCCAAAACCTTAGAGTGGAGGAGAAAAACCGGATCGCCCAAGCCGCGGCGGATCTGGTGAACGATGGGGATACCATCATGATCGAGGCCGGCACTACAACCGCCCTGGTCGCCAAGTATCTTTTAGGCAAGCGATTTGTCAACATCGTGACCAACTCTTCCCTGATCCTGCCCTTCGCCCGTCTCAATCCAGGGATTCATTTGACCGTTGTCGGCGGCGAGTTTCGTCCGGCTACGGAATCCTTCGTCGGCCCCATCGCTCTTTTAGAGCTGGAGCGTTTTCATGTCCGCCTGGCTTTCATTGGGACCGATGGTTTTTCGATGGAGGGTGGATTGACCACCAACCTGGTTGAAGGCGCGGAAATCGTTCGGCGAATGGCCGAACGTTCGGAACGTACTGTTTTGATTGCAGACTCCTCCAAGTTCGGCAAAATAGGCTTTGTACATGTGCTGCCGGTGCACCAGGTCAAGACCCTGATTACCGACAGTGAACTGCCGGAATCCGCCCGGGCCGAGCTGACACAAACCGGAGTCGAGGTTATCCAGGCATGAGAAA
>CAZBXU010000135.1:0-7190 GCA_964495755.1 uncultured Spirochaetaceae bacterium | reverse complement strand
TCCGCCCGGGCCGAGCTGACACAAACCGGAGTCGAGGTTATCCAGGCATGAGAAAGGAGAGCTGAGTATGGCGGAACAAGTCATCTTGCCCAGACAGGGGCAATCCGTAGAAACATGTCTGATTTTAAGCTGGAAGAAAAAGGTGGGCGACCCGGTTTCCGAGGGAGAGGTCCTCGTCGAGGTGGAAACGGACAAAGCGGCTTTCGAGGTAGAATCTACGGCCGGGGGCACACTGCTGAAAATACTGCATCAGGAGGGCGAGGATGTTCCCGTTCTAACTGCTCTGGCTATCGTGGGAGAGCCGGGGGAGGACATCGTTTCCCCGATCGGCACAGCCCAGCCGCAACCCAAGGCGGCGGCGGAGGACCAGGTTGCTGAGACGCAGAAGATTGCGATATCCCCGCGGGCCAGGCGAACAGCTGCAAAACGCGGCTTGACTCATGGGCAAATCCTGGCAGCTCTTCCGGAGGGTCGAGGAAGCGGTCCCAGCGGACGGATCCTCGAGCGGGACGTGGACCAAGCTGCCGCGGCAACGGCTGGTGTGGCCGCAGCGACTCCTTCAAGGGCTGCAGCACCCGCAGGTGTGGCCGCAGCAACTACCGGCGCCGCAGCGACTCCTCCAAGGGCTGCAGATTTCCCCGGGCCCGTTCAGGAGGTTCCAGTCAGAGGGATCCGTAAGCTCATCGCCGAGCGTATGCTGTCCTCTCTGCAGGGGAGCGCTCAGTACACGCTGCACTCCTCCGCCTGCGCCGAAGCTCTGCTAGCCTACCGGCTAAGCTTGAAATCCAGTCCGGAAGAGCTCGGTCTTCAGGCCATTACGATAAGCGATCTGCTGAATTACGCCGTTACCCGGATGCTTCTCCGCTTTCCCGCTGTGAACAGCCACTTTGTCGGCAACAAGAGCCTGCTGTTCGAGAGGGTGCACCTGGCCGTTGCCGTGGACACCCCGCGCGGGTTGATGGTGCCGGTGATCCGCAACGCCAGTCTGCTCTCCTTGAAACAGATGACCGCGGAAGCGGCCAGGCTGCGCAAGGCCTGTTTGGAGGGTACCGTGACCCCGGAGGAGCTGAACGGCGGTACCTTCACCATTTCCAACATGGGAACTCTGGGCATCGAGGGGTTCACCCCTGTGCTCAATCCTCCTCAGGTGGCCATCCTGGGTGTCGGTTCGGTACAGCTCAAACCGGTGCAGAGGCAAGGGGATGTGGTCTTCGAAAGAACGATCGGTCTGTCCCTGACCGCGAACCATCAGATACTGGACGGTGCCCCGGCGGCCGTCTTTCTCAGGGAGCTTTGCCAAGCCCTGGAGGGCTTCGAGCTCCTCCTGGCGGGTTGATAAGGTCGATGAAAACAATAACCAAAAGGGTAGATTTATGCCAAAATCCATAATTGTAGATCCCAAATCCGTACGGAAATCCGGAAAGATCGAAATCCCCCCGATTCTGATCAATCAGTACGTGCCCGACCCTGCCAAGGAAGGGAAGAAGCTCGGAAAGAAACGACTGAACGAGATCTATCAGGACATGCTCTTCATCCGCGAGTTCGAGTCCATGCTCAACAACATCAAGACTCAAGGGGAGTATCAGGGCATCGCCTACGAGCACAAGGGACCGGCCCACCTGTCCATCGGGCAAGAGTCCGCCGCGGTGGGGCAGTGCGTTCATCTGGATGTCGAGGATTTTATCTTCGGCTCCCACCGCAGCCACGGCGAGATCCTGGCAAAATGCTTTTCCGCCATACACAAGCTCGACGACGAGGATCTGCTACGGGTGATGCGCAGCTACATGGACGGAAAGCCCCTGTCCGTTCTAAAGCAGGGCGGCAGCGGCAACGGCAGCGCCGAGGATCTGGCCATCGACTACGTGCTGTACGGAGTCCTCGCTGAGATCTTTGGCCGTGAGGCCGGGTTCAACAAGGGACTCGGCGGCTCGATGCATGCCTTCTTCGCACCCTTCGGCAGCATGCCCAACAACGCCATTGTGGGCGGTTCCGGTGATATCGCCGTGGGGTCGGCCCTGTTCAAGAGGATCAATAGAAAGCCCGGCATCGTCATCGCTAACATCGGCGATGCTTCCTCCGGCTGCGGCCCGGTGTGGGAGGGGATCATGATCTCCGCCATGGAGCAGTACCGAACCCTTTGGCCCAAGGATGTGGGCGGCTCACCGCCGATTCTGTTCAACTTCTTCAACAACTTCTACGGCATGGGCGGGCAGCCTGAAGGGGAGACCATGGGCTTCAGGCAGCTGGCCAGGCTCGGTGCCGGCGTGAACGCCGAGGCTATGCACGCCGAGCGAGTCGACGGCTACAATCCCCTGGCCGTGGCCGACGCCGTCGAGCGAAAGAAGAAGATCCTCCTTGGCGGAAAGGGGCCGGTGCTTCTCGACGTGATCACCTACCGTCTGACCGGTCATTCCCCCTCGGATGCCTCCGCCTATCGCACCAAGGATGAGGTCGCCCTCTGGGAGAAGCAGGACTGTGTGGCCACTTTCGGCCGCTATCTGGTGGACAACGGCCATGCCGACAAGAAACAGCTCGAAGAGCTCAAGGAACAGGTGGTGAAGCGCATCGCCCGCACTCTCGAGCTGGCATCGTCCCTGGAGATCTCGCCCCGGCTGCGGATCGACGATCGGGACCGTATCGGGGATCTGATGTTCAGCAATCAGAAGGTCGAGAAGTTCGACGACCGGGAACCGGAAGTTCTGATACCCTACCAGGAGAATCCACGGATCCAGGCCAACAAGCGCAAGAGCCGTTCCGGAGTTGATGAAAAAGGCCAGGCTCTGCCCAAGGCCAAGGTGATTTCATTACGGGACGCCCTGTTTGAAGCCATGCTGTACCGTTTCTGCATCGATCCCACCATGGTGGCCTTCGGCGAGGAGAACCGGGACTGGGGAGGGGCGTTCGCCGTGTATCGCGGGTTGACCGAGGCGCTTCCCTATCATCGGCTGTTCAACACCTCGATCTCCGAAGGAGCGATCGTCGGAGCCGCTACGGGCTACGCCCTGAGTGGGGGGCGGGTTGTACCCGAGCTGATGTACTGCGATTTCATGGGGCGGGCCGGGGACGAGGTGTTCAACCAGCTGTCCAAGTGGCAGTCGATGAGCGCGGGAGTTCTACGGATGCCCGTGGTATTGCGCGTTTCGGTGGGCAGCAAGTACGGTGCCCAGCACTCCCAGGACTGGACCTCCATCGCCGCCCATATCCCTGGGCTCAAGGTCTACTTTCCGGCTACCCCCTACGATGCCAAGGGGATGCTGAACTTAGCCCTAAGCGGCAGCGATCCGGTGGTGTTCTTCGAGAGTCAGAGAGCCTACGATATCGGCGAGCTGTTCGTCAAAGATGGAGTGCCCGAGGGATACTACGAGGTGCCCGAAGGCGAGCCTGCGCTGCGTCGGGAAGGCTCGGATCTCACCATCGTTACCATCGGTGCCACCCTGTACCGTGCTGCCGAAGCAGCAGAGCTTTTACAGCAGAAGTACGGGCTGTCGGCGGAGCTGATCGATGCCCGTTTCATCAATCCGTTGAACTACGACCTGATCGTCGAGTCCGTAAAGAAGACGGGAAAGATCCTCTTTAGCTCCGATGCCTGCGAACGGGGCAGCTTTCTCAACACCATGGCCGCCCATATCGCCGAGCTGGCCTTCGACGAGCTGGACGGACCCCCCGTCGTGGTGGGAAGCCGCAACTGGATCACCCCGGCCGCCGAGATGGAGGATACCTTCTTTCCGCAGGTAGAGTGGATCGTGGACGCGGTGCACGAGCGCCTGCTGCCCCTGCCGGGTCATCAGGTGAGCTCGGATCAGAGCCTCGAGGAGCTTCAGCGCCGCACCCGCCGGGGGGTGTAGACCGAAGAGTCAAGAATCTCGACAGGATAAACTAGCAGCTATATTTGCTCCAGGATCTCATTATACTCTTCTACGGTCTGGGAATCTACGATCTTGAGTCTGCTCAACGCTACACTTCTATTTGGTGTATTCCTGCAAACTCTGGAATTTCTGACTCACTCCTTATCTCGTCCAAACACAGTTCAAGAACTTCCTTGAGGTTTCTATTTCCTGCGGTGGTACGGTACAGCTGAAGATCGGCCACGGCGATGATATCGGGCAAGGCCGGAAGATCGAATTTCAGTAGGGTATATTTGCTGTTTTTCACGATTAGTTGTGATTCGGAAAAATCGTTCGCGGAGGGAGCTTCAACCCGGGTGTCTTCTTTTGGATTCAGGATTCGGTTGTAAGGCTCAAGTTCCGCATTCGGGTCTTTGGTGTTCCAGTTTGTTCTTACTCGCACCGATGTTGGAACTAGCGGATGCGGTAGGTAAAACCGAGGATGGGGATGGGGATCGCCGCGCCCATCAGCCAGTCGACCTGGTAGTCATCGTTTTCAGTAGAGCCTAAAGAATGGCTCACCGCCATGAACGGCATGGTGACGCCCACATCCCAGCTGAACCTGCTGCCGGCAATGCGGAAAGCCACCGCCGGAATCACGTACACACCGGGGCGGTACCAGTCATTGTGCAGACGCTCAGTCAATACCACGATCCAGTTCTCCGTGACCAGGGAGGCGGTGCGGGACAGGACGATCTTGCCTCCCAAGGCAACCACGCCACCGGTTACAATGGATTCTAAGTCGAGGATAGAGCTCGTATAAAACGGTGCGCCCACACCGATTGTGAAGTTCTGATTGGGCGAGCCGAACGAGGCAATCAGGTAGGGAAGAACGATGGCGGCGCCGAAGTCAACGAATACAACTCCTACAAAGGAGCCGGCGGAAAATCCCACTGTCGGCGCGATTTCCGTGCTCAAACGCGCATTGAGCAAGGCTCCCGGTATGCTCAGTGCCGCCCAAAGGGAGAAGTGTTTCGAGAATCCGTAGCTGGCACTGACTACCACAATTTCCTGGTCTGCGACATGTACCTCTCCGGGGTTCATGCCGAAGCCTACAGGCATCAAGAGCAATTTGTTGGCCGCAGCGTCTTGAAAGTAGATATCCCGGCTCTTGTTGGGATCGATGACCAGTACCTCCGCGATCTGGTCTACGGCGATAATGAGGATCTGTCCCTCTCCGTTCTGTATCTCTACCCGTTCTCCGGAAAGGGAGACCAACTTGCCCTGGAACTCCCCGCCCCCGACAGTCCGCAGGCGTACCACCTGGTCGAGGGAGCTCGCCAGGTTTCGGCGGACTTCTTCCACGGGATCTTGTGCCCAGGCATTGATCAGACACAGGCCGAGAATCAAGGCTGCCAGGATAAACCGAAAGAGCATTTTTTTCATATCGATCTTCCTTCATTATTGTTCATTCTGCAGATGGATGCAAACAAGATGCAAACCTTTCATTGACGCTCGGCGGTGAATTGCCCATAGTTCTCCTATGCGTTTTCGGTTCAAGCATTCCCATGTTGCCGTCTCCCTGCTTCTCCTTTGGCTTGGTGTGCCGGGACATCCTGTACACGGCGATGCGGCGGTGGACTTGAATCTCGAGCTGACCAATGGCTATCGTCTGGGCGGTCTGCGCTGGAATATCGCCGGTGACTTGTACGGAACAAATCCCAACATCCTCTCCGAGCTTACCTGGTCCGATCTGCAAGTGTATCAAATTGAAAGACTGGATGAGATCCTTGTCAACGACGTTGTCTTTCGTTTGTCTGTAGGCTACGGCTGGATCACCGCAGGCGATAATCAGGATTCGGATTATCATTTGGACGATCGCACGGATGAGTGGTCACGATCCTACAGCGACGCGCGGGGCGGCTTCTTGTTTTCCGGCTCCGCGGCCCTGGGCTATCGATTTTGTCTCTGGCATGGACGTCTGGCCCTCAAGCCGCTGCTGGGACTCGCATACAACCAACAGGCGATGGTGATGACCGATGGCGTCCAGGAAATCTTCCCTCCTACCGGACCGGTTGACGGTCTCAACAGCCGTTACGTTGCCCATTGGGGGAGTATGTGGACCGGGGTCGCGATCGATGCCGAAATTGCCGAATGGTTGAGCATGGGTGTTATCCTTGCCGTCCACGGTGCAGCCTATATCGCACTGGCGGACTGGAACCTGAGACCCGATTTCGCTCATCCGGTCAGCTTTATTCATCGAGCCATTGGCATAGGGGTAGAGGGGGAGATCTTCCTCGATATTATAATCAATCGATGGTGGGCCCTGAAATGCTCCTTTGGAATCGAGTATTGGGAGGCGGGACCCGGACTCGACATAACCTACAAGAACGATGGAAGCTACCTCGTGACCCGGTTGAACGAAGTTGTCTGGCGATCCATGACTGTCTTGATCGGCCCGGCGCTGCGCTATTGATCCGGGTGGATCATCCTTGACACCCTGGGGAAACGGTCTTATTATCGGCACATCTCAACTTCAAACCAGGAGAGAGGCATGAAGAAGCTAAAAATCGGAGTCATCGGGATCGGATTTATCGGTGCGGCTCATGTGGAAGCGCTGCGCCGAATTCCGGGGATTGAGGTGGTTGCTATCGCTCATTCCAGCGATGCCAAGGCCAAGGCCAAGGGGGAGGAACTGGGCGTGGACAGAGCCTTCGGTGATCACAGGCAGCTGTTGGAGATCAAAGAGATCGACGCCGTTCACGTGTGCACACCGAATCATCTGCATTATCCTCAGACAAAGGATGCCCTGGCGGCGGGGAAACACGTTGTTTGCGAGAAGCCTCTGGCGGTTACGGTCAAGGAGGCCCAGGAACTGGTGAAGCTGGCCGATTCGAGCGGGCTGGTCACTGCGGTGCACTTCAACATCCGCTTCTATCCCCTCATGGCACATATACGGGCCATGATTGCCGGCGGCGAGCTGGGTGAAATCTACGCCGTTCACGGGTCCTACCTGCAGGACTGGCTGTTCTACGACACGGACTACAACTGGCGGTTGGAACCCGAGTATTCGGGAGAATCCCGGGCAATCGCCGATATTGGCTCCCACTGGATGGATCTGATCGAATATCTGACCGACGGGAAAATCGGTGAGGTGTGTGCGGATTTCGCCACTTTCCACAAAATAAGAAAGAAGCCGCTGAAGCCGTTGGAGACCTTTGCCGGAAAGATGCTGAAACCCGAGGAGTACAAGGATATTCCCATCGGCACGGAAGACTATGCCACGGTGATGCTGCGCTTCGCCGGCGGAACCCGCGGGGTATTCACCGTCAGTCAGGTATCGGCGGGCAGAAAGAATCGGCTCTG
>CAZBXU010000134.1:1675-9884 GCA_964495755.1 uncultured Spirochaetaceae bacterium | reverse complement strand
TTTCACAGCTGACCGGCCGGAAGATAGCAATGGGAAACAGGAGAAGAGTGAAGTCTTCCCCGTTCCCGGCGGTAGCGTCCTTGGGACTCTGTGTTGCTGAAACGTCGGTCCCGAGCGGGCAGGTGATACGCCAGGTCTTGGCCTCATTCAACTCCGATTCGAAGGTATTGAGGACTTCCTTCATCAAACCGTGGTGAAGGGTACAATACTCGGAACCGAGCAGGCCGATATCAAGGGCGTAGCTCATCGTCTTGGTGGCGGTTCCAACAAGCTTGGTAAACCGGACCTGATCTCCGGCTCTGGCTTGAAAGATGACATGATCTGTCTCTTCCATGGCTTTGATTATGGACAACGGAAGAGATTCGGGTCCGGAAATACAGGGGCAGGGCAGCAGGCTTGCCTGACAGCCGAGCTCCGTGGCGACTTCGAGAATACATCTCGAGGCAAGAGCATCGTAAAAATCCTCGGCGGGGTCTTCGGCGGCGATAACGATTCTCTGGCCCGGTCGGATGCCGACACAATTCAGTAGCAGATTGCGGGCTCCCTCCCTTGGATCGTAGCGCATCTCTATCTATTTGAAATGGAGTACCGACAACTCCGTCCGACCGATGAGGATCGTATCGGCGGCATTGAGGCGAACGTAGTTGCCGGTGGGAATCCGCTTTCCATTGACCAAGGTTCCGTTCGTGCTATTCAGATCCTGGATGTAGAAATCGTCCCGGATCTTTTGAATGACCGCGTGCTCGCGGGATGATAGGCTATCCTCCAGAGTGATTGAGTTCTTTTGATCCCGCCCGATCGTCAGACGCCGAGCGATCGGTACGTGATTGCCCTGGAAGACGATATAGGTTGTGCCCGGCTTCCGCATGCCGCTGAGCCGCTGTCCCACGGTGCTGTCATAGATGATTGTATCGTGGCGTTCTTCTTCCTTGTCTTGTTTTCCCATGCTTCTCCCCAGCTCCAAACCAGGGTCGTGGCTCCTGAGCCGCGTTGCTTCAATAGTAAACCTCTTTGGTTGCGGGATCAATAGCTGGACGGGCAGTGCGGTTTTCAGCTAAAGTCGATTATATGAAACAATCTCTTTTCCTTGTTTCCCTGTGTGCCGCAATTGTTGTGATGGGATGCGCCAGCCTTTCCGGTGACTACGAATATCAGGACATCGATGTCCTGATTGAGGAGGCTTCCTGGGAGACGACGTCTGTCCTCTGGAACAGCTACGAGGATCTGGAAACCGGGCCGATGAGAAACCTGGCGGTGTACTATTTCCTCGAGGGCGGTGAAATCAGTCCCTTAAGCGATACCCTCATAGAAGGACTCACCACAGAAATCGCCAACGCCGTGAACTATGAAGGTATGCAGGTTCGTGTGGTAAGCCGAACGACACTGGATCAGATTCTCCAGGAGCTCGCCTTTCAAAGCTCGGATCTTGTGGATGCGGAGACCCAGATTTCCGTCGGCAAGCAGCTGGGGGCTGAGATAGTTGTCACAGGAACCATTAGCCCCGTCGATCGGGGAAAGAAGTTCAACATCCAGTTGATCGAGGTGGAAACCGGGGTGGTGCTCGGCGGTTTCATCATGTACCTGATTCAGGAGTAGACGGGCAAGCCGTGGTCATCTACAGCGAGGGATATCGGGGTGGATTGGAGCAGTACGGTATCCTCATTCCGGTACGGGACAGCAAGTTCAAAAAAACCTTCGAGCGTCTACTCTCCCACCCGGTTCTGGGTCATCGCCGGGCGGAATGGCATCTCGAGCACTCGGGGCAGCCCATCACTCGGGAGGATCTCCGCCGCGCCCACACCGAGGGTTATGTAAACAAACTGTTTTCCCAAGGGCTCGAGGAGGAGATCATCCGCACCTTCGAGCTGCTGGACAGCAATGGTAGGTATCATCGCTACGATCCAAGCCAGGCAACTCGGCCCTTGAGCAAACTCCTCGAGCGGACCCTGTACAGCATCGCCGGAGATTATCAGTGCTGCCAGGTCGCTTTGGACAGAGGTTTTTGCTACTACTTCGGCGGCGGTGCGCACCACGCCCAACCCGATCACGGGAAAGGTTTTTGTGTGCTCAATGACATTGTGATTGTGCTTCGCAAAGCCCAGGCGGAAAACCGGATCCGCAACGCCTGGGTGATCGATGTAGATGCCCACAAGGGAGACGGCACCGCCGTGATAACCCAAGACGACGATACCATTAGAACCCTGAGCGTACACATGGCCAGAGGTTGGCCTCTGGATGAAGCGGAGTTCGACCTCCAGGGTCGGCGGAATCCCTCGTTCACTCCCAGTGATGTGGACATACCGATTGATTCGGGGCAGGAGGATTTGTACGTACCTCGGCTGCAGCAGGGCTTGAATACTTTGGCCGAGATGTCATCTCCTGATCTCGCTATCGTGGTCAGCGGCGCAGATCCGTATGAACACGACGAACTTCCCTCGACCCGCCTGCTTCGTCTGTCCAAACCGCAGATGATGGAGCGGGATATCCTGATCTACTCCTTTCTCAAATCTCGGGGTGTCCCGGCGGCCTACCTGATGTCCGGCGGCTACGGCGAGAAGATCTGGGAAGTGTATTACCAGTTCTTGGAATGGGCTCTCCTGGACAGATTGGGTTCCTCCTCCGCCTCTCCCCTTGCCTGAGTCTCGGCTTTCAAAATCGAAATAAAAAATCTTTTCGCTTTATGGAACCTCAGGCTTCCCTTTTCCGACTAATAGAATGAAAATATCCTTTGGAAGGTAGGAGGTTTTGCCGTGAAGAGACTGATACTCATCTGTTTGTTGGGATTGATCGCTGTTGGCTTTGCCTACAGTCAGGACTGGGATAACCCCCAGATCTTGAAACGTCTGGAGTTGGGTGAAGAGGAGATTGCGAATATCAGAGAGGTCTTCGAGCAAACAGAAAAGGAAATCCGAGAGGCGCGATTGGAAATTGATATTCTCAAAGCACAACTCCGGAAGCTGCTCTTCCAGCAGCAGGTCAACATGCGTGAGGTCGAGCGGCTGCTGAGGGACAGCTTGGGGTGGGAGATGAAGGAACGAATGGCCCAGATTCAAAGGCAGGTGCAGCTGCGAACCCTGCTCGGCGACGCGAAATATGCGCGGTTGACGGAAACGGTTGAGGCAAGGCGGCGAGTGCAGGAAGAAAAGGAGAGATCTTTGCCTGCGCGTGAGGAAAAGGAACAACCCGAACGTGCACGGCCGTAAAGCCGTAGCGGGTGATCTCCCCAACGAAGAATCGGAGGACTTTGTCCTGATCCGGCGCTTCTTGCGCACCGGGGACCCGGGGGAATTCCGAACGCTGGTGGAGAGGCATCTGCCCTCGATCAGGAGACTTCTCTACACCTTGTTCAATGGACAGCGGGAAGAGATGGAGGACGCGGAGCAGGAGATCGTCTTGAATCTTTTTCAAAGGTTGAAGGATTTCCAGTTTCGCTCCTCCTTCCGTACCTACTTCTATCGTCTTGCTCGAAACCGGGGCATCGATTGTTTGCGTAAGAAGCGCAGTCAGGATAGGGCAGCAGCCAGACTCAGATTGGATATGTGGAACCGGGAGGCTCCCGGTCCGGAGGAGCAGGTAGTGCACCGGGAGGAAACTGAGACCTTGCTCGCTGTCTTTCAAACTCTCCCTTCGAAATACCGCCAGCTGATCCTGATGAAGGATGTAGATGGATTCACCCTGGAGGAAATGGCGGACATTCTGGAGGTACCGATCGGTACGATTAAGTCCCGCCTCCACCGGGCTCGGGAGAAACTTGCCGAGTATATCGCATTCTCCGATCACAGTAGAAGAGGTAGAAGATGAATGGACGAAAAAGAATGTCCTGCAAGAAATGTCGAATGGGACTGCAGGACCTTTTTGATAGAGTCAATCTTGTTTCGGTGACGGATGGTGAAAGCATTCTGAAGTTCATGCCCCGGGAGCTCGGGGGGCACCTGGAGCAGTGCAGCGAATGCAGTCAGTTTTTCGAAACACTCACCGATTTCGCTCCTGCCCTGCTCGAGCAGATCGATCGCGCTGTCTACGATCCTCCGGCTCCGGAACCCGAAGATATTCTGGACCGGCAGAGACGGCAGGACGCGCAGGAGAGCTGCCGGCACAGCCGGGTCCCCGTATCAGCCTTTCAAAAAACTGTTTGGAGGCTCTTTGGTCCCGCCCGGAGACCGGTGGCTGCGCTGCGTTGGGCGTCCCTGTCCCTGGCGGGTTTGCTCCTCGCCTCAGTGATCGGATTTCGAGTGTACACATCCTTCAGAACCAACCGGGCGATCGAGCAGGAGGTGGGTAGAATCATCGAGCAGATCTATCAGGAACCGCTGCTTGCCGGGATCGAAACCGCTCTGGTTCGTACCCGGGCGGATATTTCCGATTACGTGGAGGATCTGAGCGAAGCCAATGACCGTTGGCTCGAGGAGATAACCCCGGAATCGCTCCCCGACTGAAGCTGCTCCAGTATCCTTGATTTCCCCTATGATTCCCCGTACTCTTGGAGCATGAGGAGGGGTCATGAACAGCCGACCTAAAGCATTTCCCGCCGCAGCAGGAGCAGTGTTCCTCGTCCTTTTCATACTGTCCGGTTGTATCGGAGATATCGGCGGCCCCGTTGGAGGTCGCTCAACCGCTCTCGACACGAAGAACCTCCTATTCCCCGAGCAAGTCGCTGAGGGTGATGTTCCGGGGGAGGCCTTCCAGGTTTCGGAATACGCCCCTGTTGGGGTCGTGCCCTGGCAGAATATAGAGGGGGGTGTATGGGTCCTGTTCAGCGAGCCGGTCATCCCGGCGGCCAAATTGGGAAAACCCGCAACAGAATCCGAGGCGGTGCAGATCCATCCTGAGGTCGAGGGGATCTATCGCTGGTACGGCTCCCGCCTTCTGAGCTTCGAGCCCACCTCTTCCCTGATCCCGGCAACCGAATATACAGTGGTCTTGAGCAGAGAGCTCACCTCCTTGAGCGGAGATCCCCTGGAAGGGATGAACGCCTTCCGGTTTCGCACCCCTCCGCTCCAACTGCTGTCCATGGATCCTTCCGGAACGGATGTACCGCCGGAATCCTGCCGCGAGTTGCTGCTGTATTTCAACTTTCCTGTCGAGCTTGCCACCATCAGCCGCTACATTAAGGTTGAGGCTGGGGATCGTACCTTTCCCTTTGTTGCAGTCTACCCGGAAGAAGATCTTCTGGAATCGGCGGAGCTTTCCGGGACTCCGAGCGCAGTGACGGTCCAGAATGATTCCAGCCGGGCTATCCTGCTCAAGATGAAGGAAGAACTTCCCTGGGACACGGATGTTGCGGTGCGGGTGCTGGAGGGTGCCCGGCCGGCAGAGCAGAACTACGGCTCCGAGGTCGAGCAGCGGCACAGCTTTCACACGCTGGAACCCTTCCGTTTGGAATACGGAGAGGTATACGATTGGTTGCCCAGCGTCGAGGCGGGTCTGATCTTCAACCATCCGGTAGCCGAACAGGATCTGGAGTCCTGTCTCGAGGTGCATCTACCGGGTTATAGGCTTCAGGGAAATCTCGAGCTCTACGGCAGCTCTGTGTATCTAAAGAATCTTCCCGTCGATTTCGAGTCCACCTTTTTCCTCTCCATTGCCAAGGGACTTCGGGACATCTACGATCAGAGCCTTGCCCACGACGAAACTGTTGAGTTGGAGGTGGGTCCGGCTGCCAGCTATGTCAATTTCCGAGCATCCGGGAACCGAATTCTCGAAGCGGGATTCCCGCCTGCCGCCGCCGTGGAGTTTCAAAACGTGACCAGCGGTTCCTTCGCCGCCGGCAAGCTTCGAGAGCCTTTCGCCTCTCTGCCTTCCGGCCCTTTCAGCGACTACGCAGTTGATCAGATCCCCCGCAACACTCGTGTTTTTCGGTTGATCGATTTTGCCCCCTTCCTCAATGAACAGGGCAGGGGCAGCGTGTATGCCCGCTGGAGGTTCCAGTTGCCTTCCTGGTGGTCCGACGAGCCCTACGAGATGGACGCGGATCTGAGGCTGCAAGTCTCCGACATAGGTTTGACCAGCCATATCGCCTATAACCGCATCACCGTCCAGGCCGCCTCGCTGTCCTCGGGAGATCCGCTGGCCGGGGCGGAAGTCATCCTCCGGGGCGCCGGAGGCGCGAGCAAATCCGGGCTGAGCAATACCAGAGGCATCGTGTCTTTTGCCTTTCAGCCCCGAGAGTTGTCCCGCTTCACCGACCAATCGGCGCAGAACCTCGAGATAGAGGTTCGCACGCAGAATGATCGTCTGGTGTTTCAGCCCTCCGCTTCACCCTCGTACAATTGGAATCTTGACGGACCTTTCCAGGCTGAAGAGGTTCAACCGATTACCTATCTCAGCTCCGACCGGGGGATCTATCGTCCGGGTGAAACGGTTTCATTTTACGGAATCGATCGGGATCTGAAGCTGGGAGAGCTGAGAAGGCGCATGGGTGCCTATACGGTGGAACTGCGCCAGGGATGGTACGGCGATGCGATCCATGCTTCCGTGTCCGGGAAGCTTACCGACTCGGGTCGATTCTGGGGTACCGTGGAGTTGCCGGAGAATCTTGAACCGGATGTGTACTTCCTCGTCTTTAAACGAACAGACGGGACCCAGACCCGGGAGGTGCCGCTGCGGATCGCCTTCTTTCGGAGGGTGAACTTCTCGGTTGACCTCGGTATCCCCGAGGGGATCCACTACATGGGAGAGGATCTCGAGGCCCGATTCTCCGCCGGGTATCTAGGTGGAGGCGCCCTTACCCAAGGGCGATGGAGCTACTGGTGGGCGCGGCGTCCCGTTTCATACCAGCCCCCCGATCCGGAGGGGATCTATCGGGGATTCCACTTCGGTGCTTTTCCCGATTTCGGGTACTACGATTACTACGAGGACTACTACGAAGAGCTCTCGTCGGAGGAGGGTGAATTGAGCGGCGACGGAAAGGTCGTGGCCACCCAGGGGCTTTCCGACGGTCAACCAGGCAGGGTATACGAGTATACGATTAGCGCCACTGTAGAAGATATCGATAGACAGGCCATATCCCGCCAGGCCGGCGCTTCGGTCTTCAGCTCGTCCCTGCTCGTCGCTGCCAGATTGACCCGGCGGATCGACGGCGATGAGTCCCTCTACTTCGTGGGCGCGCAGGAACCCTTCTACGTTCAGGCCTGCCTGGTTCAACCCGACGGTCGACCCTACGACGCAGGAGCTGGTGATGTCAATTCGCTTGAGATTCAGGGACGGCTGCTGCGGGAAAACTGGAAGATGGTGCGGGAGCGCAGTGTCGGAGCACGCATCGACACCCGCTGGATCCGTGAAGAAGTTGAGGAGCAACGTTTCGTTCTGGAGCCGGATGGCAGGAAAGATTCCAAAGGTCGAATCCTCGTTGCCGGGCAGCTGAAGACTTCCCAGGTGGGAGCGTACATCATGGAGCTCGGATCAGTCGATCAGCAAGGCAGGGAGACCCTCACCCGTTTCAGTTTTTACTCAACCGGCAGCGGCAATGTGCTCTGGCAGCGCCATGACGAGCGGCGGATAGAATTGGTGGCGGACAAACCGGGCTATGCCCCGGGCGACAGAGCGAAGCTGCTGATAAAGAGCCCCCTCGAGAAAGGAGGTTATCTTCTGACGATCGAACGGGAGGGCATTCTCGAGGAGCGAATACTCGATCTTCAGGGAAGCACCGACACCGTGGAGATACCGATTCGAGAGGAGCACATCCCGATCGTGTATGTCACCATATCCAGCGCAGCCGGCCGCAGCGCACCTCCGCCGGTCTCACCGGATGTTCCGGATCTGGGAAAACCACGAGGGTGTTTTGGCATGCTTGCCCTGGCGGTGGATGAATCCCGGCGAAGGATCGAGCTGGAGCTGTCCAGCTCTCAGGAGAGCTATCGCCCGGGCACAGAGGCGGAGATCACGGTTCGGGCAAGCCGGCAGGGGCAGCCCCTGGAGGGAGTGGAGATTGCCCTGATTGCGGCTGACCGAGGGGTGCTGGACCTGATCGACTATCACCTTCCCGATCCCCTATCCCTGTTCTACAGCCGCTATTACTACGGCCATGGCGTCGCCCACTTCGACAGCCGGGCGCTCCTCCTCGACCCGGTGCTGTGGAAAACCCGGGATCTTCCCGGCGGCGACAAAGAGGGGGAGGAACCGGATGAGAGCACGGTAGCGATCCGAAAGGACTTCCGTGCCACCGCCGTATTCGAGCCGGGACTGGTCACCGGGGCCGACGGAACGGCGA
>CAZBXU010000134.1:0-1575 GCA_964495755.1 uncultured Spirochaetaceae bacterium | reverse complement strand
TGGAAGCCACGGTACCGGTTGAGAAAAGTGTAGTACAGGAGGCCTTTACCATCGTGGGGCAGACTGAAGGCAGCGTCCAGGAGGGATTGGTCGTGCCGGAAAAATTCCTCGGTGATCCCGAGGACGGCCTGCATATCACATTGGACTCGACCCTGGCCTCTTCGCTGATCGAAGCGATCCGCTTCCTCGAGGTCTATCCCCACGATTGTCTGGAACAGCGAACCAGCAAGCTCTTCGCCTACCTCCTCTACGACTGGCTGCTGGAGCAGGGCGATCGGATCGACGCGGAGCTTTCCTCTTTGCCTGTGTACCAGACCTCCGATGGGGGCATGTCCTTTTGGCAGGACCCGGGGTACCGCCGGTCAAATTACTACGTTTCGCTTCGCACCGCTCACCTGCTTCACCTCACCACACAACGGGGGTATGCCCTGCCGAGGAAATTCGACCTGGAAGCCCTGCTGGGATATCTGAACAGCGGGTATCAGAGCGCCGGCGTCTATCTGCAGAGTTATGCTGTCTATGTTCTTGCGCTCCATGGCTGGGAAGTCCAGAGGGAGATCCAATCTCTGCACACGAACATGACGAATCTCGGTGTGCTGGAACAGGCCTTTATCGGGCTTGCCTATCACACTCTCGGGGAGCATCAAAAGGCGGAAGCCGTCCTCGAGGCAATCCGCGCTCACTTAAGGGTCGGCACCCGTTCGGTCACTCTGACCGGAACCGTCGGTTCCTGGATCTACTACGGCGGGGAGCTTCAGGCCAAGGCAGCCCTCCTGCTCCTCTACGGCAGACTCGAACCCCGCTCGCAGATCGCTCAAGGCTTGGCGGACGATCTGCTCGCCTCGACCCGGAAGGGGTACTGGCAAAATACGAGCAATACCGGCTGGATTCTCCAGGCCTTTGCTTCCTACATCGATACCGACCAGGAGAGGCAGACCGACTTCACGGCCCGGATTCAGCTCGGAGAAACAGCTTTTCCTCCAATTGAGTTCTCCGGCGTTTCCAAACAACCCCAGACCTTGTCTATTGCTCCTGGAGATCTGATCCGGGATCAGGAGTGGTTGCCGCTGGTGTTTTCCAAGCAAGGCCGGGGCAGGCTGTACTACACGGCAACTCTTCGCTATGCCCTGGATGCCGCCCTGGTTGACCCCCGGGATGAGGGAATCGGGCTTTTCAATGAAGTTTTGGATTTGCAAGGAAATCCAGTCAGCGGGGCGCTGCAACTCGGTGATGTCTACAGGATGCACTGCGTGATCTACTCGAGCCGGGACCGGGACTTCCTGGCTCTACGGCTGCCTCTGCCCTCAGGGGCGGAAACGATCGACGGTTCGCTGGCTACTTCCCAGATCATCCGGGGGCAGGAGGAACTCGAGGACCCCTGGTACTTCCGACCGGTTCAGCGGATCTATGACGATGAAGTCCGGTTTTACTATGACACCTTTCACCGTGGGAAGAGGGAGGTCTCATTCCTGTTCCGTGCCACCACCCCTGGAACCTTTCCCACCCCGCCGGCCACAGCCGAACTGATGTACGAAGAGGAAGTCTTCGGCAGGACGGGGGGTCGGGAGTTCCGGA
>CAZBXU010000133.1:0-9920 GCA_964495755.1 uncultured Spirochaetaceae bacterium | reverse complement strand
TCGGAGAGGTGATCTCCGTACATATCATTCCGCGACCCCACAGCAATGTGGACAGCGCGCTGCCCTTGGGTTTGCAGGAAGCGCAGTAAAGGGTGGGTGAGCTATGGCTGATGAGCGTATCGATCTAAGGACCTATATCTTTCTCGATTCCCTGCAGTACCAGATGGCCTCTCTCATGGCCACCACCTCCCGGGGCTACTACCCGGTGGCACTGCAGGCCTGTATGATCATTGAGATTTCTCCGGGAATCGAAATCAACCGTTTTACGGACATTGCCCTCAAAGCGACCAACGTAACCCCGGGAATCCAGTTTGTCGAGCGCCTGTTCGGGCTCCTCGAGGTCCATTCGGACAGCCAGGCCGACGCCCGCCAGGCCGGAGCGGCCATACTCAAGGAGCTGGGGCGCAGCGAAGAAGAGCGGATGAAACCGCGAGTCCTGACCAGTCAGCTGATCAAGAACATATCCGATCACCACGCCCAGCTGATCAACAAGGTCCGTTTCGGAAACATGGTTTTGAGAGGGGACACCCTCTACGTGCTGGAGATCGAGCCCTCCGGGTACGCCTACTTCGCCGCCAACGAAGCGGAAAAGGCTTCCCATATCAACATCATCAATGTCCAGGGAGTAGGGCGCTTCGGACGGGTGTACATCGCGGGGGAAGAAGCGGAAGTGCTGGTCAGCAAGGATATCGTGGAATCCCGCCTGCTTTCACTGTCCGGTCGAGAGCCGGGAGGCCAGGCGGAGTAGCTTAAGGTCAATACGACGTTTAAGAGGAGATGAGAAATGGCTGATGTTTATTCCGATGCTTTGGGAATGATCGAGTGTCGCGGCTTTGCAGCCATGGTGGAGGCTTCCGATGCCATGGTAAAGGCGGCCAAGGTCGAACTTACGGGCTATGAGAAGACCGGAGGCGGCTACGTGACCGCCGTTGTTCGAGGTGATGTGGCTGCGGTCCGGGCCGCTCTGGACGCGGGCGGTCGAGCTGCGGAGCGGGTTGGAGAGGTGATCTCCGTGCATATCATTCCCAGGCCCCATGCGAATGTAGACGGCGCGCTTCCCCTCGGCCGGGGGCCGCAGGGCTCCGGGCCGGAGCAATCCACGAAAGCCGCCAAGAGCGCCTAACCATGCTGTTGGCAAGAGTGATCGGAACCGTTGTTTCCACCCGCAAGGAGCAGCGAATCGAAGGGATCAAATTCCTCCTGCTGGAGAAGATCGATGCCGCCACAATGCAGGGCAAGAAGGACTACGTTGTGGCCATGGATTCCGTTGGAGCAGGAATCGACGAAGTTGTGTTCTACGCTTCCGGTTCCAGCTCCCGAATGACCACCGTCACCGACGGTAAGCCCAGCGATGCCGCCGTCATAGCCATTGTGGATTTCATCGACGTAAAAGGTGAAATGGTCTATCAGAAGGACCGGGCATGATCTTCGCCGAAGTGGTTGGCACCGTGGTGGCCACCCGCAGGGCCGATGCGATCTCCGGTGCCAAGTACCTGTTGGTAGAGCAGTGCAGTCACAGATGCGAACCGCGGGGACGCTACCACGTGGCTCTGGATGTGGTCAATGCGGGAGTGGGGGAGCTGGTGATGATTTCCCAGGGCTCCTCCTGTCGGCAGACCGAGGTGAGCGACAGGAAGCCCGTAGATGCCCTGATCTGTGGGATCGTGGATCTGGTGGACGAACAGGGCGAGGTTGTTTTTCGCAAGTAGGGAGGGGTATGAGCGATGGAGGTGGATGTCATCGGCGTTCAAGAGTACTCCAGCATTGCCGCCGGATTCCTCGCATTGGACGCTATTGTCAAGGCAGCACCGGTAAGCATCTTGGCTACCCGCATCGTGACCCCGGGAAAGTTCATCGTCCTGTTTACCGGGGACGTGGCGTCGGTGGAGGTTTCCCTGACCGCGGGCAAAGACAGCTGCCGGGAGGATCTGCTCGATGAGCTGTTCATCCCCAACCTGGATCGAAAGGTGATTCCCGCCATTGCGGGTCCCGTTTCGGTTCAGGAGTGGGACGCCCTGGGGATCATAGAGAGCCTTTCGGTCACCGCGGGGATTGTGGCGGCGGATCTGGCCGCCAAGGAGGCGGAAATCCGGATCCCGGAAATTCGTCTGGCCGGAGGTATGGGTGGAAAGTCTACCATTAAGGTGATGGGCAGGCTGGAGGATGTAGAGGCTTCCCTGGCCGCCGGGGCGGGATATGTGCAAGGCAAAGGGATGCTCTGCAGACAGGTGCTGATCCCCAGACCTCATCCGGATATCTGGGGGCATCTTCTCAAGGCAGAGCGGGAGGTGGATGAGATATGGAAATAACTGAGTCCAGTGTTCGCGATCTGGTGGAACAGGTACTGCTCAGCCTTGACGGCAAGATCCTGCGAAGCACCTCCGGGGCTATGCCTTCAGGGACCAGGGTGCAGAACGGGGTATTTCCCGACATCGACGCCGCGATCCGGGCCGCCCGGGCCGCCTACAACGAGTTGATGGGACGAACCCTGGAAACCAGGCGCAAGATGATCGCAAGCATGCGCCAGGCCGTGCTGCAAAATCTGCAGCGGTTGGCCGAGCTGGCGGTGGAAGAAATCGGCATGGGACGGCGGGAAGACAAGGTAGTGAAAAACAGGGTTGCCGCGGAGTTGACACCAGGGGTCGAGGACCTCAAAGCCGTCGCTTTCAGCGACGATCACGGCTTGACCCTGGTCGAACGCGCCCCCTACGGGGTGATCGGCTCGATTACTCCGAGCACCAATCCGACCGAAACGATCATCAGCAACGCGATTGGGATGATCTCCGCCGGCAACTCGGTGGTATTCAATCCCCATCCTTCGGCCAAGGCGGTGTCCGCCTTCACCATCGACTTACTCAACAAAGCGATCAGCGGCGCGGGAGGGCCGGGCAACCTGCTCTGCACGGTGTCCGAACCCACCATCGAGAGTGCCCAGAAGCTGTTTGAGCATCCCGAGATCAACCTCCTCGTGGTAACCGGCGGTCCCGGTGTGGTCCGGGCTGCCATGAAGAGCACCAAGAAGGTCATCGCCGCCGGCCCCGGGAATCCCCCCTGCGTTGTCGACGAGACGGCGGATCTGATTAAGGCGGGCCGGGATATCGTCAGCGGTTCGGGTTTCGACAACAATATCGTCTGCATAGACGAGAAGGAGATACTGGCGGTGGACTCGATCGCGGACCCGCTCAAGGCGGAGCTTTCGAAAAACGGCGCCTATGAGCTCAACCGGAGCCAGATCGACGCAGTCACCCGTTTGGTCATCGCGGATCCCGGGAAACCCGGGCATGAGGGCGCACCGAACAAAGAGTTTGTCGGCAAGAATGCCGGCATGATCGCCCGGGCCATAGGGGTCGAGGTGCCGGAGGACACCCGTATCCTGCTTTGCGAAGTGGATGCGGAGCACCCCCTCGTCTGGACGGAACAGCTGATGCCGGTGATCCCCCTGGTTCGCTGCAAAGACGTGGATGGGGCGATCGATCTTGCCGTGGCCTGCGAGCACGGGTTCCGCCACACCGCGGTGATGCACTCCCGCAATATCGAGAAGCTGTCCAGGATGGCCAAAGTGATGAACTGTTCTTTGTTCGTGAAAAACGGCTCCGCCTACAACGGGGTGGGATTCGGCGGGGCCGGGTTCACCTCCTGGACCATCGCCAGTCCGACCGGGGAAGGTCTGACCCGGGCTGCGACATTCAGCAGGGAACGCCGCTGTGCCCTGATCGATTATTTTCGGATTGTCTAGTGGGGATTTGTTATGAAGCTGGGTAGAGTTATAGGTTCGGTGATGTGCACCCAGAAGGTGGATTCCTTCGAAGGGGTAAAACTGCTGCTTCTTCAACCCGTGGATAAAAATCTTCAAGGCCGGGGCGATCCCCTGATCGCCTGCGATTCCGTGCAGGCCGGCCCCGGGGATCTGGTCCTGTGGGAGGGCGGCCGTGAAGCGGCCCTCGGTCTTGAGAACTGGTACAACCCCTCGGATGCGACGGTCATGGGTATCGTGGACCAGGTGTACGGGGGGCAGGAATGACCCTGGGACGGGTGATTGGAACTGTTGTGTCGACGGTCAAGCTCGACGTGCTGGTGGGCTACAAGATCCTGATGGTTCAGCCAGTCGATCCTGAGGGCAATGAGGCCGGGGCGGTCACCCTGGCTCTGGATTCGGTGCAGGCGGGGGTCGGGGACACGGTGCTGATCCTGGACGAGGGTAACTCCAGTCGGATGATCGTCGGGGATTCCATGGCGCCGATTCGAACCATGGTCGTAGGCATCGTCGATGAGGTTACCGTCGGAGGAAAGGTATGACGAACACGGTAGACAAGGTCCTGCGGGTTGCCCTCGGATCGGACCACGGCGGGTACAAGGGCAAAGAGCTCCTCAAGGTTTATTTGACCAGTCTTGGCTACAAGGTCGTAGATGTGGGCTGCTACTCCCCGGAGAGCGTCGATTATCCCGATTTTGCAGTCGCCGTAGCCCGTAAGGTCGCCGGCGGGGAGTGCGAGCGGGGCATCATGATCGACGGGGCCGGCATCGGGTCGAGCATGGTCTGCAACAAGGTCAGGGGCATCCGGGCCGCCCTGTGCTACGATTTGAAGACCGTGGCAAACAGCAGGGAGCACAACAACGCCAATGTGCTTACCCTCGGCGGTCCTCTGCACACCCCGGACGAGCTCTGCCAGATGGCCAAGGTGTGGCTGGAGACTCGATTTGCCGGTGGGCGGCATTGGCCGCGGATAAACAAGATGATGGCTGTGGAGAGAAGGTAGAATTATGAATACACAGGAATTGGTGGATCAGATTACCGGCCAGGTTCTGGCCAAGCTGCGGGAATCCTCGGGTGGCGAGGTTGCAGGATCTCGGCAGCCGCAGGCCACCGCCGGAACGGGTGGGCAGCTCGCATCCAAGGGGGTCGCGGAAGCTGCGGGGCACGGAGGACTGAATCCCGCCGACGTTGCCCGTTATATCGATCACACCCTGCTCAAACCCGAGGCCACCCGGGAGCAGGTCGACAAGCTCTGCGCAGAGGCGGTGGAGTACCACTTATACTCGGTCTGCGTGAACACGACCTGGACGGCTTACTGTGCCCGTAAGCTTCGCGGCAAGGCAGTGAAGGTCTGTACCGTGGTGGGTTTTCCCCTCGGCGCCATGGACAGCCGCAGCAAGGGGTTCGAGACCCGCGAAGCGGTGGAAAACGGGGCTGATGAGATAGACATGGTGATGAATGTGGGCGCCTTGAAATCGGGAGACCTCAAGACCGTTGAGGAGGATATCCGCTGGGTGCTGCGGGCCTGCCGGCAGAACACGGTGCTCAAGGTAATCATTGAATGCGCCCTGCTCAGTGAGGAAGAAAAGGTCCTGGCCTGCCAGATCGCAAGGCGCGCCGGCGCCCACTATGTGAAGACCTCCACGGGATTTGCCTCCTCCGGGGCTACTGTGGAAGATGTCGCCCTGATGCGCAGGACCGTGGGACTGGACATGGGGGTCAAGGCCGCCGGGGGGATTCATAGCTACGAAGACGCGCTGGCCATGATTCAAGCGGGGGCCAGCCGCATCGGCGCCAGTGCAAGTGTTGCGATCGTTACCGGTACGAAAAGTTAGTCCAAGTACTAGTAGCAGTTATTTCGGAGGCAAGTCGAATGATCGATGAGGTTCAAGCCCGTCAGGAGATTCTCGAGGTGGGGAGAAGACTGCAGGAGCGTTTCTTCGTGGCGGCCAATGACGGCAATATCAGCGTCCGCCTGGGGACCGAAGAGATCCTGATCACGCCTACAAGTGTGAACAAGGGGGATATGAGCGCAGAGATGCTGCTCACCGTTGATCCTGAGGGCAGCGTGCTCAGCGGCAGCTTGCAGCCCACCTCAGAGTTGAAGATGCACCTGGCCGTGTATCAACAGCGTGCCGACGTCCAGGCGATCGTGCACGCCCATCCCCCGACCGCTACAGGTTTTGCCACCTCACGAATCCGTCTCGATCAGGATGTGATCCTGCCCGAAGTCGTCTTCGGATTGGGAAAAATCGGTTTCTCAGAGTACGGCACGCCGACGACTCACCAGGTACCCGAGGCGGTGTCCCGGGAGATCGCCGAGTGTGATGCCTTGTTGTTGGCCAACCACGGCGCCTTGACCGTGGGATCTTCGCTGATGCAGGCCTACTACCGCATGGAAACTCTGGAGATGTACGCCCGCATCCGGCTGGTCACCATCCAGCTCGGCGGGCCGAAGGCTTTGAGCGAGCCGGAGATCGAGGAGCTTTTCCACGTCCGGGAGCAGCGGGGCTGGGGGCGTTCAGCCGGCCTCGAGGTCGATCCCCAAACTGTAGAAGCGATCAGCCAAATCGTGCTGCAGGTGCTGCAAGCCCAAGGAGCCGGTTCCTCCTGGTAGCAGGCTCAAACCGTCTCTACGTACCGGCTTTTAGCCGCTTCGCTCACCTAATTCCTATTCGCTTCCTGCCCCCAGCTACGCGGCCACCGCGCCGTACAACAGTCCTGCGGTCGTGGACAGCACCACGACCAGGACGATGTACGTTCCGGTCTTCTTCCATCCCAGCTCCCCCGCAATCACCAGGATTGAAGGCAGCGACAGGGAGGGCCCGGCCAGCAGCAAAGCCAGCGCCGGACCCTGCCCCATGCCGGCCCCGATCAGGCCCTGCATAATGGGCACCTCGGTCAGGGTGGCGAAGTACATCAGAGCTCCGGCCACCGAGGCGATCAGGTTGGCGCCCACCGAATTGCCGCCCACCAGCGAGGCGATCCAGCGTTCCGGAATCAGGGCCATGTGCCCCGGCCGGCCCAGCAGGAATCCCGCCACCAACACCCCGCCGAACAGGAGAGGCAAGATCTGGACGGCAAAATCCCGAGTGGCCGTAACCCAGTAGGCTAACTCGTCCTTGCGGAACCAACGTACCAGGGCGTACACCAGGAGAAGACCAAATACCCCGGTAATTACGTATTTGAAGCGGTAGATGAAGTCCCACGCCGCCAGCGATCCCCTGGAGGGCGCCCAGTTCACGAACACCAAGATGCCGATCATGCCGGCCATATACAAAGTGGTCTGCCCGAGTGTGCGCCCTTCCTCGCCGGCGGAGCCGGAGAACATGGCCGTGTCCGTGGCACGAGCTTGGTCTTCCTTGCGGAAGATCAGCTGCATCATGAGCCCGATTAAGAAAGCGAACAGCACCGCCCCCACTGCCCGGGCCACCCCTAATTGGAAGCCCAGCACCTTTGCCGTGAGCACGATGGCCAGTACGTTGATCGCGGGCCCTGAATACAGAAAAGCCACCGCCGGACCGATCCCGGCTCCCTTGCGGTAAATGCCTTTGAACAGGGGCAGCACGGTGCAGGAGCAGACCGCCAGGATCGTCCCGGACACCGAGGCCACGCTGTAGGCCACGACCTTCTTCGCCTGCGGTCCCAGGTAGCGGATCACCGCCTGTTGGTTCAGGAACACCGTGATAGCCCCGGCGATGAAGAAGGCCGGCACCAGGCACAGCAGTACGTGCTGCCGGGCGTACTCAGCCAGCATGAGGAAGGACTCCTGCACTGCCGCCGATACCCGGGTGGAGGAGAAGGGCACGAAGTAGGCGAACAGGAACACCCCTGCCAGGATCAGCAGGGCCCGGTTCTGCTTGTTCTGCAGGAAGTGGAACGGTCTTGACGTTGATTTAGCCTGCTGCGCAGTCGCACCCACCGGCGATCTCCTCGGCCAGCGTATTAGCCGCTCCCGAGCAGGCGTACAGCAACTTGATCTTGTCGCCGGAACCACAACAGCACTCAGCCATTTTGCTTTCCTCCCTCAAGAATCCGGGCGATTTCGCTCTTAGTGAGCACCTTACCGGCGCTCTTAACCACTCCATCGACGGCCAGGGCCGGGGTTATCATCACGCCCATGTTCATGATCTGCTCGAGATCCGTGACCTTCTCCACCATCGCCTCCAGGGTCATACCCGCCAGGGCTTCCCGGGCGTTTGATTCCAACTGCCGGCACTTGGGACAGCCGGTACCGAGAATCTGAATCGTCATCGATTCCTCCCATACTTAATGTTTTCTATTTGGCAATATAGCCAATAATATACAGTCTGTCAACTCCTACTCTGCCGTCCGTCCTGTACCCCTGTTCAACTTCTGTTATATCAAGCCGTCATTGTGATGGCCTCCACCATCGGAGCTTAGCGGCACAGGTTGACGTCCTTTGCTATTTTTGGCAAATTTGGCAAATAGGAAGAAAAAATGACAGAATTTGAACACGGGCGAAGTGAAGCGAGGGCGCGAATCCTCAAGGCGCTCGCTCATACGAGTCGGATTTTCATCGTTGACAAACTCTCTGAGCAGCCACACTGTGTATGCGAGCTTACCGAGATGATCGGTGCTGACACCTCTACTGTGTCGAAACACCTTTCGATCTTGAAGAACGCCGGGATAATTTCCGATAGAAAGCAAGGAACTACGGTATATTACTCCTTGGAGGCGCCATGCCTTCTTCGTTTTATCGGTTGCGTGGAACAGGTAATCGAGCAGAATATTCAGAAGCAACTCGCCAGTCTCCAAAGAGGAGAGTGATTCAGCTGCTCGGTGGAATCAAATATTCCTGAGCCTTTTCCGGTAAAAGGTAAGATAGACATTGGTGCAAAGGGGAGTGTCATTCAACCAGCGGCGGTTCCAAACCCTGTGACTACAACCCGTAGGGGTAGTTACTGTCAATACGCCCTCCTCCCAGTGAACCGATGGAGTTAAGAACTCAGCCCCGCGTCCCAACAGCGGCTCGTAAGCTGCCCGCGCGGGTAGCTGCACACCTCCTGTACGGGTACCTTAAATCCCAAATAACCCATAAACCGGATAGTTCCATCGACGCAAAATTGAATTGTCTGTAGAAACGATGTATTATTTTAATGAAGACCATGGCTGAAGGAAAAGACATCCAGTTATCTCAGATCGTCGACACTGGAGAACCCGAGAAGGTCATCGAAGAGATTCTCCGGATCTTCTACTTCCACTACGCCGAAGACTCGGCTCTCCGGATTCAACTGGCCTTCTCCCAGGTGCGCTCCCTGTTCGCCGGGGAGTTCCCCGGTTATCGGGAGTGCCTGGCGGAATATCACGACTTCAGCCACACCATGAGCGTGCTGCTGGCAACGGCTCGCCTGCTCGACGGCTACAACATCGAGCGGGTGTTTTTGCCCGAAGACTTGGCGATCCAGCTTCTCCTCGCAGCCCTGCTGCACGATACCGGGTACATCCAGGAGGATTGGGACACCGAAGGCACGGGGGCGAAGTACAGCCGGCAGCACGAGCAGCGGAGTATCGAATTCTTGAGGCGCCACGCCGAGGTCTTCGAGATCGAGGAGCGGGAGATCGAACCGATCATCCGCTTCATCCAGAGCACCGATCTGAAAACCGACTTCGCCCGCATCTCCTTCATCTCCGAACATGAGCAGGACGCCGGCGCTATGCTGGGCAGCGCGGATATTCTCGGACAGATGTCCGATCGCGCTTACCTGGAAAAACTGCTCTTCCTATATCACGAGTTTCGCGAAGCCGGGATTTCCGGCTATGAAACCGAGTTCGACATCCTGCGCAAGACCCGGGAGTTCTACGCTGCAGTCAAGGGGAGGCTCCGCGACACCTACCTGCACATGTTCGAGTTGGCCACGCACCACTTCCGCGAACGTTATGAGGCCAACCAGAACCTCTACATCGTCGCCGTTGATCGGCAGATGGCCTATCTGGATAAGATCGTCAGCGACGAGACTACCAACTTCCGGAATAAACTCAAGCGGGGGGACCAGGCCAAGCTCAACGAGCGCCAGGCCGGTTAGTCCTTTTTCTTCCTTCAATATGGCATTTCTTCTTGATTTATCTATCCTCATGCATAAACTATATTAATAGTAAGTTGTAACAACTAGATACGTATATTGATCGACTATCATACTTGCTT
>CAZBXU010000132.1:1490-10158 GCA_964495755.1 uncultured Spirochaetaceae bacterium | reverse complement strand
GCCGGGCGGGCAAATGGTTCGGCATCGACAACTACGGGATCGTTCCCGACATCATTACCACGGCCAAAGGCATCACCTCCGGGTACGTTCAGTTGGGGGCGATGATCTGGAATAAAAAGATCTGGGATCATTTCCAGGATCGACCCTTTACCGGCGGACTGACCTACTCCGGTCATGCCCTGGCCTGCGCCGCGGGAATCGCCAACATCGAGGTCTACAAGCAGGACAATCTGATAGAAAAATCTGCGGAAAACGGGGAGTATCTCAATCAGAAACTCCAGCAGCTCAAGGAAAAACACCCCTCCGTGGGAGACGCCCGCTGCAAAGGCCTCTGGGCCTGCATCGAGTTAACCTCGGATAAGAAGACCAAGGCCCCTTTGGCCGGTTTTTCCGACTCCGTGAAAAATGTATCAGCGGGGCTGACCAAAGTACTGTACGAAAACAACCTGTATCTGTTCGCCAAATGGGATTATATCTTTATCTCTCCGCCGCTGATCATCAACCGGGAACAGATCGACGAGATGGCAGCCGCCATAGACAAAGGCCTGGATTATACGGATTCCCAGATTAAATAGCTCGTTCATCCTTTGCAGTGCAGGTGAATTTTGATAAGATCTGGTAGTTCACATCAGAACAGCCAATAAGTTAATAAGTAATTTAGCAAAGTCAGGAGGATTTCATGGCTGAAGACCAAGATGCAGCAAAATACATAGCCGACCTGATCGCCCGGGCCCGGAAGGCACAGGCAGAAATCGAGTTCGCCACTCAGGAGCAGGTGGATGATATGGCTACCCGGGTCGCCTGGTCCGGTGTGCGGCCGGATTTCGCTGAAAGCTACACAAAATTCTGTACCGAAGAAACCGGCATGGGTTACCAGCCCCATAAGTACGGCAAGCAGATGACCAAGGTCAAAGGAACCCTTCGGGATATGAAGGGTAAGAAATCGGTAGGCATCGTGCACCATGACAAGGAAAATGGCATCATCAAGATCGCCAAGCCCGTCGGCGTAATCGGCGCCTTGATTCCCGTGACCAATGGCGAGGCCACTCCCTTCGTCAAGGCGATCAGCGCTATCAAGACTCGCAACGCCGTCATCATGGCTCCCCACCCGCGGGCTCAGACGACCAACAACATGGCCGTTGTTCAGATGCGTAAAGTCCTGAAAAAACACGACTGGCCGGAAGATCTGATCATCGGTGTGGAGGAGGTCACCGTGGACAAGAGCAAGGAACTGATGAAGCAGTGCGACCTGATCCTGGCCACCGGCGGCGGCGGCATGGTCAAGGCGGCCTACTCCAGCGGCACCCCCGCCTACGGAGTGGGAGCGGGAAACGCGGTGTGCATCGTGGATGAGGACGCGGACCTGAAGGACGCGGCGGACAAGATCATGCGCTCCAAGACCTTCGACTACGCCACCAGCTGCTCTACAGAAAACTCAGTGGTCATCCACGAGAGCCTCTACGACAAGATGGTGAAGGAACTGGAAGCGGTCGGCGGCTATCTGTGCAGCGCCGAAGAGAAGAAGAGGCTCCAGGCTGCCATGTGGGACCCCGATAAGGGCGTACTGAATCGGGAGATCGTGGCTCAACCGGCGGAGAAAATCGCCGGTCTGGCCGGGATCAAGCTGCCCAAGGGTAAGAGCTTCATCATGGTTGAAGAAACCGGCGTGGGCAAGGGATATCCCTTCAGCGGCGAGAAGCTGTCGGTGACCACTACCCTGTACAAGTGGAAAAGCTTTGATGAAGCGATCGACCTGGTCAACCGCATCACCACTTTCTCCGGCCCCGGCCATTCCTGCGGCATCCACACCTTCAACGAGATGCACATCCGGGAGCTGTCCAACAAGGTGCGGGTCAGCCGCATCATGATCCGCCAGCCCCAGTGTCTGGCCAACAGCGGCGCCTGGACCAACGGCATGCCCATGTCCATGACCCTGGGCTGCGGTCCCTGGGGCGGAAACACGACCAACTCCAACGTGACCTGGGAACATCTTTTAAACTACACCTGGGTCTCCTACCCCATTCCTTCTACCCAGCCCACTGACGAGGAGCTGTTCGGCACGGTGATGCACGAGGACTAAGAGCTCCGCAGTTGCTACCACAGCGACGAACAAACGACCCATATGAGCGGCCCTTTAAAGGGCCGCTTTTTTGGGTGCCTCCGGAGCCGCCCAGTCCTGCTGATGTTCTACGGGGCGGGTTCGCCTTCGACGACGATAGTGCGTTCGATACTTTCGAGCATAATACTATTCTTTCATTAGGGTGCCTATCTTCTTCAGGACTTCACTAATTGTTGATTCCGACAACTTACAAATAAATTGAGCATTACGGACTCTCCAATCAAGACTCTCCATTTGGTCGGAGAGCACCACCCCAGAGATACTGAGACCCGCAGGAATAATAACTTCAAAGGGATATCCCTTGATTTGTGATGTGATGGGACAAAACAAGCCAAGTCCAACTTTTAATGAAAAAGTCTATATGCTTTTTCACCAATCCGCACCCCTTGTGATGCTTCGGAACATTATTTCTTTGAAGCGCATGGTTCCCACTCACCCATCATGTTGAGGGGGAAAGGTCCAAAACGGAAAGTCTCTTGGATGACCACGAATAAATATACGTTCTGCTTTGCTACACGCTTAAACGGAGAGCGAGCCTCAATTGACGCCTATGAGGAGGCGGCCGATCCGGGGTACCGTTTTCAGGTGGTTGGGGAAACTTTGGAGGTCCAAAAACTCTTCGCTAAGCTCTTGGGAAAGATGCGACGTGCTCTCACATGGCAACACCTTGCAGAGGAGGACGGCAGGCTAAAAGGGGCAGATGATCTTGAGGTCCGGGGCAGGTTCGAGTGAGTTGATGAAACCGATGGTGAGCTGCCTCTGCTCGTGATCGATGGGAAGGCAATGAGATGGGATGATTTTGGTCGAATCTTGATGACTTACGAGGTTTGGCAATTCAAGCTTGAGATCTACGATCCGAGCGACAAGGCGTAGATGCATGAAGGACCCGACCAATCACTGAGGAGCTGCAGCAACACTGGTAGTTTCTTTATTGGGGCGCCTTTCCAATCTTTCACTTCCTTCCTGATTGTCTGCTATGCTACAATGTATGTATCTTCCAAAGGTGCGAAGCTTCTGGCCAAAAAGGTGGACATTGCCTGCGTTGCTCAGCTGCCGGGGCGTGCTTCCTTGAAGACCACCCAGCGGTACCTGAAAGACCTGAAGAGGATGCACAGCCTTTATCAGCCCCGAGAATGGGATACTACGTAGTGGATGGAGTCATATCCCTCGTTTGTCCTGGCGAATCCATGGATGGATGGAATTGGAATCCATCTTCTTCAAAAACAGCTTCACACAATGATATAGTCACTTTGTGAGTTTCCACGAAGAATCGACCGGGTATTCGAAAACCATTCTCTCTGATTTACAGGGAGCCTGGCGGAACCTGAGATCGACACTAGTAGAGTATCGCCCTTTCCCGGAATGGCAGCGGTTCTCCCTGTCGAGGAAGCGGTGATTCCGGTCAAATTCCGTTCGCTCAGCCAACTATTACAGAGAGGAATCGGCAAATCCACACTGATTCTGCCGATCTCTCTATTGTTCTCCATCGCTCTGGGGATGACGACCTTCAGCATGATCTTCTATGCCCGGGATGTATTTCAGGCATCAGCAGCCCTGATCGGCTGGCTCGCCGCACTTCCCTATCTCTGCTATTTTGCCGGCTGCTTTCTGCTTCAATCGCTCCTCAGGGTTCTTTTACCCAGGCATTCACTGATCATAGCAACAGTTTCGAGCGTAGTTCTGCTGGTGGGTATGCTGCTTTCTCCGTCTCTGGCCCTGGTATTCGTACTGTATGGATTGTACGGTCTTTCTCTGTCCCTGTTCTGGCCGCCCCTGATGGGATGGCTCTCTATTGGAAAGGAGGAGCAGGCTCTCAACACGACGCTGGGCCGCTTCAATCTCTCCTGGAGTACGGGGAATATCATCGCTCCCTTTTGGGCGGGCTATCTGCTGCAGCGGGGCATTACCGTCCCGTTCAAAACCGCGGTACTTCTTATGACGGCGGTCTGCCTGTTCGTTTTCGCCGCTTCGCTTTTCATCCCCGGAATACGGCAGGACCGGCAGAGAGAGGTTGTCGGGAGACAGAATGAAACGCTTGAGGATCGAAGCACCCCTCTGCGTTATCAGGCCTGGATCGGTCTGTTCGCCTCCTATGTGGTCTTGGGTATAACCATGAGCATCCTCCCCCTGTTCCTGCGGGAGGAGATTGGATTGGCTGAAAACCGGATCGGTCTGCTGCTGTTGGTCCGCGCCCTGTTCTCAACCCTCGGCTTTATTGTGTTGGGACGGCTGTCGTTCTGGCATTTCAAAGCCTGGCTGATGATCATCTGCCAGGGATTGATCGTCGCAGTAGTTGCGGTGATGATCGGCCTGCACACGTTTTCGGGCTTCTCCCTGTTTCTTGCCCTCTTTGGACTCCTGTTCGCTCTGAGCTACAACAACAGCCTGTTCCACGGCGTGACCGGGAGCGTCCAGCGCTCAACCCGGATGGCTGTTCATGAGGGCCTGCTTACCGCAGGCGTGGTGTGCGGTTCCTCGATCGGGGGCATCCTCTACCAGACGGGGCAGTTCGGGCGGGTGCTCCTGTTCGCCAGCGCCGTAGTGGCCGCCGGTGCTATTGCTCAAGCCGCCCTGGTCTTGCTCTTCCGCAGCCGTACCCTTCCTCAGTAGACTACAGTCTCCACACCGCCGTGCCGCCGGGAGCGCTCTGCGGCAAAGGTGGTTAAGTGGGTCTCCAAAGATTCCTCAGCACCGGAGCGGATGAGTTCACGTTTACCGGTTCGCAGATCCGACAGCCAGGCTTCAAGAAGACCGCCGTCGCCGCCTCCGTGTCTATCCGCTGTACCCTGGAGAAGCTCTACCGTCACCTCCTTCCAGCTGTCGTTCAGAAAATCGAGCACTCGGATCTGCCCCTCCACCGCCCTTATGATGCCATGGGTTCCTTGAACCACGGTTCTTCTTCCACCCTCGTTGAAAGCGCTCATGGTGAAACTGGCGGTGACGCCTCCTTCGTACTCTAGATTCACCACTTGATGATCCACCACGTCGTTGTCGCATTCGTATACACAGCGACCGTACGGTCCCTCCCGTAGTGCCTGGGAGATGCTCTCTTCGTTTGGATCATCCCGCAGCACGTTCAACGGCCAGCCACGGTACCCCTTCGCCGCTCTATCTCGAAGATAGATTTTATTGCTTGAGTATGGACAGTTGGGTTCGAAAGTACATTCATGGCAAAACAGAGCTTTCCCCGCTTCCTTGGGCTTCATTTCCCTTCGGAAGTGCAGCAGGCTGCCAAAACTCTGCACCCGCCGGCAGGGCCTTCCCGTGAAGTAGCGAAGAAGGTCGATATCGTGGCAGGACTTGGAGAGAAGCATAAAGGACGAGCCGACCTGGTTTCTCCAGTTGCCCCGCACAAAAGCGTGGGCCATGTGCCAATAGGCGACATCTTCGGCGTGTTGGATCGTCACCACTTCCCCGACAGCTCCTTCCCGTATCAGCCTGTGGATCTCGAGGAAATGAGGAGCATAGCGCAACACATGGGCTACCGCAAAGATGATCCCGGTTCTCAGGACCTCTGCGACGATTTCCCTGCATTCCTCTTCGGTGGGAGCCATGGGCTTTTCCAGCAGGAGGTGATAGCCTCTATGAGCGCAGGCCACGGCCGCTTCCCTGTGCTGCTGATCCTGCGTGGCAAGAATTACCCCATCCGCCATTGCCGGGTGGGCCAGGAAATCTTGCCAATCCTTGAAAACCGCCGAGTTCTTCACCTGGGGAAAGATCCGCCGAGCTAAGGCGATCCGGTTGGGTTGGGGATCCACAAAACCGACCACTTCCACTTCCTCGGAATGGTCGGCGATCCAGGACCCATACGCATCAAGACCTCTGTTTCCACAACCGACAATAACAACTCTTGGCTTCTTCATTCGTACTTCAGCCCTCCTCGGTGGTTTCGTAAGCCGAGCATAGCAAAATTTGACAGCCTGTCCAGGTTGCCGATAAAGTAAGTGTCATGGGATATGAGATTACCGTTGCTGTGGTGCAGTCGGGATTTCATCCGGAGGATTACCTGAGCGCAGAAACCTTTGCCGCCAAGGTATCCTGGTGCTTCGAAACAATCAACATCCGGGGAAAGCGAGGTCACCCCCGCCCCCATCTCGTTGTATTTCCGGAGTTAACCGGATTGTGGATTCCCCTGCTGGCGGGAAAGATTGCGCGGTCCCTAACCGCTCTGGTCTCACAGCGACTCCTCTCAAGTCCTTTGAAAGCTCTCGGATCTCTACTCTCGGGGCGCGGTGTCTCCTTCGTCTTCTTGAATGACTGGGAGTGTACCTTCCACGCTTGGATCGAGCCTTTCCGGGAGGCAGCCCGCCGCTACGATACCTTCGTATGCCCGGGAAGCATCTTTCTGCCCGACTTGGATCGGGAGGCAGCCACAGGCTGGCAACGGCGGGGAAACAGGATCTGGAACAGCTCTTGTTTGATCAACCCCCAGGGAAAGATATTGGGATGGACCCGCAAGATCAATCTCACCCGGGAGGAAATCGTTCTAGGCGTCAAAGGTGGAACATTGACGGAGCTGACTCCCTACCAAACCGATCTGGGAAACATTGGAATTCTGGTCTGCAAAGACGGATTTCACGAGAGAGCAGTCGAGCGTCTCGACCGGCAGGGTTGCCGGATCGTTCTGATGCCGTCGGCCAACCCCAAAGCCTGGACGGAACCTCCTCGAGCCGGCACAACTATCAGCCAGGAGACGGAGTGGCTCTCCCAGGGTCTCGGCAGCCTGATCCAGGGCAGGGAAAACATCTCCCTATCCATCAACCCAATGTCCGTTTCCTGGATTCTCGAGCACAGGGACGAGGGACGCTCGAACGTATTTATAAATCGCAGCAGACCCGTTCTCCTGCAATCCCGCGAGGAATTCCCCGTGGAGTATAACGGCTACCCCGGTCTGGAGATCATCGCCTCCTGTCATGACTACGAAGAAATTCTCTCTTTTTCCATCGAGGAGTAAACCGGCGAACGCCTAAAACGACCACCGCAAGCTTTGAGGTCGATGCAACGAATCGCCTGCCGCAAGAAAATCGATAGATCTTCTGACCATCGGGCTTTACACGGCGGATAGATTTTGGTACATTGGGCTCTCTGTTTGATCACGAAAACTGACAGCAGAAAATAGATACAAGGAAAACCTACAATGGCACGCAAGTGTGATATCTGCGGAAAACGAACGGTTACGGGGAACAACGTCAGTCATGCCCACAACAAGACCCGTCGGGTCTGGAAGCCGAACCTGCACAAGGTACGAACCATAGTGGGCAAAACCCACACCACCCTCAAGGTCTGCACCCGCTGCCTTCGCAGCGGCAAGGTTGTAAAGGTCTAGCCTTTTTACTTATCATACAAATAACAAGCGACCTGGTGGGAATCGTTTAATCCAATCATATCGGGCTCCGCTTCCTTGCAGATTGACATCACGTAAGGACAGCGTGTGTGGAATCGGCAGCCGGGCGGCGGATTGATTGGACTCGGAACATCACCCATAAGAATCTGCCCTCTCTTCCTCTTTTTCGGATCCGGAATTGGAATCGCAGAAAGCAGCGCTTCTGTATAGGGATGCTTGGGATCAGAGAACAGTGCCTTATTAGGTGCGGTTTCAACGATCTTGCCCAGATACATGACCGCTACTCTGTCACAGACGTGTTTAATCACGCTCAGGTCATGGGCAATAAACAGCATGGCAAGACCAAACTCTTCCTGCAGATCTTTGAGGAGATTTATGATCTGGGCTTGGATCGAAACATCCAGAGCGGATACAGACTCGTCGGCCACAACAAACTCAGGATCGGTAACCAACGCTCTGGCTATACCGATCCGTTGGCGCTGACCGCCGCTGAACTCGTGAGGGTAGCGGTTTATCTGGTCCGAGGATAATCCCACCTTCTCCATCAAACCCATCACTTTTTGCTGTCGTTCACCCTTCGCAAGCGTCTTGTGAACCTCCATCGGCTCAGCGATTGCTCGACCGATAGTCATTCTTGGATCGAGGGAACCGAAAGGATCCTGGTAGATGATCATCATCTTTTCTTTTAATCGGATAAGATCTTTGCGCTTAATGTGGGTAATATCTTCAGAGTCATAGAAAATCTTGCCTGATGTTGGCTCGTGAATTCTCAAGATCACCTTTCCACAGGTAGTCTTTCCGCAGCCCGATTCTCCCACCAAACCAAGCACTTCCCTATGCGCTATAGAAAAACTGACATCATCCACGGCACGAACAGCCTGTTTTCGTCCACCGAAAGCACTTCCGGTCCAAAACCACTTTTTCAGATTTTTAACCTCAACCAGATTTGTCACGGCTCAATTTCCTCGGTATAAATGACATTTCACCAGGTGTTGATCTGCAACCGGAAGCAAGGCAGGCATTTCTTTCCGGCAGGTATCGAAGCAGTACTCGCAACGATTCTGGTAGGGACATCCACGCGGTAAATCGATCAGATTCGGCACCATTCCGCTGATCGTATCAAGTCGTTTCGCTTCGACATCCAACCTGGGTATTGATCTGTAAAGACCTTTTGTGTAGGGATGGAGGGGGTTTTCGAACAGTGT
>CAZBXU010000132.1:0-1390 GCA_964495755.1 uncultured Spirochaetaceae bacterium | reverse complement strand
GAAGTGTTTCTATAATCTCACTCCCGATCGTAAACACCGGGTCGAGAGAGGTCATGGGTTCCTGAAAAATCATCGATATTTTCTTGCCCCGGATATCCCTCATCTGCCTCTCACCCAAATCAAGCAAGTTTTGTCCTTCGAACAGAATCTTTCCATCGACGATTTTACCTGGCGGGTCGGCAATCAACCTCATAATTGAAAGTGCGGTGACACTTTTGCCGCATCCCGACTCGCCTACGATTCCCAAGGTTTCTCCACGGTTGATTTGCAGGCTCACACCGTCAACTGCTTTAACAGTACCGTCATGAGTAGAAAAGTGGGTCTTCAGATCTTCAATCTTCAGCAGTTCTTGCATGGAACTTTCACGTTTTTAAACGGGGATCCAGCGTATCCCGCAGGCCGTCTCCCATTAGATTCAATCCAAGTACAGACAAAAGAATGGCCAGTCCGGGGAACGTCGCTGCCCACCAGGCGCCTCCAACAATATAGTTGTAGCTTTTGGAGAGCATTGCTCCCCATTCGGGCGTCGGGGGCTGGGCGCCCAATCCCAGAAAGCCCAAAGCTGCAGCGTCAAGAATTGCCGAAGCCAGCATCAGAGTACCATAGACAATCACCGGAGCCACGCTGTTGGGAATAACATGACGAAATATAATTCGAAGATTCGAGGATCCCACCGCTTTCTGAAACTCAATATATTCCATTTCCTTGATATACAGGACAGAGCTTCTAATGATTCTCGCCATCTGGGGGGTATAAACCACTCCAATAGCAATCATCGCTTTATCCAATCCTTGGCCGATCACTGCCACGATCACGATCGCGAGCAGGAGAGCGGGGAAAGCAAACATAATGTCCACGAATCGCATAATGAGGGAATCGACCCACCCGCCAAAATAACCGGCGACAGTGCCGAACAGGATACCCAGGACCATCGCAATACTCACGGCCACAAACCCGGCGCTCAGACTAACCCGCGCACCAAAGATGATCCTGCTGAGGACACACCGCCCCAAAGCATCGGTGCCCAAAGGCATTCCCTCGGCGCCCACATCGCTCCAAAACCCGGGCTTCAATTTGTTGGCAAGGTTAGGAGGAGAGGGATTCGGGTCGTTGGGCGCGACAACGTCCGCCAGCAAAGCGCACAGGACGAGCACGACCAGAATGGCTAAGCCGAACATGGCCGACTTGTTCTCCCGAAGCCTGCGAAAGAGTTGTCCTGTCTGGTTTTGTCGCTTCTTTTCCATTTATTGCTTACTACCCGCTTCTAGCTGTACTTGATGCGGGGATCTATGTACACATACAGTACATCCGCAATCAGGTTGACGAATACAAAAATCAGGGCGAAGAACATCACGCACCCCTGAACAACCGGATAGTCCCGCATCCCCAC
>CAZBXU010000131.1:0-10188 GCA_964495755.1 uncultured Spirochaetaceae bacterium | reverse complement strand
GAACCCACATCATAAGCTTGGAAGGCTTAGGTAATAGCCATTATACGACGGGCGCTGGCGGGTGTAATATAGCAAGGGAAGGGTCGAAAAATCAAGTGCTTGCAGAAGCATCGTGGTTTCGGCTATCTTAAACTTTGTAAGCCCATTGAGTGGAAGCGGCTATACCGAGGGAAGGATTGTATGGGATCACGGGGAGAGGTCTTTTCGACACGCACTACCGCGGGAAAACGGACGTATTTCTTCAATGTGAAGGAAAACCGGCATGGGGATATATTTCTGAATCTGGTGGAGACCAAAAAAAAAGGGGAAAGCGAATTTGAGCGGCATTCGATTCTCGTTTTCCAGGAAGACCTCGAAAATTTCCTGGCCGGTTTCCATCAAGCCGTAGAGTTCATTCGGGAAAAGAAATCTTAAAACTCCTCCGATGGATCGGGGATAGACCATATCTCTTTAACCGCATCCGGTGCATGCGTGTCGGATAGCCCTTGTGGATCTCGAAACCGTAGCGGGACTCGAGTTCGGAATAGGCAATCATCCAGAGATCCCTTTCGGTCTTGGCCAGGATGGATGCGGCCATGATGGCATGGTTTTTCTGATCACCCCGCACTATTGCCCGAGCAGGCACGAGGCAGTCGGGGACGAACAAACCGTCGACCAGAAGGAGTTCCGGAGCCGGATAGATGCCCCCCAAGGCTCGGCTCATAGCCAACAGTGTCGCCCGGTGGATATTCAACCTGTCGATCTCCTCAGGCCAGGCCCAGCCGAGGGCCCAAGCCTCGGCCTGCTCTTTAATCAGTGCCGCGGCCTGGCTTCGTTTTTTCGGTGTGAGCGCCTTCGAATCTGCAAGCACGGCGAGCAGGCGATTCGAAGATTGTTCAGGCAGTACGACCGCAGCAGCGGTTACGGGTCCGGCGAGGGGCCCCCGTCCCGCCTCATCGATTCCACACATCCCCATGAGACCATGATAACGGATAATTTCACAGCGAACCACAATGGCACAGAGACATGTTTCAGAACCGCGGTCCAGGGGGTATGATAAAACTTGACTGACTCGTTGCTGGAGTGCTACAATGTTTCTATATTACTCTATCTAGCTGGGAGGGTAGGTGCATTTACAAGCTATAGAGCTTCTCGGTTTTAAATCCTTTCCCGATAAAACCCGTATCGATTTTGCCCATGGTATCACCGCACTGCTTGGTCCCAATGGATGTGGGAAGAGCAACATCGTAGATGCCATTAAATGGTCCGTGGGCGAACAGTCCGCCAAGACATTACGCGCGGACAAGATGGAAGACATAATTTTCAATGGGACCGAAAATCGCAAAGCCCTCAGTATAGCTGAAGCAAAACTGACCCTGACCAATGACAGCGGTCAGCTGCCTCTGGATGCCGCTGAGATAACAATAAAGCGGCGGCTGTATCGGTCCGGAGATAGCGAGTACTTCATCAACAATGTGCCGGTGCGGCTCCGTGATATCCGAGAGCTGTTTTTTGACACGGGCATAGGAAAATCCGCCTACTCGATCATGGAGCAGGGCCGGATCGATCAGATCCTTTCAACCAAGCCGGAAGATCGGCGCTACGTTTTCGAAGAGGCTGCAGGAATCACCAAGTACCGGGTCAAAGGTCTGGAAGCGGAGCGTAAACTAGAAAAAACCCAGGATAACATGCGCCAGGTCGAAGGAATCCTTGGGGAGGTCAAACGGAGCTACGATACCCTGAAAACCCAGGCTGAAAAAACTGAAAGCTACCGAAACCTGAAGGAGCGGATTTTCCAGGTAGAGCTGGATATCCAGTTGCTCAGGCTGAGAGGTTTCCTGGAGCAGCAGGAAAAATGCGAACAACAGCTGGCCAAGCGCAACGAAGGACGCAACGCTCTGAAGCAGGGAATCGATTCGATCCGAGAGAGCATGGAGCAGAGCATCGATCAGGTGAACACCATGGAGTCCCATCTAATCGAAAACCAAAAAAAACTCTACCAGATCGATCTGGAGAGAAACAGCAGAGAGAGTCAGATCGCGATGCTCGCAGAGCGAAGTGAAGAGATCGAACAGCAGATCGCTTCGGAGCAGGACAGAGCCCGCTCGATTGAAAAGAAGGTCGAGCAAGCCCGGACCGAGGTCTCCCGCCGACAGCTGGAGCTGGCGGAGTTGAAATCTCTCATTACCGACGTGGAAAGAAACATTCGCGGTTTCGAAGAGGATCTTGGCCGTTTTGAGGGCGTGATTGAGGAAAATGACAGTACCATTCAGCGTCTGCGCGAAGCGGCGGTGTCCCTCGAGGCGAAGGTAGAAGCGCTGCGCCTCGATCTGCGGGCATTGACCGATGACATCGTAACCCAGCTGGATCAAAGGTTGAAGGAGTTGGGGTATTCCGCCCAGGATCGGGAAAGAATCGAAACCGGAATAAACTCGATATTGGAGGGTCTGCGAATACAGCTGCGGGGACGATCGGAGCTGCTCAAAGACTACCGATCCCTATCTGACCTGGGAACCGGGGAGCAGGATCAACTTCTCGATACCCTTCATCAGCTCCTCGAGGAATCCCTCGTCAAAACCGACGAGCTGACGGATCTCTTCGAGCAGTACCGACGCTGCACCCCGGTTTTTCTGGAAGAATTCCTGGCGCCCGAGGGGATCATCACCCGAAAGCGGGATCTGGACGACAAAATCACGGAAAACCTGCAAGACAGAGCAGAAAAGCGCAAAACCGCTGAGGCTCTGAGATTGGAGAATCAAGACCTAAACGCGAAAATCGGTGAATACCGACGTACCCTCGAAGAGCTGCGGGTGAATCGGGCGCAAACCCACACCCGGAAATTGAGTCTTGATAACGAAATCGAGCGCCTTCAGGAACAGATCTCCGATCAAGAAATGCAGCTTACCGAGAATACCCAACAAATCGAGGAATCCAAGAAACGTTTGGCGGAAATCAAAGCCCAAATTGCCGAACTGCAGAAACAGAGAAGCAGCCTGGAGGAGGAGAACCGTAAAACGAAAAAAGAGCTGTCCAGGCTGGAGAAGGAAATCAGCAGTAAGAACAACAGTCTGGTGAGTACCGAGAAAGAGCTCAAGAACAAGCTGGCGGAGCTCGAGCAGGAGCAGGTCAAGGTGGAGCAGACACAGATTGAGCTTGCCGGGACAAAGGCAGAAATCCGCAATCTGTACAGCAATTTCAGTGAGCTCCATTCCCGTAATCTGACTGAGTTCGAGTCTCGGCTTTACGTGGTCGATCGGCCTTTAAAAACCTTGAGAAGCGACCACAACGAGGTACGGGACAAACTCCGAGAATTGGGCCAGGTAAACCTGATGGCCCCCGAGGAGTTCCGCGAAGTGAGTGAACGGTATCGCTTTCTCACCGGACAGCTCGACGACCTGCGCCAGGCTTCAGGCGACTTGAAGAAGATCACCCAGGAGATCCGCAGTGAATCCTCTGAGGTATTCCTCGATACGTACAACATGATTCGGAAAAACTTCCACCTGATGTTCCGAAGGCTTTTCGGTGGGGGGCGGGCAGAGCTGAAACTGATGGACCCCGACAACGTCCTGGAGTCAGGAATCGATATCTATGCTCAGCCCCCGGGAAAGAAGCTGGAGAACATCACCCTGCTTTCGGGAGGAGAGAGATCCCTTACCGCGATCGCACTGCTGTTCGCCTTCTTCATGGTCAGGCCGTCGCCGTTTTGCATCCTCGATGAGATCGATGCGGCTCTGGACGAACAAAACATAAGTCGATTCGTGCACGTACTCAAAGAGTTTGCCGGGAACTCCCAGTTCATAATCGTCACCCACAACAAGAAGACCATCGCCAGCGCCGATACATTGCTTGGTGTCACAATGGAAGAGTCCGGGATTTCAAAGCTTGTGACCGTCCGTCTGGAGAACAGGATTGAGGAGAAGAGCTACGCGTAAACTGTCCTTGCCGTGGGCAAGTCTTCAGAAGATACCTGGGAAGACGAAGATGATCGTCGTGTTCTCAGGACTGTTTATCCTATCCGCTCTGGTCACGCTTGCCGTCTTGAGTTCCGGGAGAAGTGCTGCTGCACGGGAAGTCCCGGTCTCCTCGATCGAGCAGATCATCGATGATCTCCTGAGCGTTCAGGACTTGATTCTGCCTATGCGCGTTCAAGAAGACCGTGCCGAGCTCTACCTCTTGCGTCCCAAGCTGGACCGCTGGCAGGATGAACAGGTCAACCGATATTGGATTCCTCTGGAAAAATTAGCCCTGGATCTCGTACGCAAGGAGAACGATCGAAGGATCGAAGCGTTGTTTGAAGAAATTCCCTGAATACGGGAGTTTCTTGGGAGGGGAACGAAAATGAACTCACTAAGCCGTTTTCTGACGGCGTCGGTCTGCGCATCACTTGTTGTCTTGACCGGCTGTCAGAGTCTGGGACCCCGAAAGGATGCACAAGAGAGTGCCTCTGTTCCGGCGGCTGCCGGAAATCCGACACGTGTTGCGATGACTCTATCCAGACCCGCTGTTCCTGAGGCAGCGCCGCTGGTGTTGAACCGTCAGCTCCCGGAGCCGCGTATAGTTGAAGTCCGAACCGGCTACTCTGTTCCTGAGGCGAGCCTGGACCAGGAAAGCCCTGTCAGCGAATCCGGCTTTTATCTCCCCGAGCCTGAAGTTATCGAGGTCATCCCGTTTGAAACACCCTATTTCCGGAAGATGGACAGGGGTTTTCCGATTCCCACGGCTGCAAAAACCGCTGACCCGCCGGAAGCAAAGCCTGAAAAGATCGCCGCCTCGGTGGTCGTCAGACCCACCCCTGCTGTCGAAGAAGTCAAAGAGACGCATCGGGAGCTTATTGCCAGGCAGGGCGACCAGATTGGTATCGACCTTGAGGACCGAGGTTGGATCTACCTCGGCTTGGATTCAGGGAGCGGGGAGGGGATCGACTATCTTTCCAGCCAATATTCTGACAACAAGTCTTCCTTCAGCTTCAAAGCACTGGAGTATGGTGTATACGAGTTGTCCTTCCAATTTCAGGACAATCAAAACGCGGTTCTTCGCAGCCAGGTCGTTAAAATTGAGGTGCTTCCCGACGATGATTTCCAAACAGCCTTGGAACTGCAGCAGCAGGGGTTTGTCCCCGAGGTCCCCGAGGGCCCCGAGCCGGGCCCGCGGATCGGTAAGGTGGAAACCCTCTTTACTCTGGAATCGGGGGAAATCAGCAGCGCGCTGCTCGAAGTCGCCAGCTTTCAAACCAAAGGAGGGCGGTACGCAACGGCTATCGAGGCGCTGATACAGTATATAAGCCGTTATCCTGACGGAAGGCAGCTCGACGAGGTGTACTACCGGCTCGCCCGTATCTATGAGGTGGATTCACCGTATCGAGATCTTGAATTGTCCAGAGACTACTACGAGCTACTCTATGACAACTTTCCCGAGAGCGTGTACGCCGAGCGGGCGGGGGATCGTCTCAACTATCTGGATCGACACTTCTTCCTGGTTCAATGACAGCGGCTCAAGCGCAAGCGTGGGATCTGTGGTCGTTGACAAGCTTTCAGAATAACAGTATATATTCATGAACGTTTATGCTGGAACGAATTTCGGACAAGCTTACAGATGTAGTACGACAGGTTTCCGGTAAGGCTCACATCTCCGAGAAGAACATTCAGGATGCCATCAGCGAGATAAAGCTGGCCTTGTTGGAAGCGGATGTCTCCCTGCGGGTGGTCCGCAGATTCGTCAACCGGACCACTGAGGAGGCTCTGGGGGAAAAAGTTTTGCGATCCGTAGCCCCCGGTCAACAGTTCGTAAAGATCGTTCATGATAAGCTTGTCCAGCTTCTAGGGGACAGCCGGCAGGAGCTGAAGCTCAAGGGTCCGGACACCCGATCGGTGATCCTTTTGCTGGGGTTGCAGGGTTCGGGAAAGACAACGACTGCGGCGAAGCTGGCGGTCCACCTGAAGAAGGCAGGGAGAAAACCGCTGCTGGTGGCCGCCGACCTGGTGCGACCGGCTGCTGTGGAGCAGCTTTCGGTTCTGGCCGACCAGGGCGGCGTGGGGATATACAAAAGCTTTGAGAAAAATCCGGTCAAGGTGGTGACCCGGGGTTTGCAGTTCGCTGCCAAGCAGCAGTATGACACCGTGATCATCGATACATCGGGACGGCTTCAGATCGACGCTGCGATGATGAAAGAGATCCAGGCTGTCAAAAGGGCAGCCGGTCCGGATGAGCTTCTCCTGGTAGCG
Source organism: uncultured Spirochaetaceae bacterium (assembly GCA_964495755.1). Classification (GTDB taxonomy): domain Bacteria; phylum Spirochaetota; class Spirochaetia; order SZUA-6; family DRHE01; genus JAFGQJ01. The sequence continues at coordinate 3,988 of CAZBXU010000131.1, read as the reverse complement.
GATGCGATGACCGGGCAGTCCGCCGTGGATATCGCCAAAGCCTTTGACGAGCAGCTCGAGCTTACAGGGGTGATCCTGAGTAAGTTTGATTCGGATACCCGGGGTGGTGCTGCTCTTTCGGTGAAGAGCATCACCGGCAAACCGATCAAGTTTATCGGTACCGGTGAAAAGCTCGACGAGTTGGAGCCGTTCTATCCGGAGCGTATCGTCACTCGGATTCTCGGCATGGGGGATGTGGTCAGCCTGGTTGAGAAGGCTCAGGAGACGATCGATGTCCGGGAAGCGGAGGAGCTGCAGGAGAAAATCGCCAAGGCTAGTTTTACCCTGGAGGATTACCTGGATCAGTTTCGGAGGGTGCGAAAGATGGGAAGCCTACAGTCGCTGATCGAGATGATCCCGGGCGCCAGAGGCGCTATCGATGAAAGTCAGCTCGACGGGCAGGAGATGAAGCGCGAGGAGGCGATCATTCTTTCCATGACCCGGGCGGAGCGGCGGAACCATCGTATTATCGGCCCAAGCAGAAGGAAGCGTATTGCAAGGGGAAGCGGTACGGCTGCCTATGACGTGAACAAGTTGTTGAAAAAATTCGAGAAGGCTCGATTAATGATGAAAAAAATGGCTAGGAACAAGAAGGCGCAATCCGCTTTCCTGTCTCAGCTTGGCCAAGGTACACCATAAGAAACTCTCGCTACGAAGGAGGCATACGTTGAGCGTGCGGATTAGATTAAAGCGGTTTGGAACCAAACGCAGACCCTACTACCGAATTGTGGTCATGGACTCGAGAAGTCCGAGAGACGGCAGGGCGATCGAAGAGGTAGGATTCTACCACCCGATCGAGATAGAGGAAAAACAAATTCAGGTTAAGGAGGAGCGTGTTCGCGACTGGTTGAACAAGGGGGCTCAACCCAGCGATACCGTCAGGAAACTGCTGAACAACATCAACTTCCGAATTAAGTAGCTGAAAAGGAACTGATAGAAAGAGGAGGCGCCCGTGGAAAAGGAACTTGTGGAATATATCGCCAAGTCTTTGGTGGATGATCCGAGCGGAGTCGTAGTGAATATGGTCGAAGGCGAAAAGTCGACGATCCTCGAGCTGAAGGTTTCCGAAGATGATATTGGTAAGGTAATAGGCAAGCATGGCCGGATTGCCAAGGCGATTCGAACCATCCTGAGTGCTTCTTCGGCCAAATCAGGAAAGAGGGTTGTGCTGGAAATACTTGACTGATCTGCTCGCAGTTGGACAGATCAAGACAAGTCACGGGCTCAAAGGATACCTGAAGGTCAAGAGCTTATCGGGAGAGTTTGAGCATCTGCTTAAACTCAAAAAAGTCTACATTGGTGTTGTCGGTAAATTGGCGGTCTTCGAGGTAGAAGATGTACGAGCAATGTCCGGGGCTGTCCTCTTGAAGCTCGTGGGCATCGATCATCGGGAAGCCTGTGAAGCCTACCGCGGACAGGTCGTGTGGGTTGATCGCCGAAATGCAAGCGCCCTCGGCGACGAGGAATATTACGTCGCGGACCTGCAGGGCTGCCGGGTGTTTCAAAGGGATAGTCTGATTGGCCTTGTGGTGGCCGTGCCTGATGGAAGCGGCGGGGAATTCCTGGAGGTGGAGTCGCTTGCCGGAGAGAGGCTGATTATTCCCTTCTCCAAGCATTTTGTGGGCAAGGTTGAGGTGGAAGACCGGCGTATCGAGCTCACCGAGGAGTACGAGTTTCCGTGATCTTTCATATATTAACCTTGTTCCCGGAGATCTTTGAAGGCTACAGTCGTTCCTCCATCCTGGCCAGGGCAGTGGAACAGAAGCGGGTTCGCCTCGATCTGATCAATATCAGAGATTTTGCCCGGGACAAGCATAGAACTTGCGACGACGCCACCTACGGCGGTGGAGCGGGAATGGTACTTAAGCCGGAACCGCTGGCAGAAGCGCTGGAATCGGTACCCGGTGTGAAAGAGAACTCACGGGAGGATCTGCAGGAAGACGCATACGATCTGAACCCGATCGAGCGATGTACACGGGTAATTTATCTTACACCTTCGGGCAAATTGTGGTCTCAGGGCATGGCCCAGCAGCTTGCAGAAGAACAGAGGGTGGCGATCATCTGCGGCCGTTACGAAGGCATCGATCAGAGGATCATCGATCTGTTTGTAACCGACGAGATTTCCGTTGGCGATTATGTCCTGAACGGTGGAGAAGTCGCCGCGATGGCTGTTGTGGACACGGTTGTGCGGCTTATTAAAGGGGTTATCAAGGATCAATCCCTAGCGGAGGAGAGTTTCGAGAAAGGATTGCTCGAATATCCTCAGTATACGCGACCGGCGGTGTTTCGCGGCTGCAGCGTTCCTGAGGTATTGCTGTCCGGTCACCACGCCGAAATCGAGCGCTGGAGATTGGAGAGAAGCGTTGAAAAAACAAGGAAGAGGAGAAGAAGATGGACAAGATAAGAGCAATCGAAGCCGAACAGATTCGCAGTGATTTGCCTAAGTTCTCAATCGGGGATACGTTGAAAATACACTACAAGATCATCGAAGGAAAGAATGAACGAGTTCAGGTGTATGAAGGCCTTTGTATCGCGATCAAACGTTCCGGGATCCGCAGGACATTTAAGGTACGGAAGATTTCCTACGGTGTCGGAGTGGAGAGAACCTTTCCAATAAACTCACCTAGAATCCAAAATATCGAGATCAGCAGAAGAGGAAGGGTGCGAAGAGCCAAACTGTACTATATACGCGATCGGGTCGGAAAATCTGCGAAAGTTGCCGAGCTGATTCAGAAGAAGAAAAAGACCTGATACTGTAGGGAGAGATGCTGCCAACCCCTATTGACCTTAAGCTCAACCTTAACGCCAGATCGGAGCTTCACCTACGATCTGGCGATTTTGTTTCTGTAAAGGTGATCAAACGCCTTACCGGGAATAAGTGGGCCGTGGGGATCCGCGGCCGGGTGATCCCCGCATTCTCGAGGGTAAACCTGGCTTCGGGACAGCTGTTGCGAGCTCTGGTTACGATCCAACAAGGTCGGATTACGTTGAAAATGATCGCGGAACAGACCACCCCGATTCAAGATCTACTTGTCCGTCAAGGAATACAACCGGACAAGGTTATGGAGCAGATCTTAACCAGTTTCCTGCGTAGCGGATTAGCGGTGGAACCTGAGCGTTTGCATCTGGTGCGCCGGCTGTTGGAAAAGCTGAAGCTCAGCCCCAAGAAGTTCTCCCGCATCATCGCTCTCATCCTTGAAAAGGGGATCGATCCGCGATCCCGAGCTTTGGTACGGCTGTTAACCCTGCTCGGATACGGGGAACAGGAGTCGGGAAAAAAGGAGCGCAGGAAGCGGCGGATGCCCCCGGATTCGCAGGCGCTGATGCAGCAGCTGCGGTCGGCGGTTGAAGAGCCGGAAAGTGCGGAGGGCAGCAGCCTTCAGGTCTTCAACCATCTACAGGGCTCCGAGGCGAGCTGGGTCATTATTCCCTTTGACTTCACCGACGGATTCTCCGGCCGTATCTACGGAAGCATCCGCCTGCGCTACGACCCCCGGCGAAAACAGACCGATCGCCTGATCGTGGTGGCTCGAAGCGAAGCGGGGAGAAAATGGTCTTTCGTGCTGCAAAAGAGTCCAGCTGGCGACCTTGAACTGTCTATCTTCGCAGATCATGTTGAAGGGCGACGCAAAGTAAAGGCGGAAGTGGAAGGTTTACGGCTAAAATTACAAAACCTCGGCGTAAAAATTGACGATACTATACGTGAAGACCAAAACTTCGACGGCTTTGATTTGCCCTGGGAGGAGCTTTCCTATCATAACGTCGATACGGTATACTAACTCGAAAGCGAATGGAAAAAGCGGCTGCGATACAGTATAGCGAAGAATATCCGGCTCCGATTATTCTGGCCGCGGGCAAAGGGTTGCTGGCCAAGCGGATCAAGCAGATCGCTGCGGAGCAGGGAATTCAGATCGTGGACGAGCCGGGGCTGGCGGATGCTCTGGTCGAG
>CAZBXU010000130.1:2403-10299 GCA_964495755.1 uncultured Spirochaetaceae bacterium | reverse complement strand
TGGGAAATTGCTTTCATCTTGGGAAACACCAGCATCAGAAGCTGCATGATGATCGACATAGAGATGTAGGGCATGATGCCAAGCATGAAAATTGAGAAATTTTTGAAGGCGCCGCCCGCGAAGAAATCCAGATAGTCGGTGATCCCGAAAGTACCCGCTGTCTCCTGAGCGGTCATGTAGAGTTTCAGAGCGACCAAGTTCACTCCCGGAATGGGAATATTCGCACCCAGACGAAATATGAAGAGAATAAATATGGTAAACAGGATACGATCCCGCAGGTCTTTTACTCTGAAAATATCAATAATCGGATTTGCCATACTACTACGTTCCCTACTTCTTAAGCTTCGTTGTTCTCAGGAGTTATTGTTCCTCCAGCCGCCTTGATCTTCTCCGCAGCTCCCGAGGTTACCTTATCGACAGCCACCGTTAGTTTGTTCTCGATTGTGCCGTTCCCTAAGATCTTGATGGCAGTTTTCTTTGTGTGAGTCTGGGCGCGAATAAGGCCTTTAGCGACCAAGCTTTCTCGGTTCACCGTGTCCCCATCTTTGAACACGTTCAGTGCCTCTACCTTGAGAATCAGAAACTCCTTCTTGAAAGGATAGTTCAAGAATCCCCGCCTTGCGACCCGTCGATACAAGGGCATTTGGCCGCCTTCGAAGCCGAGTCGTGTGCCTCCGCCGGAACGGGAGTTCTGCCCCTTAGTGCCCTTGCCGGCCGTGCCTCCCTTGCCCGTGCCTGTTCCGCGGCCTAATACTTTACTGCGTGTTGTGGCTCCCTTTGGCTTGACGATATCCATGATAATCCAACTACTCCTTTATTTTTAACGCCCGAGGGGTGGAAATCTCCTCCACGGCCACCAAGTGAGATACGGCACGAACCATGCCCAGTATCGATGGGGTGGCCTCATGAACGCTGGAGGATTGCAGCTTCTTCAGCCCCAACGCTTTAACGGTCTTCCGTGCCCGTGGTTTTTGGCCGATCGGACTTTTCACCAATCGTACCCGTATCTGTTTCTCTTGTTTTGCCATCTTAACCCCAGAACTCCTTTAAGGTTTTGCCGCGGTTCGCCGCCGCTACCTTCGCATCCAGCAATCTGCCGAATCCTTCAAATACCGCCTTGACGATATTCATCGGGTTTGCCGATCCGAGGGATTTACTCAAGATGTCCTTGATCCCGGCTGCTTCCATAACTGCCCTGACCGGACCTCCCGCGATGATCCCTGTACCGGGGGAAGCCGGCTTCAACATAACTTTGGCACCCTTATACTTTCCCATGATCTGATGGGGTATGGTGTTTTTTCTCATCGGGATTCTGACCATATTCTTCTTGGCCCGATCCAAGCTCTTACGAATCGCATCGGAGACGTAATTTGCCTTTCCGAAGCCGTAGCCGACGCGACCGTTTCTATCGCCGGCGACCGAAATGGCCGAGAAAGAGAACCTCCGACCACCTTTGACGACCTTGGCGATACGGTTTAGTCTGACAAGCTTTTCGACGTATTCCTGTTCCAAATCCAAACTCCTAGAACGTAACATCCGCTTTGCGGGCTCCCTCGGCAATAGATTTCACGATTCCGTGATACGAGTACCCGTTTCTATCGAAAACGATTCTGTCAATTTTCTTTTCTTTTAGGCGCCCTGCTACAACCTGCCCCAACTGCTCGGCTCCGGTGGTTGTGCTCTTTATCTTCCGTAGATCCTTCTCGATATTTGATGCAGAAACGAGGGTATGACCCGTTTCATCATCGATTACTTGGACGTACAGATAGCGACCGCTCTTATACACGGTCATTCTTGGCCGGTCGGCGACACCGGATAGGCTCTTCCGGATATGTTTTTTTCGTCGTATCCGGCGCATATTTTTCTGCTCAACTCTGTCCATTTCCTTCTTCCTGTTGGATTACTTGATCCCTGTTTTACCGATCTTCCTGCGGACATATTCGTTCTCGTAGCGAATACCCTTTCCCTTGTATGGCTCCGGCGGTCGGAAACCACGAATTTCCGCAGACACCTGCCCGACTTGCTGTCTGCCCGCACCACTGACAATAATACGGTTATTGCCCTCGACAGTGACTGCAATTCCTTCAACAACAGGATACTCGATTGGGTTTGAGTACCCCAGATTCAGTACCAGAACATCACCCCGCAACTCCGCACGGTAACCGACACCATTTACCAGGAGCACCTTGGTAAAACCTTCGGAAACCCCGACGACCATGTTATGTATCAACTTTCGATACAGACCATGCATAGACTTAGCCTGTTTACTCTCGCTCTTCCGCTCTATTGTACAGACTTTGTCCTCCAAATTGATCTTCACAATTGATTCGTGGTAGTCCTGCGACAACTCCCCCTTGGTGCCTTTCACCGTAACCGTGCGATTCCCGACGGTCATCGTTACTCCATCCGGGATCTGAATAGGTATTGTTCCAATTCGTGACATACTCTCTTTCCTTACTTACCAAACGCTACAGATCAACTCACCACCGACCTGTTGCTCGAGAGCCTTTCTTCCGGTGATGACACCTCTGGACGTGGTAACGATCAGAGCCCCATAACCGTTGTACACACGGGGCATTCCTTTATATCCCTTGTACACCCTACGCCCCGGTGTAGACAGCCGCTCCAGCCCGTGAAGCACGGGGTTATTCCCGTCGTCGTACTTCAGAAAAATCCTGATCTGATTTTTTCCCTCTTGACTGATCTTCTTGAAGGTCTTAATAAAACCTTCATTTTTGAGAATCTTTACTATTTCGATCTTCAATTTCGACGAGGGAATATCGACTTTTTCATACCTCACCATGTTTGCATTGCGTATTTTGGTTAACATATCCGCAACAGGATCGGAAATACTCATTACACCTCTCCCTACCAACTAGACTTCGTTACTCCCGGAATCATGCCCTCGCTGGCGAGATTTCGGAAACAGATACGGCACATTTGAAATTTGCGCATATATCCTCGCGATCGACCACAGATACGGCAGCGGTTCACCTTCCGCGTCATATACTTCGGTTTTCGTAATGCTTTGTTGATTAGCGATTTTCGAGCCATTTAAAAATCTCCTCTACTTCCTGAAGGGCATCCCCAGGTGGGCAAGCAGGCTGCCGGCTTCACGATCCGTCTTCGCCGTTGTAACAATGGCTATATTAAGCCCGGAAATTCTCTCGATTTTGTCGTAGTCGATTTCCGGGAAGATGATCTGTTCGGTGACCCCCAGAGAATAATTTCCATGTCCATCAAAAGCATTCGGGTTCGTACCACGAAAGTCTTTTACCCTGGGAATCGCGATGTTCACCAGTCGGTCGTAAAACTCGTACATATAGTCACCCCGCAGGGTTACCATGGCGCCGATCTCCATGTCTTTGCGGAGTTTGAATCCTGCGATCGACTTTCGTGCTACCGTCTTCACTGCCCGCCGGCCGGTAATCTGAGTCAGCTCTTGCACGGGCGAGTCCAGCAATTTCTTGTTTTGGGATGCTTCCCCGACACCCACACTTACAACGATCTTTTCCAATCGGGGTACCTGCATTACAGACTTGTAGCCGAACTCATCCATGAGGGCTTTGCCGATCTTGTCCCGGTACAGGGTTTTCAACCTCGGTTGTTTTACTGCCGTAGCCATTACAACTGCTCCCCGCACTTCTTGCAGAAGCGAACCTTTTGATCTTGTTCCATGCGCAGTCCAATCCTGGTGGGACCGCACTTCTTACACAGGATCTGAACATTCGATATGGCTAAAGCCGCTTCTACAGAAGAGATACCTCCCTTCTGATTCTGTCCACGGGGACGGATTGCCTTTTTAACCATGTTCAAACCTTCGATTACGACCCTTCCCCGGTCCCGATCTACCTGCAGGACCCGACCGGATTTACCGCGGTCCTTTCCAGCCGTGATCTGCACCTGGTCATTCTTTTTGATTTTATATTTCACTGCATTGTTTCTTGCCACTGTCCTACACTCCTAGATCACTTCCGGCGCCAAGGAAACTATCTTCATGAAATCCTTGTCGCGCAGTTCCCTGGCGACAGGACCGAATATGCGCTTTCCTTTTGGATTGCTGCTGGGATCAATGAGCACACAGGCATTATCGTCAAAACGTATGTAGGTGCCGTCGGGCCTCCTATACTCTTTTTTCGTTCTCACGATAACCGCCCGTTCAACGTTTCCCTTCTTTATCGGTGCATTTGGTAATGCGTCTTTTACAGCGACCACAACAATATCACCGATACTGGCAGTTTTTCTCCGTGTTCCACCCAGCACCTTGATACACTGAACACGTTTCGCTCCACTGTTGTCGGCAACGTTCAAGTAGCTTCTCATTTGAATCATAGTCTGCTCCGTTCATGTGACCCTATTTTGCCTTTTCGAGTATCTCCAAAAGGCGCCAACGCTTCTCCTTGCTCAGTGGCCTGGATTCAATCACCTTCACGAGATCACCGATTCGGCAGAGATTACCTTTGTCATGGGCCTTTATCTTTTTCGAGCGGGTGATGTATTTCTTGTAGAGAGGATGGAGCTTTCTCCGCTCGATCCTCACCACAATTGTCTTCTCCATCTTGTTGCTCACCACCGTCCCAACCAGTGTTTTTCTGTTTCTCTGTTTTTCCTTGACTTGCGCTTCCATTTCTCTAGCTCCTGGTACTAGGCTTGCCTGATTCCGGTCTCATATTCATGGATTATCGTGTTTAGCCGGGCAATATTCCTTCGCAGTGTCCGCTTCTGTAGGGGGTTATCCACATGCCTGAGGACCAGGTCAAAACGGAGGTCCCGGAATTGTTTTTTCAGCTCTTCCCGCTTGGTGAGCAGTTCTTGATAGTTCAGGTCGTTGAATGAATCCTTCATGTCCCTACTCCAGATCCCTTCGCGTCTTAAACTTTGTTCTGATGGGAAGCTTGCTGCCCGCCAGCCGAATTGCCGATTCGGCCAGTTCTTTGTCCACGCTCCCTATCTCAAACATGATGGTTCCCGGCTTTACAGCCGCAACCCAATACTCGGGAGTGCCTTTGCCCTTACCCATGCGCGTTTCCGCCGGCTTCTTTGTAAAAGGAATGTCGGGGAAAATTCGAATCCAGACTTTCCCATCCCTTTTTATATAACGGGTCATGGCAATTCGAGCCGCTTCGATCTGTCGATTCGTGATCCAGTGCTTTTCCATCGCCACCAGACCATATTCGCCGAAAGCGATCGTGTTTCCCCGGGTTGCCAATCCCTTCATTCGGCCTCTTTGTTTCTTACGGTATTTGGTTCTCTTAGGACTGAGCATAGCCTGATCTACTCCTACCCGACCGTTGCTTCTTCAGCAGCAACCCGGCGTCTTCCTGGGTTTCACCACCGAAGATCTCCCCCTTATAAATCCAGACTTTGACCCCGATCGATCCGAAGGTTGTGGTCGACTCGGCGAAACCGTAGTCTATGTCCGCACGGAAAGTGTGCAGAGGGATCCTACCGTCTTTATATTGTTCCCGGCGGGCCATCTCGGAACCGCCCAGTCGGCCGGCCACCTTGATTTTGGCTCCCTGTACTCCCGCCTTCATGGCATTCACCACCGCCATCTTCATAGCTCTGCGGAAGGAGGCGCGAGAACGAAGCTGCCTGGCCACATTCTGTGCAATCAGCTGCGCATCCGTCTCGGGTCTGGAGATCTCTTTGATTTTTATCTGTATCTTCTTGCCGACTAATTTCTGAAGCCGCTTTCCCAGTTTCTCAATATTCGCCCCTTTTGCCCCGATAATCACCCCGGGTCGCCCCGTATGAATGATAATGGTTATCCTCTGGGGATGACGTATAATCTCCACGTTGGCGATATCCGCACCTTGTGCTTCCGAGGCTTTGTCGATGGTGCGGCGCAGTAGCAGATCTTCATGCAGTGTACTGGCATATTCCCTGGGATCCACATACCACTTGGACCTCCAGGTCTTGTTGATACCCAGCCGCAGACCGTATGGATTTACCTTCTGTCCCACGTTACTCTCCTGCTCCGGCGATTTCATCCAGCGCCACCGAGATGTGACACGTTCGCTTAATTAGCTTGTCCGCCCTTCCCCGCGCCCGGGGCCAGATTCTCTTCATCCTCGCCCCTTCATTGACCTGAAGGTCCCGGACATACAACAGCTCCTCGTCGAGGTTCTTGTTGGTGTACAAAGCATTGGCCGCGGCCGATTGAATGACTTTTTTCAACAGTCTCGCTCCTTTGTGTGGAAGATTTTCAAGGAGGGCTATGGCATCCCCGTAGGGTTTTTTCCGCACTTTGTCGGCGATCCGCCTGACCTTGAACGGTGACATTCTCACGTAGCGCGCATGGGCTGAGTAGCTTTTCTTGATTTCCATACCTCTACCTCTTCGCTGCCTTCCTGTCCGATCCGCTGTGACCGCGAAATAACCGGGTCGGGGAGAACTCTCCAAGCTTGTGTCCGACCAGGTTCTCGGTGATGTACACGGGAATCCAAGTTTTTCCGTTATACACGGAAATGGTATATCCCACCATTTCCGGGAAAATCGTAGAGCAGCGAGAATATGTCTTTATCATCTTTTTCTCGCCACCACCCTTGTTCATCTCCAAAACCTTCTTGTATAGGCTCTTGGCAATAAATGGACCTTTCTTAACAGACCTGGACACGAGCTACTCCTATTTCCTTTTCTTCACGATAAATCGGCCGGAAGATTTTTTCTTCTTTCGGGTCTTGTACCCCTTTGTAGGAACGCCCCAAGGGGTTACCGGATGCCTTCCACCGGAGGTCTTTCCTTCACCTCCGCCATGGGGATGGTCGTGGGGATTCATAGCCACACCCCGGACTTTGGGTCGACGACCTAGCCAGCGGCCGCGTCCCGCTTTCCCCAAAGAGACATTCATATGATCCTGATTTCCCACCTCACCGAGAGTGGCATAACACCGGGCCAGCACCAGCCTCATCTCCCCCGACGGCAGCTTGAGGGTGGCATACTCCCCCTCTTTGGCCATCAGAGTTGCTCCTGCCCCGGCGGCACGGACGATTTGTCCGCCCCTTTCAGGGGTAAGTTCGACATTATGAATGACCATACCAAGAGGAATTTTTTCAATGGGCAAGGCGTTTCCCGGCTCTAAAGGAGCGCCAGGGCCGCTTACTATCTGAGCACCCACCTGCAGTCCCGCGGGCGCCAATATGTAGCGTTTTTCTCCATCCCGGTAGCTGACAAGAGCAATAAAAGCACTCCTGTTGGGATCGTATTCGATCGTTGCCACAGATCCGGGCACGCCCTTCTTGTCTCTCTTGAAATCGATCGCTCGATACTTCCGCTTGTGGCCTCCGCCCTTGCGCCGGACACTGATGCGTCCACCCCCACCACGACCCGCTTTGGAAGACTTCCCCTTGGTAAGTCCCTTATGCGGTCGATCCGTGGTCAGCTCCTCAAAGGTCAATCCAGTCTTGTAGCGCATTCCCGGGGTGATCGGTTTGTACTTTTTTACTGCCATGAGTTATACCCCTTCAAATACCTGAATGACTTCGCCCGCACGCAAGGTTACGATAGCCTTTTTCCACTCCGCGGTGTACCCGAGCTGATACCGTACACGTTTTGGCTTCCTCTTCACGCGCATAACGTGACAGGAAACGGGATGTACGTTGAACAACTGACGAGCGGCTTGCATGATCTCGATCTTATTCGCCCGGCTGTCCACCTTGAAAGCGTATTTGCCGCTGTCCCGCATATGGTTCGATTTTTCCGTTACAATCGGTTCGATTATGACCTTGGATAGATCCATCACGCACCCTCTTTGTTCTGTCCGCCCGTGCGAGGTGCCGTGGTGCGGCTTCCCGACGTGCCGGTACCGGAAGATTTGCCGCTCTTTGCCTTACTGCTCGCTGTACCCGACTTTTTCGCCGTAGCCTTTGCCGCGGTCTTGGCCTTAGGTTTCTG
>CAZBXU010000130.1:0-2303 GCA_964495755.1 uncultured Spirochaetaceae bacterium | reverse complement strand
GGTTTCTGCTCGGCCTTTATTGCAGGTTTGGTCGCGGTCTTGGTCGCAGGCTTGGCTTTAGGTTTCTGCTCGGCCTTTATTGCAGGTTTGGTTGCAGGTTTCTCTGAAGCCTTTGCCACCGCTTCCTCGCTATCCCTGGCTCCACGCTCCGGCGGTGGCGCGCCGGCTGCCTTGGCTGCCGGTTTCGAAGAAGGCTTTGCCGCAAGCTTGGCCTTAGGTTTCCCGACCGCACGCTCCGGTTTCATGCCACCGTAGAAACGACCGAGCTCGTCCGCGGCCTTCTCGAACACAATCACGGTACTTGCGTAGAACAGGTCGTGAGCTCTGAGTCTGTTGTAGGACAGAATGCTCAAGCCCGGTACGTTTCGGCCCGCCCGTTTCAGCATGGAATCCTCTCCGGAAATCACAATGGCCGTGCGGTTGCCGTTTTCCGGCGTCAATCCTTTAAGAATCTTGACCAGCTCCCGTGTTTTCCCGGATTCCACCGTAAAATCTTCGACCACCATCAGACGATCGTCCTGGATCTTCTGGCTGAGGATCGATTTAAAGGCAAGTCGTTTAAGCTTTTTCGGGACCTTATAACTGTAATCCCGGGGCTTGGGCCCAAAAACCACACCGCCCCCTACCCAAACGGGCGACTGTCGCGTTCCCGCCCGTGCCCGGCCCGTTCCTTTCTGGCGCCAGGGCTTGGCACCGCTGCCTCGGACTTCGCTACGGGTCTTGGTAGATGCGGTTCCCACCCTCAAATTTGCCAACTCGTTGCGGATGGCATGATAGATCGACCCCGTGCTGACGGATCTGTTAAATACTGCGTCGACAAGATCGATGTCCCTTTGTTTAGATCCATCGATGCCATAAACCTTCACAACCATGGTATCCTCTACTTCTTCTTCGCTTTTGCAACGAACAGGGTTGCGCCTCTCCGTCCGGGTACCGCGCCCTTTACCAACAGCACCCCCGCTTGCGGATCAACTTTGACCACCTGCAGGTTCTGCACTGTTTTGCGCTCCGCTCCCATACGCCCCGCCATTTTCGTACCCTTGAACACCTTTCCACTGGCTAGACCGGTGGAACCGAGTTCTCGGTGCACGAGGGAACCGTGAGTTCTTGGACCGCCGCCGAAGCCGTACCGTTTCATAACCCCCTGATAGCCCTTTCCCTTGGAGATTCCCCGTACATCCACAAAACGCACACCCTCAAAGGTCTCCAAACCGATCTTCTCACCGAGCTTGTATTCTCCATCGAAATCCTTCACTTCGGTTAGAAACTGGCTCGGATCTATGCTTTCGGGAAACTGCCCGGCGTAGGGTTTTCTTATCCGCGATTTTCTCCGCACCCCGTAGCCTAGTACCACCGCGGAGTAGCCATGTTTTTCCGGCGTCCGTTCCCCGATCACGACATTCGGCTCCACCTCGATCACAGTCACCGGAGTCTGTGTCCCCTGCTCGTCGAAGACCTGCGTCATTCCAATTTTTTTACCAATCAAACCCAGCATGGTTTTCCTCATTGCTTGATTTCAACATCCACACCGGCGGGCAGTTCCAGCTTCATCAAAGCGTCCATTACCGCCGGCGTTGGTTCGATGATGTCGATCAGACGCTTATGCGTTCGCATTTCGAACTGCTCCCGGGATTTCTTGTTCACATGGGGCGAGCGAAGAACGGTGAATTTGTTGATCCGGGTTGGCAGAGGGATCGGACCGGACACTTTGGATCCGGCCTTCAGTACCGTTTGAACGATAGCTTTCGCACTCTGGTCGATCAGCTCGATATCAAATCCCCGCAGACGAACTCGAATCCTCTCTTTAACCATTCTTCCTCCAGGCAATCCTAGTCTTGCTCTAAGCTCATTGCGCATATCTTCGACTTAAGCTGCTCCGGCGCTTGGGAGAGCTCACAAATTCTTGTCCAGCCGGGTATTGAGGCTGTCGTTTTACCAATGCAAATTGGACAGCCGAAACCAGGCGGACCGGAGGCCCGGCAGCTATCGCACCGGCGCTCTATTACTCGATGATGTCTGTTACCGCGCCGGCCGCGACAGTGCGCCCGCCTTCACGAATAGCAAATCTCAAGCCCTTCTCAACGGCGATCGTGTGGATCAGCTCCACCTGTACCTCGCAGTTGTCTCCGGGCATGACCATCTGGCGATCATCCGGAAGAGTCACGGTACCGGTGATGTCGGTGGTCCGGAAGTAAAACTGGGGACGATACCCCGAGAAGAAGGGTGAGTGACGTCCACCTTCTGCCGTGGTCAGGGCGATGATCTGGGCCTTGAACTTGTGGTGGGGAGTGATTGTCCCCGTT
>CAZBXU010000129.1:0-10327 GCA_964495755.1 uncultured Spirochaetaceae bacterium | reverse complement strand
TGGCGTCTTCGCCAGGCCGCACCTACTTGGGGGTGGCGATCTCCGCACTGAAGCGGGCTGGGCGTCGCGGCGGCGCACCCCCTGGCGCACCCATTCGAGGGTGGAAATACCCCACAGGGCAGATGCCTTTGTTCTTAGATCTGTTGACAGTTCCCTATCATGCTGATATATTCAGTTGATTTCTGTGCTGTTGAGGGACCTGGTGTAATTTTCCCGATGCGAACCCGAAGACTGATCACCCAGTACAACAGCGTCTACCTGATTCTGTTCTTCGTCTGCGCCGCCGCGTTCATCAACAACCGGACCTTCTTCGCCTTCGACAACGTGAACACGATGCTTCGGCAGGCCTCGTCTCTCGGAGTTGTTACCATGGGCACGATTTTCGTCATGGCCACCGGCTGCGTAGATCTGTCCGTTGCAGCGATCCTGCAGATGTCCATCGGTATCTTCATGCTTTTTGTGAAAAGATTCGGCGAATGGGCTCTGCTGTACGGCATCCTGGCCAGCCTGGCCTTCGGCGTCGCCATCGGCGTGATCAACGGCATCATCGTAACGCGCTACAAGGTCCAATCGTTCCTGACCACGTTGTTCACCGCGGCCATCCTAGGCGGAGTGATGCGTCTGGCGATTGGGGTCACCCCCATGGGAGTGCCCCCAGCGGCGCTCGTGAACGCGATCAAGGGAAGTCTCATCGGGGAAATGTCGAACTCCGTGCTCATGTTCCTCGTGGTCGCGATCGTCGCGCTGGTGCTGCTCAGGAAGACGGTTTGGGGCAGGAAGGTGGAGCTCATCGGCTTGAACCCGACGGCCGCCCATTTCGCGGGCGTGGACGTGGAGCGGACCATCACGATCACCTTCGGCTTTAACGGCGTTTTGGGGTCGATCGCCGGAATCATGAGCGCCGGGTACATCGGTTTCGCCGATCAAATGACGCTGGGCAGCGGCATGGAGATGGATGCGCTGGTGGCGGCGGTGTTGGGAGGCAACTTCCTGGGTGGGGGCAAAGCCTCGGTGGTCGGCGCCGTGGGCGGGGCCCTGGCCATCACCCTGATCACCAACATCGTCATCCTGTTCGGCTTCGATATCCGCTTTCAGTACATCGTCAAGGGAGTGTTGCTGCTCTCCGTGACCTACGCAGCGCTGTTCTTCAACAGGCGCTGATGGCGGCTTGATTGAGACGAAGACTGCGATGGCGGCCGACGCTCACGCAGGCTCGAGATATCCGTGCGAAGAGAGGAGTATAAGTATGAGGAAGAAAGGGTTCGTGCGAGGGGCGATCGTCCTGCTGGCGCTCGCCGTCATTCTGGGCTTAGCGCTGGGCGGGTGCAGCAAGAAGGAGCCCAAGGCTACGGAAACGAAGAAGTACACCATTGGGGTAAGCATCCAGGGTTCCAACAACGACTGGGCGGCCTCCTGCTATGCCCACTTCAAGTATGCCTTCGGCACGAAGTACGCAGACCAGATCGCCAACGTGTACTACGGGGAGAGCGGCTACGACGACAAGAAGCAGATCGCCGACATCGAGGACCTGCTGACCAAAAACATCGATCTGCTCATCGTACAGCCGGTCAGCGAGATCTCGGCGGCGGGGGTGATCGAGAAGGCCAAGGCCGCCGGCGTGAAGGTGGTCATCTTCGGCGGGCTGTGCGGCACCGACAAGTACGACGCCTACGTCGACCGGGACCACATCAAGACCGGCTACGCCTTCGCGGATTGGGTGGCCAAGAAGATCGGCGGCAAGGGCAACGTGATCGTGATCATGGGCTACCCGGGCTCCGGTTACTCGAACAACGTGCTCAAGGGCGTGCAGGAGGCCCTCAAGGGCTACCCGGACATCAAGGTGCTCGGAACCGAGTACGCCATGTACACCCCGGCGGAGGCCAAGAAGATCGTGGAGAGCTACTTCGCCAAGCGCGTGCCGGTCGACGGCCTGATCGTGGATGGCGGGTTGATGAACTTCGGCGCTCTGGACGCTTTCGTCGACGCCAAGCGCCCCCTCCCGCCCTCCTCGGCCGACGACTGGTTCGGCTTCCTGAAGAAGACACTCGCGCTGGATTACACCAACTACATGGTTGTGAACTCCGGCGAGGAGCTGTCCCTGGACGCGGCCGACGTGGCCATGAAGCTCCTGAACGGCGAGTCCGTGGTCAAGGACGACCTGCGGGCCCCGACCATCTGGGAAGGCACCGAACTGGCCGCGAAGATCGATACATCTCTGCCGGATTCCTACTGGCTGGCCTCGCAGATACCGGCCGACCGGATCAGCGAGTTCTACAAGTAAATCCCCTAGCCTACCCCCCGGCTCGCGAGCCGGGGGGTAGGTGATTTGGAATCTTGGATCGTGAGCACCGCCGTACTGTCGTTCTCCGGCATTAGCAAGAGCTTTGGCGATTTCCAGGCTCTGCGCGACATCAGCTTCGAGCTTACATCCGGCGAGGTCGTCGGCCTGGTCGGCGCCAACGGCGCCGGCAAGAGCACCCTGCTGAAGATCGTCGGAGGAGTCCAGCCGCCTTCCTCCGGCGACATGTTCCTGTACGGCAGGGAATACCGGCCTTCCTCCCCGCAGCACGCCAAGACATCGGGCATCGCCAGCGTCTTCCAGGAGCTGAACCTGTTTCTGAACATGAGCGTCGCTGAGAACATCTTCGTCGACGACGGGTTCAAGAACCGCTTCGGATTGATCGACTGGAAAGCGATGCGTGAGGAGGCTGGGCGGGTCCTGAGGAGTGACGGGCTATACGTCGCTCCCGCCAGGCCTGTCAGCGAGCTGGGCATCGCCCAGCAGCAGCTGGTGGAGATCGTGCGTGCCCTCGCCGAGAAGCCCAAGATCCTGCTCCTCGACGAACCCACGGCCTCCCTGTCGGAGGACCAGACCGCTTGGTTGTTCGCGAAGGTCAGGGAGGCAGTGGCTGCGGGCACCTCGGTCCTGTACGTGTCACACCGCCTGGACGAAGTGAGCGATTTGTGCGACCGCTGCGTGATCCTGCGTGACGGCAGGCTGGTGGCCACGCTGGAGAAGGCGGAGATCCGGAAAGATCAGCTCATCCGGCACATGGTCGGTAGGGAGATCGCCAGCGGCGTAACGCGGGTGCGCCGGCCCGCGGCCGAGGGCAGGATCATCTTCGAGTGCTTGGGTCTGTCTGTCAGGGGCAAGCTGCAGAACGTTTCATTTCAGGTCCGCAGCGGGGAGATCCTGGGCATCGCCGGGCTGGTGGGCGCGGGCAGGACGGAGCTGTTGAACGCGATCTACGGCATCCTGCGCCCGACAGGCGGAGTGCTGCGGCGGGAGGGAGAGGACCTGGTGGTAAAGCACCCCCGCGAGGCTATCGCCCACGGAATGGCCCCGGTCAGCGAGGACCGGAAGAAGGAGGGCCTGTTCTTCGGCGAGACGGTGACCTGCAACCTGAACGCAAGCGCCGTGACAAACAGGCCTCTGCTGGGTTTCATCGACCGCAGAAAGGAAAGGACCCGGGCCGCCGGCATAGCCGGCAGGATCGCATTGAACACCAGACATCTGCAGGAACCCGTGGAGCGCCTGAGCGGCGGCAACCAGCAGAAAGTGGTCTTCGGCCGGGTCCTGCTGACCGAAGCGGACCTGCTGCTGCTCGACGAGCCCACCCGAGGCGTGGACGTGGGCGCCCGCGAGGATATCTATTCCGTGATCGAAGAGGCGGCCGCCCTGGGCAAGGGGGTGATCCTTGTCTCCTCGGACTGGGAGGAGATAGTCAAGCTGGCCGACCGGACCCTGGTGCTGCGCGACGGGCAGATCGTCGGGGAGCTGGCCGGCGAGCAGATCAACGAGTCGGCCATGCTGCACCTGTGCACCGAGCAGAAGCAGCGGCGCGAGGAGGAAGCGCAGGCCCAGGGCCGGCTGCGAAACCTGGCCCGGTCGCTGTTCTCGGCCGACAACCGCATCGCCGTCCTGTCCTTCTTGCTCGCCGCCGTGTTCCTGACCGGGTCGGTGATCTCCCCGTTTTTCCTCAACAGGATCAACCTCAGCAACCTGGCTTGGCAGTCATTCGTGTACCTGCTACTGACCACCGGCCAGCTAGCGACGATCATCTGCGGGGGCATCGACCTATCGGTCAGCGCCGCCATGACCATCATCGGCGTGATCGGCATCAAGACCTACAATGCCTTTCCGGAGTCGGTACTCCTATGCCTGGCCGCCATGCTGGCCGCCGGAGTGCTGATCGGGTTGCTGAACGGTTTCCTGGTCGTGCGCGGCAGGATCAACGCCTTTATCGCCACCCTCGGGGTGGGCATCGTGCTGCAGGGCATCTCCCTGGTCCTCACCCCCAAGCCCATCGCCCCGGCCCCGCAGATCCTGAAGACCATCGCCAACGGGACCTGGCTACGAATTCCCATCGTGGTGTTCCTGGGCCTCGCGCTGTTCGCCGTGTTCTCCGTGGTGCTGCGGCACACCCGCTTCGGCCGCCGCCTGTACGCAGTGGGTGAGTCCGACCTGAAAGCGACCTGGTCAGGCCTGCCCGTGGGCTTCACCAAGTTCAGCTCGTACCTGATCAGCTCGGTGATGGCCAGCCTGGCGGCCTTCTACATGCTGGGCCGCACCGGCGGCGCGGAGCCCATCGTAGATCCGCGCCTGACCCTAGACAGCATCGCCTACTGCCTTATCGGCGGAGCGACCCTGGCCGGAGGCAGGGGCAGCCTGGGCGGGTCGCTCATCACGATCCTGTTGATGATCATGCTCCTGAACGTGCTCGGCCACTCCGGGGTGGGCATCTTCTACCAGCAGATCGTCCGGGCCGTGCTGCTGCTGGTGATCGTGATCGCCTACAACCAGGTAGAGAGCCGACAGCACAAGGGAGGGTGAGGGCGAGGCGCCGCTGCGACCCGCGAATCTTGACGGGGGGATAGGGTTCAGGTAGATTGGGAACCGAGGTGACAACCGATGAGTGACAAAGATTCGGTCAAAGACACGCTACGCGGGCGGCTGAGTACCGATCGGACGGCCTTCCTGTTCATCGACATGCAGAACGACTTCGTCTCGCCGCAGGGGAAGATGGCGAGCTTCGGCTTCGATATAGGCGCAGTGCGGGATTCGATCGAGCCTATGCGGCGGCTGCTGGAAGCGGCCCGGGCCAACGGCTACCTGGTCATCCACACGGCTGTGATCAACGAACGGGGCCAGAACTCCGCCGCCTGGACCGCCTTCTGGGGCGAGCCGACGGTGACCCTGCCGGGTTCCTGGGGAGCCGCACACATCGACGAGCTGACCCCGGCAAGCGGGGAGCTGGTGATCGTCAAGTACGCCTACGGAGCCTTCGTCGGCACTAATCTGGACACGATGCTCCGTAGCCGGGGGATCGACACTCTGATTTTGGCCGGCACCGATCTGAACATCTGCGCGGGGGACACCCTGCACCACGCCTTCGCCCTGGGCTACCACGTGGTGGGCGTGGCCGACTGCCTGGCCTGCTTCTCCAAGCGCGACCGGCAGCACGCCCAGCAGCTCAAGGAGGCCGGCCTGTACCTGATCGAGAATCACTACGGTCTCGTGGCCCGGTCGGACGAGATCATCCAGATAATCTCAAGCAGGAGGTAGCCGCCATGTCCGAGCCCCGTCCGTTCGACATCGATCCGTCCCGGACCGCCCTGATCGTTGTGGACATGCAGAACGACTTCGTGCGTGTGGGGGCCCCGCTGGAGGTGCCCGACGCACGGGCCACGATCGGGCCGATCTGCCGCACCATCGACCTGTTCCGCCAGCTGCGACGCCCCGTCGTTTTCACCCGCTTCGTCGCAGGTCCCAAGGAGACCCTGCTCTGGAAGTGGTCGCCCCAGCTTCGCCCGCCCGTGAACTGCTGCCGGCCTGGATTCCTGCGCCGCTACGAAGACGCCGGACAGGAGCTGGACTGTGTCGTGGTGATCGACGAGCTGACTGTTCAGCCGGGTGACTACGTTGTGGACAAGTACTGGTACGGAGCATTCTTCCGCACCAACCTCTACGACATCCTGCTCTCCGAACACGTGGATACGGCGGTCGTGTGCGGAACCGTGACGCAGATCTGCGTCGAGGAGACCGCGCGTGAAGCCTTCCACCACGGTCTGAAGACCGTGGTCCTGAGCGACTGCGTATCTTCCTACGATCCCGGGATGCACTCGGCCACTCTGAAGAACTTCGCCTTGAAGTTCGGCCGTGTCCTGGACTCCAGAGCGCTGGCCGTCGAGATGGGGCAACCCGCGGGTCCAGCGGCATCCGGAGGCACGGCTTCGGCGTAGGGGGTAAGCCACTCCGCTCGGGCTGCGGCTTCTGCGCGCAAACAAAAGAAGTGATAGGTATTCACCATCTGTTCGAAGGAACGAACGTTATCGGGCCGGTTTTTCTTGAAATGCTTGATGTACAGCTCTTCGATTCACTCGGGCATGGGCAATTTCCGGGGTTCCAGTTTCGTGTTGGCCAAGCTGCCAAACTTCTTTGGATTCAGCCCCGGTTCTCTGGCCATCTGGATGTGAGCATGGGAAAGATGATAACGCTTCCCCGCCTCGATCCATCGTTGATATTTTTCGGGTATCTTTTCTTCTTTGCCAACGGACGAGTACCTACCGAGCTCCAACCTTGTGAGGATAATATGCCTTGCCGCTGGCTTCCCGGCAACCGCACGGCACCATGTCCCATAAGGTGTGTGGGTTGACGAAAAATTGCTGCCGTTCTGGGATACGGTGGATCTGTGGGCCACTAATACTATTCTTGTCTTTCAATCGAAACCAGCCACTCCACGAAGCAGGATTACATTCATCATTGCCTCTCCCGTCGACTTCACTATGCTCTTAGGGGATGATATAGTGCAGAGATCCTTAGCGATGGCGGGATTGGTTCATATTTTTGGCTTCGTTACCCAGCGGTACGGGACCTCGGCGATGCCCGTCGGCGCTACGCAACGAAGCGAATGGAAGTCAGAAGCCATGACCAAGGAACAACAGCTCATCGGGAAGTTGCAGCGGATCGAGAGCCTCTTTGCCCGAGCTACTACCCCTGGCGAGCGCACTGCGGCAGGGAATGCACTTGAGAGAATCCTGCAGCGTCTGGAAGAAACGCGGCAGGTAGATCCGCCAATTGAATACACGTTTTCTATGCCGGACATGTGGTCTCGGAAGCTATTTGTCGCGTTGTTGCGCCGATACGGAATACAACCCTATCGATACTACCGTCAACGGTACACGACAGTGATGGCCAACGTGCCCCGGCGATTCGTAGATGAGACGCTTTGGCCCGAGTACGAGAAACTGAATGAAATATTGCGCGGTTACCTGGAGGAGATTACAGACCACGTCATCTCGGAGGCGGTCTTCGCCGACAAATCGGATGTAGAAGTGAGGGATGATGCGAACATGGCATTGCCGGACAGGTAGGCGTCATTCTACAAAGAACCTGCGAGCGCAGCAGCTGTTGGAGTTCTGTCACCCTATCCAGAGCCGTTGAACCTCGCTCTCAACGGCGCATCGTCGACATGACGTTCAGCGTCCTCTTGTCTCCTGACTCGATGAACTCATATCCCAGGAGGATTCTCTCATTGTCAGGGTACATCTTGAGCTTTCTCAACACCAGCATGCCTACTACCGCTCTGATCTTTTCTAGAGACTGCGGATCGTCCTGCGGGAAGCATTTTATGACCAATTCATCTATCTTCGCGTCACGATCCTCTTCCGGGAATATTGCGATATTCCATGCAGTCATCGCCAAAGTCAGCATTGCCTTCTCATTATCCACAAGTTCAAGAAGGGGTTCGGCGAAGTCGATGAGAATCTCAGACATCTTGTCCCTACCCTTCGGTTCCACGATCACAGAACCTTCTGGGATAGACCTCTCTTTCGCCATCCTAACAGCCAGATCCATCTGAGCATTTTTTGCTTTCCTTCGCTCTTTCTTTTTGTTAGTTCCCACGAACAAACCTCCCAGCAATGATTTCGGAGAACGGAACGTCTCTGTGGATTCTACCCTTCTTTCGTCTTATATTACCCTGTGTTCGCCCGTCAACGGTCTCTGTTGCGGCACAAGCACTTCGACAATTGCCTGGCGCCCCAGCTGACTCCAGACCTTCCCGACTCGGCGCAGACAACAGCCCAGTAGACCATCATCCCATCCACGTACGCGTAGTGCGCTGGGGTAATCACTACTGAAAATATGCACCCGATTACGCTGAAGGGTCGGTATCTTTGCCAAAATTATGCCCCTTCCCCTTCACGATCCGTCTAAATGTCGCCGAATGTTGTGACTATGTTGATAGAAATGTGCCAATGCTTATGCGGATGTATGAGAGAAGACAAAAAGGTTATAAATCGATTGGATATATGATATTTGAACAAGCTTTCAACTCAACATTAAAAAGAACTTGACTGAAAATGGCGTTAGCCCGGATTTCTCATACGCCTTAGACAAAAACTATGAAAACAACAGACGGTTGGAAATCAAGTAAGTCACTACATCACCTATAATTGTATACTTCTGAATTCTGATACTTTCTCATTTTTTCTCAAGATCTACTTGTTTTTAAGCCCAAATCAGCTGTTTTTCGTGAAAAACCCCGGCTTTTCCTTGAAAATAGTGGCAATGTATAAGATAATGTAAATAGTTATCTTAAACTTTATCATTAAAGGGAGGGGCTATGCGAACCCGAAATATCCGTCAAGAGCAGGAGGCTTTCGACACCTTTTTGCAGAAGAAGATCATGACAGTACCGGGGCTTGATTTGCTTTTACACTGTTCGCCAACTACCGTGCGTAGAAGACTGAAGGAGTGGAACGTGTACACCAGTTACAATAAAAACGGCCGGTACTATACACTTCCTTCCATACCGCAATTCAGCAAGAAGGGCTTGTGGCAATACCGAGGGATCTTCTTCTCCAAACACGGCACTCTGAAGAACACCATCATTCATTTTGTCAGAACTTCTGAGAAGGGGCTGACGAACTGCGAGCTGGCTGAGATCATCGGAATCAATCCCCATTCCTTCATGCCCCAATTCAAAGAGCTCACTGAGTTACGCCGAGAGAAGGACCGGCGGCAGGTGGTGTACTATTCATCCGAGCCGCAGGTATACCAATCCCAAAAGGGAAAACGATTTCCTCCTGAGCCTCCTCTTGGCAAGCTGCCCCCCGATGCTGAGAGCATCGCGATCCTGGTGGAACGAGTCCGAAATCCCAAAAGCAACATCGTCGAGCTTTCCCGAATCCTTTCCCAAAAGGGGTATACGATTGGCGAAGAAACAATCCGCGGTCTGTTTCAGTATCATGAGCTTTTAAAAAAAACTCTGGATACCTCACCGTAATGCTATTACGCGAAACCATTGATCGTTTGACTGTAAATACCAGTGCAGGCAAACTCTTTCCGGTTCGACCCACGATCTTTTTTGAACCGGAAACTGAGCGTTGCCCTGTATGTAGGAACCGCTTAAAGGTTTTGAAAACAAAACCCCGAGAGTTCGCTACCCTCCTCATCGGAGATTTTATTGCCTGGGAAATGAAGCTGCACTGCCCCCGATGCGATCTTATCTTTGGTTCCGAGCAACTTTCTTGCCTTGTGCCCAAACGAGCGAAGTTCGGCTATGATGTGCTGGTCTACGTGGGCAAGGCCTTTTTCTTGCGCTGTCGAAACGCCAAAGAAATTGCCACGGAGCTGAAAGAAAAGAACATCCGCATCTGCACCAGCGAGGTCTCTTACCTTGCCCGCAAGTTTGTGATTTATTTGGCTCTGGCGCACAGGAAAGTACAGAGAAAAACCAAAGCGTATCTGCAGATGCACGGCGGTTATATTCTTCATTTGGATGGTACCTGCGAAGGGGCAAGCCCGCATCTGGTCAGTGCCCTGGATGGGATCACAGAGATCGTTTTGGACAATATGAAGATCCCAACCGAGAACTCGGCACAGATAATTCCTTTTCTGAAAAGAATTAAGAAAGCCTATGGGGAGCCCCTTGCCGTGGTCAGCGACATGGGCAAAGGGATTGTGCTGGCAATCGAAGAGGTGTTCAAAAACCTGCCTCACTTCCTGTGCCATTTCCACTTCCTGCGGGACCTGGGCAAGGATCTTTTTGGCACTGAGAATGACACCCTCCGAAACAGACTGCGAAAGCACGGCATTCAGCAAACGTTGCGAAAACGAGCGCGGGGGTTGAAAAATCTCTTTTCCGGTACTCCTCATCTTGTTGACGGGTTTATCGACGGCCTTGTTCAATCCTGCATTCTTCAGCCTTGCCCTCCGCACGATATCCCGGCAGTAGCTACCTGCCTTTTGATCATGTGGGCCTTAGAGGGCAAAAGCCAGGGGAAAGGATTTGGGTTTCCTTTCGACCAGCCGTATCTTGTA
>CAZBXU010000128.1:6610-10356 GCA_964495755.1 uncultured Spirochaetaceae bacterium | reverse complement strand
TACCATGTGCCCTGACCATCTCTTTGGTAACTTGTCGAATATGGTTCATGATCTCACCGACGTTGCGAAAATCCTCGTAGTCAAAGGCCACCTCCTGTTTGATCACCGCGTCAAAGTTGATGAGGATGACACTGATTTTATTGCTGGAGGTGAGGTGGTTCGACGAAAAATCAACACCAAAGGCATATCTGGATTCAGGCAGAAACCGGGTGATCATCGGTTTTCTGCCACCGGTGGACACCGCCACTCCGGCTTCTTCGACGATTCCTTCTTCGATGAGGTGGGTAACAATACTGGTAACCGTGGGTACGCTCAAGCCCGCCAGCTTCGCCATCTCCTGCTTGCTCAGCTCCCTCTCCTTCATCAGGAGATGCAATATCTTTCTGTTGTTGGCGTCCCTTATTTTCTCCTGACCCGCTCTAGATGCAGTAACCATGTTTCTTTCATCCCTTCATCCCGCTGGACGACAAAAGGCCCCGGATATAGTATTTCTGGCCGAAGATGAAAATCAGCAGGACCGGAATGATGTAGATAACGATTCCCGACAGAAGTACGGATACCAGGAGTATGCCGTTGCGTACTACATAACCGTTGGCCATGGCCACGGGAAGAGTGGTGTTCTGTCCGCTTAAAAATATGACCGGACCCATGAAATCCCCGTACACCCACAAAAACGACAGGATGAAGACGGTGATGAGGGCCGGTTTTGACAGCGGGAGGAAAATCCTGAACAGCACTCCGATCCGGCTGCAGCCGTCGATGATGGCGGCCTCTTCCATCTCCCGGGGGAAATAGGAAAAAAACTGCCTCAGCAGATAGATAAAAAGAGGGTTTGCACCCAGGCCCCACAGGAGCCAGATGTTGTATGTGCCTACCAGTTTCAACTTGGCAAAAAAAACATATTCGGGTAGAAGAACCGAGACAGGGGGAATCATCAACACGACAAGAACGATGCTGAACAGGAAGTTTTTTCCCGGCACGTTGAAACGGGCAAAAGCGTAGGCAAAAATTGACGCACTCGCCATACCAGGAACGGTGTAGATCATGGACAAGAGAATCGTATTCCACAAGTATCTAAAATACCTGATCTTGGTCAGAGCCAGGAGATAGTTACCGAATTGAAACTTAACGGGTAAGAAAACCGGCGGATATGTAACCATTTCCTGTTGGGTCTTCAAGGAGCTCAAAACCAACCAGAAGAGGGGCATTAGGACCGCAACGGTGAAAACGCTCAAGAACAGGTAGAGTAATACCTGTTGTATTGATTGCGTTACCCGAGTTCTACTCGTGCTCATAGTACACCAGCCTGTTGATGATTTTTAGGAACACAAAGGTGAGCAGCAGCATGATAATGAACATCATCCACACCACGGCCATACCGTATCCGAAACTCTGATTGGTGAAGCACTGCTGGAAGGCATATATAATCGTGAAGTAGTTCTCAAGCGGCGGCTGCTGATTCAAGAAAGCGGTGAACGCCGCCCCAGGGGAGGAGGTGAGCAGGATGGGTTGAACGATTACGCTGAAGGAAAGCATGATACCGACAACTGCCTGGTACAGAATGATCGGAGACATAAGGGGCAGGATAATTTTTACCAATTTGAGAAACCCACTTGCTCCGTCAATATCCGCCGCTTCGATCAGCTGCTTCGGGATATTTTGAAGCCCGGCCAGGAATATTATCATGCTTCCCCCCGCCTGCCATACGAACATCACGATCAGCGTAAAGGTGGGCAGATCAACGAGAAAATTCTGGGCCACGTTGGGGTTGAAGAGTGCGAGTATAATATTGATCAACCCCGACTCCCGGTTAAAAAGGGTTTTCCAGATAAATACCGTGGCAATAATCGGTACTGCATAAGGTACGAAGAAGATAGATCGAAAGAAGCCTCTGCCCTTCAGATTCCTGTTCAAAAGATAGGCAATAGAGAAACTGAAAACCAAAGTAGCCAGGACATTGAAAAAGGTAAAACGAAGGGTGTTGTATATAGAGTTGGCGAAGCGATAGTCGGAAATCAGCTTCACATAGTTAACCAACCCCTTGAATCGGGGAGCAAAAATTCCGTCGAAAGTTGTCAGGGACAAATAGAAACTGTAGGCCATGGGAAAGACATTGAGGAACAGGAACATAGCGATCCACGGCCCGATCAGCAGGTAAAATACCCTGGTCTCTCTCTTCATCTTTTCTTAACTAATACTTCCTTTCCTCACAAAACACCCCGCCGGGGATGAGAATCTGAACATGATTCGGCTATCCCCAGCAGGGTTTTTTTTCACTTGGCCTCTGTAAGGGCCTACATCTCTTTAGCGATCACAGAATTGATCTGTTCGGCCAGATTTTTCAAAGCCGTGTCAAAACTAATGGCGTCCTTCAATGCCGGTTCCATATGCTGGTTAAAGGCAGACACCAGCGCGGTCTCCCTCAGGTATGACGGGAACTGGAGGATGATCTGATAGGGAAGCTCTTTCTTGACCTGGTTGAGCCGGTAGGCGTCAAAGGATGTGTCCTGGGGGCAGTATTTCAGCAGAGACTTAAAAGCCGGCAGCCCCCAGCCGCTCTTGGCCCTGGCCACGGCTTCGTCCTCCAGCATGTAATAGGCCCAGAAGGTCCAGGCGGCATCATAGGCCTTGGTGCCGTTGAAGATCACATAACCGGTGCCGCCACCGGTGGCATTGACCCGCTTGCTTCCGTGAATCGGAGCCGGAGCAAAACCAAAATGATCCGGAGGGATCTGGCCGCCTTCGTTGATGATGGGACCGAACCAGTAGCCGTCCCACATAATCGCAAGACGCCCGGCCTGCAGCAAGGGACCTCCCCAGTCGGGAGCCGGGTCCAGAGGACTGGGCATGGCGTGGTGCAGTTTTGCCTCGTCAAACCACCATTTAAAGAGGTTATAGACGTCCGGATCATCGATGTTCAGTTTGGTCCCGTCCTTGGTGAAGAGCCACTTGCCCTTGGAGGCCAACATGGTGAGAAAATACCCGTTGAACTCATCGTCGGTATAGGCAAATCCGTAGCGCTCCACTTTACCGCCTCTGTATACCACGGCCTTGTTGATCATCTGGGTGAACTCAGCCGTGCTCAGCGGGGTATCGTCGCTGGGATTAGCCACACCTGCTTCAGCCAGAGCATCCTTGTTGTAGTAGTACATGTAATCCAGGGACCAATCCTTGACCAGGCCGTAGTACGGTCCTTTGCCCTGGATCGATCCGTCGAAACGGTACATACCGTTGACCGGGAACAGATCCTTCATATCGATCTCTTGTTCCAGCTTAGAGGTGATGTCTTTCAGGAAATCCTTCCTGATCCAGTAGGGCAGTCCGATAGCGTTGACCCTGAACACATCCGGAGGGTTGCCCCCGGCTATCATGGTCATGAGCTTGGTGAAATCGTTTTCCACGACATCTACCTTGACGTTCGGGTTCTTGTTTTCAAAATCTGCGATAACCTCATCCGGCATCTCCGCCGCATCACGCATCAGGGTAATGGTTGTCGTTTTTTTCTCCCCCTGGCCGCCGGCGAAAACGAAAAACGCCGGGATAATAAAGAGCACCAGGCAGAACAGTAAAAGTCGTTTGGTTTTGTTCATTTTTTCTCCTTCAAATGTGAATAGTTAGTATGAATCCCCCGATTCCATCTAGATCACTAGCAACCTGTATCACCTCCTCTTTAGATATAAATTTCCGATGGAATCATTTCCACTTTTTCTGCTGAAATGCTACCATAGTAGGTCAGCATTGTCAAC
>CAZBXU010000128.1:0-6510 GCA_964495755.1 uncultured Spirochaetaceae bacterium | reverse complement strand
GGGCGAATCTGTTTGCTGGGAGACAACGCCGATCTCATTGAAAAACCAGCCATCGCCGCGGCCATTTCCGCTTACATGACGATTACCCTCACCAAGCGAAAGGACGACCGCGTTGTCCTGACCGGCCGGGATATAGGCTTTCAAGAGGAATTCAGGTTGGGGGACAGCCTTACCTTCACTTCGCCCTTGAAATACTTCAAGGCTGTATTTCAGCGTCTCAAAGACAAAGTGGATACCGGGTTCGAGGCACAAATCAGCTCGCAGATCCCGATCAGCGCTGGGCTCTCCTCCTCCGCGGCACTGTGCATTGCCTCCATCCGGGTGCTGGGCAGGGCTTACGGCATCCCGTTCACTCCCGGTGAAATCGCCGAGCTGGCCTTCCAGATCGAAAGCGGCGATCTCAAGGTCGAGTGCGGCAGAATGGACCAGTACGCTATCGCCTTCGGCGGGATCACCTACATCTGTACCGGCGCAGATGCCGGTGTGGAAAAGCTGCCCGGTGACTCACTGCCGGTTGTCGTGGCCGACACCCAGGAGCAGCACGACACCAAGGAGCTCCAGATCTGGCTGCGGAAACGCATCGAGTCCAGAGAAAAATTGCTTCTGGATTGCCTGGGTCGGGTCGTCGATATCGTTGAACAGGGCAGAAAGGCCCTGCTGAAAGGGGATCTGGACACCCTGGGGCTGCTCATGAACAAACAGCAAGCGGAGGAAAAGCTGATGGGCACCTCCACGGACCGTTTGGAGAACTTTTGCACCGCCGCGCGGGAGGCCGGCGCCCTGGGCGCCAAGCAGATGGGCGCCGGTGGAGGGGGCTGCATGATCGCCCTTTGTCCGCGCGAGGGATTGGAAAGCGTAAAATCGGCGCTTGAATCTCTGGGTGCCCCGGCTTGGGCGTTTAAGATTGTAGAGGATTGATGTTCATTGCAAGGACTTTATACTTTCAATCAGGTAGTCCAGGGCTTCCCGCGTCTGCCGGGGGTTGATAGGCAGGGTGACCAAGCGTTCCGCTACGGCTTCCGTCACGGGATACTGCCCCTTCTTGAATCCCCTGCGGGCAAAAGCCCGGCTCAGGTGAATGGGCGTATAGTGGGTGCCTACTTTGATGCCCCTCTCATAGAGCATGGCATAGATAAAATCGTCTTTCCCCATCCCGTACCCCTCCGGGTCAATAAGCACGGGGTACAGATGGAACACATGTTTGTTTTCAAGCTTGACAGTGGGCAAGGTCAGCCCGGGCACCTCTTTTAGCCTTTCGGTGAGATAGGCGGCGTTGTCTATCCGGCGCTGATTGAACCCATCCAACCTGGTCAGCTGGATACGTCCGACCGCGGCCTGTATATCGGTCATACGGAAGTTGTAGCCCACATCGTCGAAGTCCTGAAACCAGAAACGTTTGCCCATAGGGACTTTAGACTCGTCGAGACGACAGTATTTGGTGCTGTTGCCGTACACCCTGGCGCAGTGCGATCGGTACAGGGAGCAGCGCTCGTAGAGATCGGGATCGTTGGTCACCACCATACCCCCTTCCCCCAGAGTGGAGATGTTTTTCTGCTCGTGAAAGCTGAAACATCCAGTGCTGCCCATGCTTCCCGCTTTGCGGCCCTTGTACTCACCCCCCACGGCATGACAGGCGTCTTCAATTACTGCAAAACCCATGGATTCGGCCATTTCCAGAATGGGGTCCATATCGCAGCACTGTCCGTAAAGATGAACGGGCAGCACCGCTTTAGTATTGGCCGTGATCTTGCCTTTAAGCTGTTCCGGGTCGAGATTGTAGGTGAGGGGATCGATGTCCACAAAGTCGACATCGGCTCCAAGGGTGCCTGCGACGGCGGCCGTTGCGATCCATGTCATGGGAGAGGTCAGGACCCGATCCCCTTTTGTTACCCCTGCGGCTACAAGGGACAGAAACAGAGCCGCCGTCCCGTTGGAAACAACCCGGGCATATCGGGTTCCACAGTATGCGGCGAACTCTTCTTCAAACTTTTGGCAGGCGATACCTGAGGTCGGCGCACCCTGCCGGAGCACTTCGATAACAGCCGCCTCCTCTTCGGGCCCGTACTCGTTGCCGTGCTTGATCTGCAGGTCGTATTTAATTTCAGGGCTGCTCATAACACCTTGTCTCCCTTGTTTTCGATGATCAGTTCCAACGCCCGGTCGAAATCGAGCATCGGTGTAGCCAGAACTGCCCTCGCCCTGACGTTAGTCAACGATACGTCCCTGGGCCGCTGGGCACGGCCGCTGTCTACAACCGGCTTCTTGTCGATCACTGACTCAGGTGGATATCCCAGCTTGTCCACAATCCTTTGAGCCATTTCAAATCGGTTCATCGTATCGTTTCCGGAGAGGTGCAGGATACCTGTGTAGTCGTTTCCGGCCAACTCCAGAACAGCTCGGCTCAAAGTGATCGCGTCCAGCGGCGATCTGATTTCTTGCTTGGGAAAGGCGACGGTCCGGCCTTTCTTGAGCTCTTTGATCATCCGCCAGAGGAAGGAATTGCCCGCTTCCAGCACGGGGAGTCCTACGATCAGGGAGGGCCGGATGATGACCCAGTTGTCACAGCCCTGCTGAACGATTTTTTCACCCTGAACTTTGGTCTGTCCATAGAAGTGCAATGGTTCGGGCAGATCTTCTTCTACATATTTGCCCTTTCGACCATCGAATATGCTGTCGGACGAGAAGTAGATCATACGCACGCCCGCGCCGGCACATAAATTCACCAGGGTTCGGGTGATTCCAATATTCACTCGTTCCGCATCCTCCTGGTGGGCCTGGCAGTAGTCGATATCCGAAAGTGCGGCGGTGTGGATGACCGCTTCCGGTTGAACTGTGGAGAAAATCTCCTCCAGGGCGTCGGAGTCCTGAAGGTCGAGAACATGCCAGATCAGGTTGTCCCCCGCCAAATCCGTCGGCACTTTTTCCAATCCATGGAAGGTCACTTCCTCCCCGGCCTGGGTAATGATATTTCCGGCTACAAAACCGCCGGCACCGGTTATCAACACGTTCCTTGCCATAACTGCTCCTCTTGTCTGTTTTTACTGCATAGTTTTTACTTTGTCAATAAGCTTTATTAAGCCGGCTAAGAAACTTGCTGTTTTGGAGTAGTTCAGCCGCTGTACACGACTTTTCCCGCACGGATTGTCTTCAAAATCTGTAGCCGCGGCTGCCGGGGCTCATGTGTAAAAAGCACGAGGTTTGCCGGCGCCCCGGGATCGAGGGATCCATAACCCGGCTCGAGTCCAAGGAGGTGAGCCGGATTGGTGGTGACCAGTGGGACGATCTTGCCCAGGGTGAGTTCGGTGACGGCGGCGAAGTGGGGAATATCCCAGTCGAGCAGGTGGGCCGCTCCGGCCAGGATCTCCGTGCCCGGCAGGCCGAGGTGCCCATCTTCGAACACCTGGGTTTCGATATTGCCCCGGCGGTAGATGCCGGGTTTGAAGCCGGCCAGATGGGCTACATCGCTGACCAGGATCAGCCGCTCCAGTCCTTTGGCACGGGTAAACACCTTGAGGACCGCATCGGGCAGGTGAAAGCCGTCGCTGATGATCCCCGCCGGCAAACGGTCTTCGGCCAGCTGTTCCCAGATGTAATTGCGTAGCCTGGGGATCATGGTGTGGCTCCCGTTTCCCAAATGGGTGGACATACGGGCGCCCGCTTCCACGGCCGCCCGAATCTGCTCCCCACCGGCCGCGGTGTGTCCGATCGAGGCAATGATTCCCATGGCCGTGATTTCTTCGATGAAACCCGGCGCTCCTTCCCACTCCGGTGACAGGGTAATGATACGGATCCGGCCTCCCGCCGCCTCCTGCCATCGTTTCACCTCCTCGATGTCGGGGGGACGAACAAAGGAAGCATCGTGGGCGCCGCGGGCTCCATCCTCTGGAGAGATATACGGTCCTTCGATATGAATTCCCGGAATCCCCCGTTCAAGGTCCTTGTCCGCCTCCACTTCCCGGGCGATGGTGCTGAGGTTGCGGAGGATACGATCTTCAGGGCTGGTGACGATCGTGGGAAGGTGCTGGGTCGTTCCGGAACGGTCGAGGTAGGAGACGATCTTCGCCACCTGGTCACCCGAAAAATCTTCCAGGCTGTAGTCACTGTCCATGTAGCCGTTGACCTGTATATCGAGAAATCCCGGGGCGATATACGGCAGATCCCTGCTCTCTTCAAGAGGGTTGACCGCGACGATGCGCTCGCCTTCAAGCTGCAGGGCCACTGGCTTGTTTGTTGTTGTTGAAAATACCGAAATCCCTTGTACAATCATAGCCCTACATTCTACAGGAAATCGGGCTGTCGTAAAACTGAGTCTCGGTGTATATATATCGCAATCTTCGATAGCAATTGAAAGGAAGATTGCGATGTCTTCCTATGTCATAATGGGATACCGCTAGGGGGGAAGGCCATGCTGGAGATTTGTGAAGTTACACCACCGGATGGAAAAATTATCAACGAGTTTGTTGATCTACCCTTCCGCTTGTATAGAAATGTTCCTCAGTGGGTCCCCCCATTCCGTTCGGAGATGGCAAAGATCCTGAGGAAGCAACACCCCTTCTTCGAGCACTCCGAGGCCGCCTTCCTGCTGGCCCGGCGGGAAGCAAAGCCGGTGGGGCGGATTACCGTGTTCGACAACCGGAGGTTCAACAGTTATCGTAATCGCAGAGAGGCGCGCTTCTACCACTTCGAGTGTACCGAGGATGAAGAAGCGGCGGCTGCCCTGTTCGCGGCCGCCTCGGCCTGGGCCCACAAGCGCGGACTTGAGGAGCTTGCAGGCCCACACGGATTTTCCGGTATGGACGGCAGCGGGTTGCTGATCGATGGGTTTGAGCACCGGGCTACCATGACCATGATGCACTACCATTTTCCCTACTACCGCCGGCTGCTGGAGAAAAATGATTTCGAGAAGGTCCGGGACTACTACACGGCGGTGATCGATCGCAATGCCTTCCAGCTTCCCGAGAAGATCCGGAGGGTGGCGGAGATTCACTACAAGCGGGGGCATTTCAGAGTCCCCGTATTTCGCAAGCAGAGGGAGTTGTTGAGGATCGCCCGGCAGATCGGAGAAATGTACAACCGCGCCTTTATCGTCCATGAGGACTTCTGCCCGCTGATGGAGGAAGAGATCGACAGGTTGGCCAAAGATCTGATGCTGGTGTCCAAACCCTCCCTCATCAAGGTCCTTTACTACGATGACCAGGTAGCCGGATTTCTCTTTGCCTTTCCCGACCTTTCCGGGGCACTGCAGAGAGCGAAGGGCAGGCTGAATCCGATCAGCCTGGTCGATCTTTTGACTGAAGCCGGGCGGACCGATACCCTGATCGTAAATGGTGCGGGAATTCTGCCGGAGTATCAAAAGCTGGGGGCAAACGGCTTGTTGTACTACGAGCTGATTCGAACCATCGAGGATTCAGGCTTCAGGAAGGCAGAGATGGTCCAGATCGCCGATACTACCTCCCTGATGCTCGCCGATATGAAGACCTTGGGCGGCCGGGTCTACAAGACCCACAGGATCTATCGGCGGAAGCTGTAGAAGAAACACGTTCGGCATGATCCTGCGGCGTAAGCCGGGCGTGGGTTTTACTACTCGGCGATATGATCCTGATAGAAACGGCGCATGTTGACCTTTAAGGTCGAAGAAATCGGAAAGCGGACGGGTTGCTTGGCCGTGATCAGTATCGCCGTGGTCTCCCTGGAGGTTGTCACGTCCATGTACTGCTCTTCACTGATGGGGAAGAAGGAGACCTCTCGAACCTCGTTCTTTAGCTGTTGACGGACTCTGCGCTTCTTATCTTGGGAAAGGCGCATATCTGCGCCGGAGCCGCGGATGATCAGGGATTCCGTGTCTCGAATATAGAGGAGCTCCCTGCCCACGTGTTCCATGACCAGGTAGATCGTCTTGGATTCCTCGGTGTCTATCAAACGAACGCTCAGGCTGAAGGTTCCCCTGGTGTCCTTCTTGACAATGGTGGAACGCAGGTATTGCACATTCTGCTTTGCCGGCTGGTCGTAACGCGTGCCCGCGTAGTAGGTCGAACAGCCCATTAGAACAACGGCCAGCAGCAGGATCATTCGTCGCATACTTTTACCCCCTGTCTGAAAACAAAGGGTAGCCCGTATGCATGATACTTTCAAGGCGGTTGTGATTCGCAGTCCCCCGCTGACCTTCCCCCGGATTTCTGCTATAGAGGGGCCACGGTGGAACTGTTGCTGTCCATACCGGCATTGGTCAAAGTATTGGGAACTCTCAGCCTTATCCTCATCCTCAATGTGCTAACCAGGAACCTAATGGCGGCTATCGCCGCCGGCGCTCTTGTTCTGGGGCTGTGGTCCGGACAGCCCCTATCGGCAGTGGGGCGTATCGCCTGGCCCCGATTCTCCTCCCTCGACAACCTCCTTCCCATGCCCGGGGGCGTGTTGTTCCACGAGTGCAACTTCAGTTATACTGGCCCAAGGGAAAAAAACTGATCAAAGGAAATCGGGGAGGATATGATGGAGATTAAAAATGTTGGC
>CAZBXU010000127.1:0-10553 GCA_964495755.1 uncultured Spirochaetaceae bacterium | reverse complement strand
CGGCCAGTCGTAGCCGGCCACCACCGCGTCCATGGCGGCCAGCCGGCCATTGTGGTAGTTGGAAAAGCACTTCAACCGGGGGGGCATGACATTATCGGATATCCGGGTCCAGGAGCTGACGCAGACCTGCAAAGCCTGATTCATGTCGCGGTAGGAGGAGAAGGGCCAAGAATCGATGATCAGTTCCGTGGCTTTTCCCGGCTGGGCCTGGAGCAGCTCCCGCACCAGACCTTTCTGGAAGATGTACGGCCGGATGTACACGTCTCTGCGGTACTCGTTGGCCTTGAGCAGTTCGAGCACCGCCTCGTGCAAATCCTGCCGGGTGTAGTCGAATCCGTAGCGCACCATCCGGATGGAATTGAGGAAGCGCTCTAGATGTTCCTCCAGACGGAATACGTACAACTCCTCCTGTTCCTCGTTCCAATAAGCCTTGATGCCTTCGAAGATGCCCGCCACCGAGGCGTGGCCTACGGCGTTGACGTGGATGGTAGCCTCGGCCCATGGGATGATCTGGCCGTTTCGCCAGATAAAATCCGCGATTTCTTCGGTGTATAGTGCCACTGTGCTTTCTCTGCCCGCTTTCCTATCGCCGATCAACATTGTCCATCGATTCGGTGGACCGGATCGTGGAATGCCATTTCATTTTTTTATAGCACGGCATTTTCCGCTCGTCAACCCTTTGACATAAAACATCCTTTAGTGGTATATAGTACTCTCTCGATAGTCCATATTACGGACCTATGGTCCATTTTCATCATTCGGGGACTCTCTCGTGAAGGATCCCGGCGTGTTCGGGAGAAGAAAGGATGGATTGCCGATGGAAAGGCCGACATTGCCAGGAAACAAGGCGGAAAAACTCATCACCTTCATCTACTACAAGGACTTGCAAAAGGGGATCGATTTCTACGGCAAGACGCTGGGGTTTCCCATGGAAATCGACCAGGGCTGGTGCAAGATCTACAGGATATCCGAGGCCGGCTATATCGGCGTGGTCGACGAAACCCGGGGGATGCACAAGTCCCACCCGGTCAAGCCCGTTCAGATCTGCCTGCGGGTGCCCAATGTTGATAAGTTCTACGCCTACTGCCGGCACCTCGGAGTTGACGAACTGTCAGAGATATTTGAAAGCCAGGAGCTGAAGATCAAGGCCTTCGTGTTCGACGATCCGGAGGGCTACCAGATCGAGATTCAGCAGTCTATCCCGTAACCGAAGCGGACCTCGGGGCGGTATTTTTCATCTCAGCCTTCGCAGAGAATTCAAAACTGTGTTACATCGTGCACATGAAAAAGATCTCAATTCGAGAGGTTCACCCGAACACGGGTTCCTGGGTTCGACGCATCGGTGCCGGAGAAAAAATCGTTATCACCGACAGAGGAAACCCGGTCGCCATGCTGGGCTGCATCTTCGGCAAAATGGAACTGACTTCCTCCTTGCACCAAAAACTGCGGGAAAACGAACTCAGTCGGGAGACTTTTGAGATCATCTTCGATCAGATGCACTTCACCTCAGTTGCGCACGAGAGCATGGCTTTACAGCCGTATACAGCAACGATCGGCACCTGCTGGCTGCTGCCACCCATTTCAATCTTGAAGCGAGAGCAAAAACTCCCGCACCCCGCTCAACAGCATCTGCACCGCCATGGTGGTAAGAATCATACCCATCAACCGTTCGATGGCCTGAATCACTCGATGGCCCAGGAGCTTTCGAATCAGATCGGCAAACAGCAGGATCAGCAGGGCGACGGCCCAGGAGATCAGCAGGGCAAAAAACCAACGAACGATCGAATTGGGATAGCGGGTTGCGAACAGGACGACGGTGGCCAACGTGGAAGGACCTGCGATCAGAGGAACGGCCAGGGGCACGACGATCGGCTCATCCTTTTTTTCTTCAGCCTGTTCGATGATCCGTTTGGGAAAGATCATCCGCAGGGCAATGAGGAAGAGGATCACCCCCCCGGAGATGTTCAGGGCCGGTTCCGAGATGCGCAACCCTGAGAGGATGTACTTCCCGAAGAAGAGAAACAGAGCCAGGATGCAGAGAGCAATCGTCATTTCCCGAACGATGACGATCCGTCTTCTTTTTGCGGGGATGTGCTGGAGAAGGGATAAAAACACGGGAATCCCGCCAAAGGGATCCATGACCAGGATCAGGGTGATCACAGCGGAAAGAATTGTCATACATCACATCTCGTCATTGTTCTACAGAGCTGCTTTCAAGGCATGCTTTCGGTTCACAGTATATTACTGCCCCCTTCGCGCGGAAAAGCGGACCTCCCTCCGACCGGCAGCAAAAAACACAGGAAGTGCCCATTTCGATTGTAGCAGCTGTTCCTCGTCCTGATTATGGACAGAGCTGATCAGCTCCCGGCAGAAGGGAGCTGGCTTTTGTCCAGAAGCGGTGAGAATATATTCCGGTCTCAAGGGATGACCGTATCCGGGATTTGCAGCAACGATCCCATCTCCGATCAGGTGCTTCAGTGTTGAGCTCAGCACGCTGCGGCTAATCCGCAGTTTCATCACCAAGGCAGTGAACTTTGCGCCCTCCAATGCATAGAGCTCTGCGATTAGCAGAACGCTCCATCGAAAATGAAAGAAACGCAGAATGATATTCGACATTTCATCAATAGTATACTATTAATACACAATGTGCGAAAAATATAGTAAGGAGGATGAGGCATTTCTGTTATGAAACGAAGTGAAATCAATATACTGATTCGAGACTCTCTCCAGTTTTTCGAGGAATGCCGGTTCCAGCTGCCCCTTTGGGCTACCTGGAAACCGGAACAGTGGCGGGGGAAAAAGGAAGAGGTGGGGGAGATTGTCGAAAACATGCTCGGTTGGGACCTCACCGATTTCGGGTCCGGAGATTTTGCTAAAAGGGGCTTGATCCTCTTAACCCTGCGAAACGGAAGCTTGGAGGGCTCGGGGCGCCGGAAGCCCTACGCGGAGAAGGTCATGGTAGTTCGGGAAAACCAGGAGACCCCCCGCCACTTTCACTGGAACAAGATGGAGGACATCATCAATCGGGGGGGCGGAAACCTGATTATCGAGTTGCACGGGTCCACGAAAGAGGAGGATCTTTCCGCTCAGCCCCTCACCGTAAAGGTCGACGGAATAAAACGTAGAGTCGAACCGGGGGCAAAGGTTGTTCTGACACCCGGCGAGAGCATTTGCCTCGAACCCTTTGTGTACCACCGATTCTACGGTGAATCCGGAAAAGGAAAGGTTCTGGTTGGAGAGGTGAGTGCCGTAAACGACGACAGAGCAGACAACCGCTTCTACGAGCCTACCGGGCGTTTTCCCGAAATTGAGGAGGATGAGAAACCCCTCCACCTTCTGGCGACGGACTATCCGCAGTATCTGTAAAGAGCCCCCGAGGGATTCCCGGGGGCTCGTATAAACTTTTCAGTCTTCTCACTCGGCTCAGGGATCGGTCGGGGCTGCCGACCTCGCCTGTTTTAGTACGGAGGCATTCCTCCTCCCGGAGGCATGGCCGGACCCGGGGCTTCCTTCTCGGGAAGGTCGGTTATCGCGACCTCGGTGGTCAGCAGCAGGCCCGCGATGGAAGCGGCGTTCTGCAGGGCCGAGCGGGTCACCTTGGCGGGATCGATGATCCCGCGGGCGAACATGTCGGACCACTCCATCTTGGCGGCGTCAAAACCAATACCCTTCTTCTCTTTCTTGGCACGCTCGACTATGACCGCTCCGTCCAGACCGGCGTTCTCCGCGATCTGGCGCATCGGCTCTTCGAGGGCACGCCTTACGATGCGGTGGCCCACCTGCTCATCCTGGGTGAGGGACTTGAGGTCAAATGCGTCGAGAGCCTTCACGGACTGAACCAGGGTCACACCGCCACCGGCGATGATTCCCTCTTCGATGGCAGCCCGGGTGGCGGACAGGGCGTCCTCGACCCGGTGCTTCTTCTCTTTGAGCTCGACCTCAGTCGCGGCGCCGACGTTGATAACGGCTACACCACCGGCCAGCTTGGCCAGCCGCTCCTGCAGCTTTTCACGATCGTAGTCCGAGGTTGTATCATCGATCTGGACCTTGATCTGGCCGATGCGCTCTTTAATGTCCTTGGACTTACCGGCACCTTCGATAATGGTGGTGTTCTCTTTGTCAATCTTGACGGACTTGGCCCGTCCGAGCTGGCTCATATCGGTATTCTCGAGTTTGAGACCCAGCTCTTCGGAGACGACCTGACCGCCGGTCAGGACGGAAATATCCTCGAGCATTGCTTTGCGGCGATCGCCGAATCCGGGCGCTTTCACCGCACAGGCATTCAGCGTACCCCGCAGGTTGTTCACCACCAGAGTAGCCAGGGCTTCCCCCTCCACATCCTCGGCTACCAGCAGTATCGGTTTCCCCGCCTGGGCGATCTTTTCCAGGACGGGAAGCATGTCCTTCATGCTGGAGATCTTCTTGTCATGAATCAGGATGTAGGGATCCTCAAGCACCGTGGTCATGTTCTCCCGGTTGGTCACAAAGTAGGGAGACAGGTAGCCACGATCGAACTGCATGCCTTCCACTACCTCGAGGTGAGTCTCCATGGACTTGGATTCTTCAACGGTGATGACTCCGTCTTTTCCCACCTTCTCCATGGCATCGGCGATCAGATCACCGATTTCCATGTCGTTGTTGGCAGAAATTGCAGCAACCTGGGCAATCTCTTCCTTCTCCTTGATTTCTTTGGCGCTCTTCTTGATAGCACCAACAGCGACCTCAACGGCGCTGGCGATGCCCCGTTTGATCTCCATCGGGTTGATACCGGCAGCCACCGATTTCAAACCCTCCTTGATCATCGAATACGCCAATACCGTCGCCGTTGTAGTACCGTCACCGGCGATGTCGTTTGTCTTGGTTGCTACTTCTTTGAGCAACTGGGCACCCATGTTTTCAAAGGGATCTTCGAGTTCGATCTCCTTAGCGATGGTTACCCCATCGTTGGTAACTGTAGGGGCGCCGAACTTCTTGTCCAGAACGACATTTCTCCCCTTCGGTCCCAGGGTTACTTTGACTGCCGAAGACATCTTTTCGACACCCTTCAACAGTGCCCGCCTGGCGGACTCGTCAAACTGTAACTGTTTCGCCATCTTTTTAACCCTTCCTTTAACACTTAGTTTAGTTGATTATGAATGAAAATAGAAATTTACCTGTCTGAAAGATACAAATTCTTCTCCCAATCATCAACTAAAAAATGCATTTTTTTTTACCTATCCGTCTCCGGGGTCAGCACACTTGACTTTGCCGTGTGATTTGTTAAAAAGAGGGAGTGAGCAACTGTCAAGCCTTACATCTATACCTTGGCGTCAGGTTAGGGGATTGTCCCCACGACGAATTCTGCCGGCGGGCCGATCGCCTGCTCGAAGAAGTTGGAAAATTGGAAACCAGGTTTCCGCTTCCCTTGCACTGGAATTTCGCAGTGAAACCCGTGTTGGAGAAACAGAGCCGAAACATGGCGGATCTGCTCGGGGAAATCAAGAAGCGGATCAAACAGCGGCAGGACAGAATCGTACCGGGCGGTTTTACCGGATCTCCTCATCCTCTGATGCTGCCGGAGGAATTGGAGCGGGAGCTGCTCTGGTGCTACAAGAATCCCTGGTTTCCCGGTTTGAACAAGCTGTTCGATATGGACCCTGACTTTATCCTACCGGCGTATCCCGATCTACTCGCCGAGGCGGCGGCTTCGGTGTACAGCCGTCAGGGATTTCGAGTCATCGGTGTCCCCATTTCCCTCTTCCGTTTAAAGCCCCGCTCCGCCGGCAGAAGAAGAACGTACTTTGAACCGTTTGCCAACCCAGCTTACACGATCGCAGGATCCAGGTCCAAAGTTCTGCTGCAGCCGGTTGTTGTGGTGAGATCAGTCGATGAGATGTCCAAAGCGATCTCGTTGGGGAAAACCAACAACCTGTTCGTCGTGTTCGATCCGGGAGCGGGAACGCTCGGTCCCCTGATCGAGTTGTTGACCAGGCATCGCAAGGTCGATTTTCTCTCCTTTCACGAAAAAAAGCGAAAACCGTTGACTACCCCGGTTGATCCAACGTATCTCCTGAATTTTATAGAACCTCACGGCGGGCCTGACGAACAGGCTGTCTGGGCCCAGGTCGAGAACCTGCGGGCAAAAAAGCGAAAAACGAACAAGCAGTTGTGCATCATCCTGGAATCGCTGGCCGGAGCAAATCCAAACAACGGGCTCAAAGGCAACAAGACGGCGGTTGAAGCAGTTAAAGAGGAACTTGAGATCACCAATGTAAGCATGGCAGGTTCAGTAGCCCTGATCGGCACGGCTGTCCAGGCTACTTTCGTGGAAGGACGGTTCTCGAACCTGGTCAAACGGGGAACAGGGATTTTAGCGGGTAAACCCTCGCAGTCTTTTCTCACCGTGGGAGCAAAAAGGGTGGATCTGCGGACAGAGAGCGCTTTTTCCTTCGAGAGGGACGGACAAGCCGGCCTGCGCTCGAATCTCAGCGCTCGAATCGGGGAAGAATCGCAGCTGATCCGGGTGATCCTGGACCACTACTTCGAGGGTGACGAACCGACGCTGCGCCTCGATATTGGGGTTCATTACCCATTAATCCCTAATGCGCTGTTGTACGAAAGTGCACCTCTGGAGATATGCCTCTACTCCTTCACCCAGGATGATTCACTCCTTATCGAGGCGGAGCTCGCGAACGGGATGCGCCACAGCGAAGCGGTACCTCATCAGGAGATGCTGAAGCGTTTGTACGGCAAAAAGTTTCGAATCGTGAAACAAGACGCAGCAGTGCAACTGACGGCGGCCCCGGCCTACAAAACACGTACTGAGCAAATCGAATTCCTGGTACGAAAGCGGCGCGGAGGGTACCTGTTATTCGCCAACCTAGGGGGGAGTTA
This sequence comes from uncultured Spirochaetaceae bacterium, assembly GCA_964495755.1. GTDB lineage: Bacteria > Spirochaetota > Spirochaetia > SZUA-6 > DRHE01 > JAFGQJ01. The sequence goes on along the minus strand of CAZBXU010000127.1, from coordinate 3,680 downwards.
CCTGCCCCAAACAGCCGGATTCATCACCAATCGAAAGCAGATGTTTTCCTACGGAATCGGATAGAGATCGTTAACGGATCTCACCCGTATATAGAGAAATCACCTCAAGCCTTCCGGCCGGTTGGAACAGCAGGGAACCGTCGCTGTTCAACCCACGAATCACCCCACGTCGATCCCTGAGCGATCCGGCAGCCTGGGGCGTATGCAGAAAAACCTCGCGGCCTAACCCGTAGAGGCGCTGTTCTACCTTGTTTTTCCAGTCCGAATCGCCGAGGGTGGCTCTCAACACCTTCAACAGCTCTTTCAGAATCATAGGTAGGTCTACCTCCCGATCGAGGATCCGGCTCAGCGAGATTGCCTTCCGGTCCAGATCCTCCGGGAAGGAAACCTGATTGCAGTTCACACCAAAACCGATCAGAACTCCGAAGCTTCCCCCTTCGGCCAAGGCTTCGCAGAGAATTCCCGCAAGTTTCTTCCCCTCCACGAGAAGATCGTTAGGCCACTTCAGCTGTACCGGCAGACTGTACAACCGTTCTACGGTCACAGCCAGAGCTAGTCCGGCAATGAGGGGAAGCCTTTGGGGAGCCCCCCCGGTTCCTCCGACTCCACCTGGGGCTCTAAGCACCACCGTAAAGAGAAGATTCTTGCCCTCTTCGGCAGACCAGCTGCGATCCGCCATTCGCCCCCGTCCCCGTTCCTGGAACGCCGTCAGGACAACCGTCCCATCCGGACACCCCGTCAGGAAAAGCCGGCGGGCATCCTCCATCGTGGAGCCGGTTTTCTTTTTAAAATAGAGAGGCGCCCCGGGCCAGGGGTTCTGCATTGGTAGAGGTATCATTGATTTTCTCTGCAATATCACTTTAGACTATAGTATATAGTGGATCCTACCCCGCAATCTTCCTTATCAGTTGCGAAGCGAAGATTGCGATCTAGTCGTTGTGGTCGAGAAAAGGGTAGGACCGAGGGAGAGGTAGGCTGTGGAAAAGGTACAGGTGTTCGCCGATCTGCAGGAGCTGTCCGATCAGGCAGCCCAAATATTGTTTGCAGCAATCGAGGATGATTGCGCTTCCGGCAAGGAACCGGCTGTCGTTCTAGCCGGTGGATCGACACCCCGGAGTTGCTACCGAAAACTGGCGGAGCTGCTGCAGGCGTTTCCCGACGGGTGCCGGCAGATCCGCTGGTTCATCGGCGATGAACGCTGGGCCGGTACGGAGAGCAAAGAAAGCAACGAAGGAATGATCCGCAGCACTCTCCTCGCTCCGCTGGATATCGCTCCGCAGCGTATCTTTTCCTGGCAGGCCGGGCTGGGTAGTCCGATCGGGAGAGCCCGGCAGTACGAAGAAGTCCTGAAAGAGCAATTCGACGCGGAGAGCAAGTATCCGGATCTTCTCGTTTTAGGCATGGGAGAGGACGGACACACGGCATCGCTATTCCCAGACGGTTGGGCTATGCGAGGGGGAGCCCCGAATCCCACTCAGGATGCAATGCCGATGAGTCCCAATCTTCCGGGCTGGACCGCAGCGGTGTACGCTCCTCGAGCTCAGAGCTTCCGCCTGACCATGACCGCAGGGTTCCTCAAACTGGCTCGGCGGATCTTCTTTCTCGTGAGCGGACAAAACAAACGGGAGACACTCGCCAGAGTATTGAAAAAGGATCCTGAGCTTCCCGCTTCCTGGTTGAATTTCGATCACACTCGATTTCTCGTTACCAGAGACACCGTTGATACGGCCCGTCTCTGAGGCGCCCAGACCGTCAGTCTATCACCCCACCACCGAGGACCAACCCCTCAGCGTAAAACACGGCTGACTGGCCCGGGGTAACGATCTCCGGGTGATCCAAGACAACTCGAAAACCCTCAGCCTCCGGCTCCACCGTACAAGGGATCTCACCGATCTGATAGCGGATCTTCACGGTGCAGCGGAGCGGCCATGCCGGCGGATCCACAAACCAGTTCGTTTTACCGATTAAAAAATCACGGCGCCCGGCATCCTCCTGCCTGGCCACGACAATCCGGTTTGCCCGGGGGTCGATGCGGGCGACGTACCAGGGACCGTTGCCCAACCCCAGGCCCCGTCGCTGGCCTACCGTGTAATTGATCGTACCCCTGTGTTTGCCGAGCACGCGGCCTGCAGGATCAACAATATAGCCGGTTTGAAGAAAATCGCTGCGGCCTGTTTGCTCGCGGATAAACTCCACGTAGTTGTCTTCCACGAAACAGGCGTCCTGACTCTCTTTAACCTTCGTGTAGGGAAGCCCCATCTCTTCCGCCATAGAGAGAATCTCCGATTTCTGGTACTCCCCCAAAGGAAGCACCAGGTTGGGGAGTATCCCCTTGTCGATCTGATAGAGCATGTAGGATTGATCTTTGACAGGATCCTTTCCCTTGGCTATGAAATACCCATCCGATGTCTGCACGATTCGAGCGTAGTGTCCTGTCGAGAAGAGAAGCTCTTCAGAATCTTCGAGCATATCCTTTTGGCGGAGAGTCCGCACCAATTCGGAATAGAATGCGTCGAAGCGGATGCTTTTGTTGCAAACCACGCAGGGATTGGGGGTCTTTCCGCTCAGGTAGGTCTGGATGAAATCCTCTACAACCTGACCCCGAAATTGTTCGTACAGATCCACCTGAATATAGGGGATCTCGAGGCTGCGACAGACATCCCTCGCCCGGTTCAACACCTCGATGGAACAGCAGCGGGAATCCGGCCAGATCACGTGACTGGCTCCCACCATCCGCGGATATTTCTTGTTCAACAGCACGGCGGCTACAGCGGAATCCACTCCACCGCTCAACGCGATTGCCAGAACCATGAGGTTAAATGTATAAAAAAGCGCCCCTCCTGTCATCTTGAAACAGGGAAAAGCCCTGTTATACTATGAGGTAGGAAGACATCGCAATCTTCCCTATGGCATCATCATGAAAGAAGTCCTGGATAAGATCAAAATTATTCCCATTTCCGAGATCCTGCTCCACGAAGGTGTTGTGGCCGAATGGACGGAGAAACTCAAGCTTAATATCGATCATGACGGCATCATGAAGAATCCCATCATCGTAACGCGCTACCAAGGCCACTACATCGCTCTGGACGGCATGCACCGGGTCACGGCAATGAAAGCCCTCGGCTGCAGGGACATCGTGGTTTACGAGGTGGACTACGACGATCCCTCGATCGGCCTGTTCGGCTGGGACGCCCTGATCCTCGATGCCTGCCCCGTTCCCCGGCTCCTCGAAGCTTTTGTCCAGAGGGAAAACCTGTCCCTAGCCACCCACGAAGATTTTGCGGGTGCGGTGGAGAATATCCGCCGCCATCGCTCCTGCTTCGCCATTCTCACCAGAGAGCAGGAAGTTTACGAAATAAGGATGCGAGAGGAGCGTTCCAGCCTGGACCTGCTGATTCGTGCTCTGAAGGACTTCGAAGCAGATCTGGACCGCCGGAATCTGCGCATCATCTACGTCGCGGACGATCAATCGGAGAGAACATTTCAGCAGCATCGGAATGCATTCAGCCTGTTCAAGCGCCCGTTTTTCACAAAAGATGAGGTGGTGCGCCGGACCATAGAAGGCAAGATTCTTCCAAGGAAGAGCACCCGCCATCTCTTCCCACTCCGTCCGCTGCGGATCGACATCGATTTCATTCTGCTGAAAGAAGAGATCGATCTTGTCACCAAGAATCAACTGC
>CAZBXU010000126.1:0-10667 GCA_964495755.1 uncultured Spirochaetaceae bacterium | reverse complement strand
CCGGGACAAGTATAGAGGGCGAATCCTGCATTTCGAATAACCCAAGAGTCGGTAGGGGTTGTAAACGCGTCTCAACTACTCGAAAAGTCCAACAATCAGAGACATGCCTTCCCATCGTCTCGAAGAAACGGTATTGTAGTGAACGGAGGAGCCATGACGAAAAAAACAGACGTAACCATCGTCGGCGGGGGGATGATCACTAACGATCTGCTCCTGCCCTCGATCTATCATCTCCAGCGCACTGGTGTGGTGGATAAGATTGCTATTTGCGCCCTCAACACACCGCCGCTGAAAGCCCTGAAAGAAAACGAGGAGATCCGGGAGGCCTTTCCGGGACAGGACTTTCAGGCCCATCCGGACCTGAAGGAGCCGGCAGGCAAGAATTTTCCCGATCTGTACAAGGAGGTGATCGCCTCGATGAGTGCGCGCCAGGCCGTCGTGGTGGCCATGCCGGACCATTTCCACCATCAGGTGGTGATGGAAGCCCTTAGGGCCAATCAGCACGTGCTGTGCGTCAAGCCTCTGGTGCTCTCCTACGATCATGCCGAGGAGGTCCGGGTGCAAGCTTTCGAACGGGGATTGTTCGTCGGGGTGGAATATCACAAGCGCTTTGACAGACGCTCCCTGTTGGCCCGGCGGCATTACCGTTCGGGGCACTTCGGGGAGTTCATGATGGGGGAGGCCAAGATGATCGAGCCCTACTACTACCGTTCCTCCAACTTCCAGAACTGGTTCACCTGTGAGAACACCGATCCCTTTGTGTATGTGGGCTGCCACTATGTGGACCTGGTGTACTTCATTACAGGCTTGAAGCCGACGGAGGTTTCGGTGCTCGGCGTGAAGGGGACTTTTCCCAACGGCAACCAAGGATACATGTGGGCTAACGGCCGGGTGCGCTTCGAAAACGGAGCTATCTTGAGCGTCACCGACGGGCTGGGCTACCCCGATGAGGGGGCGGGTTCCAACGAGCAGTGTCTGGAGATGTTCTGCGAGGGAGAGGGCAAGACGGGGATGATCAAGCACAACGACCAGTTCCGCGGCCTGAGTCACAGCTACCTGGAGGGGCGGGGACCGGGGGGTACGGCCTTCAACTACGTCAATCCGGACTTCTACCGCCTCGTTCCCTGGCATGGGAAAGGCTACATGCCCGTCGGTTACGGCTACGATTCGGTCGCCGCCATCCTGGGTGCGATTAACAGAATCGAAGTGGAGGCTGACGGGTTGGAAGACTCGAAGTCCCTGAAGCGGCGTCAGCAGCTGATCCGTGAAGCCGACGAGAAGGGACTGATCGCCACGCCCGCGAACAGCTATATCAACGAGCTGGTGGTGGAGGCGGCCCGGCTGTCGATCCAGGCGGAGGGTCAAGCTGTGAAGATCCTCTACGGTGAACATCCCCACGTAGAAGCGGGTTAAAGTCCGCCGAGAACAGGCGGACGGAGCGAACAATGTACCTTGAATAATGTACCTATAGAATAAGGAGCAGGCAAGATGTCAGAGGCGAAGTACGATTTGAACCCCGTAGAGGTTCCCACTGTAAAGACGAAATACCGCAGGATTCGCACCAAGCTTCCGGTGCCGGAAAGCCTGCCCGTATTTCAGGCTCTCCAGGGTTCCGAACCCCAGTCGATGATGGGACAGCCGCCGGTGGTTTGGGACCGGGCCGAAGGGTTTCAGGTGATGGATCGGTGGGGAAACGTATGGATCGACTGGTCCAGCGGGGTGCTGATCACCAACGCCGGCCACGGCCGGAAGGAGATCCGCAAGGCTTTGGAGGCGGCGCTAAAAAAGCCGCTGCTGTCGACCTATGTCTTTGTGCACGAGAAGAGGGCCGAGCTGACCCGGGCTCTTCAAGCTCTGGCCCCGGATCCCCCGAACTACCAGGTGTTCCTTCTGACCACGGGAAGCGAGGCGATCGAAAACGCTATCAAGCTGGCCAAGACATACGCGTTGGACAAATACGGGGAGAAGAAGCGCTATATTGTCGGCTTTCAGAACGCCTTTCACGGGCGCACACTCGGAGCACAGCTGGCCGGAGGGATTCCGGCTCTGAAACGATGGATCGTGGATGAAGGCCGGACCTTTGTCCAGGTCCCCTTTCCCGACGGCTACAAGAACGAGGACATCTCCTTCGAGCTGTTCCTGAAGACATTGAAGAAGCTCAAAGTCAAACCCGGGGAGATCGCCGGGGTGATCACCGAGAGCTACCAGGGGGTGGGGCCGGATTTTCTGCCCGTGGAGTACGCCCAAGGATTGCAGAGCTTTTGCCGGGAGCACGATATCGTGATGATGTTCGACGAGGTGCAGTCCGGTTTCGGCAGAACGGGAAAGATGTTCTGCTACGAACACTACGGCATCAAGCCGGATATGATCATCTGCGGCAAGGGGATCAGCTCCTCTCTGCCCCTGTCGGCGGTGATCGGCCGTAAAGAGATCATGGGCCTGTATGCTCCGGGTTCGATGACTTCCACCCACTCGGCCAGTCCCCTGCCGGTAGTCGCGGCGGTGGAGAATGTGAAGATCATCCAGCGGGAGAGGCTGGTGGAGCACGCCGCTGAGATGGAGAGTGTGCTGATGCCGGGTTTGGCGGAGATCCAGGAGAAGTATGGCGATCGTTTGGGCTGCCTGCACGGAAAGGGCCTGGTTGCGGGTATCCAAGCGGTGAAAGCGGGGACCAAGCAGCCCGATGCAGCCACGGCTCAGGCGATCAACCTCAAGTGCCTGCACAAGGGAGTTCTGATGTTTGCCCCGGTGGGGGTAGGGGGGGAGTGTATCAAGATCGCTCCGCCCCTGGTGATCTCCGAGGATGCCCTGAGGGAATCGATCGACGTTCTCGCCGAGGCCTGCGACGAGGTGTTGGGATAGCCAATAGTTTCGGAGGTGGCACATTACAGGACATGCAGGTACTTGACTTAGTTCACTAATTAGTTTAGTTTTAAATCATGATCAAGCTCAATATCCACGAAGCGAAGACCCATCTGTCCAAATATCTTTCCAGGCTCGAGCAGGGAGAGAAAATTCTTCTCTGCAAACGAAACGTACCGATCGCCGAGATCGTTCCCCTGCCCAAATCCGGCGGCAGCCCGCGACCAATCGGATTAGCCAAAGGTGAGTTTTCCGTCTCCCCGGATTTCTTCGCACCCCTTCCGGAGGAGATTCAAAACACCTTCGAGGGTCGGGGCGGATGAGGCTTCTGCTGGACACCTGCACCTTCCTGTGGCTGATCCTCGATGCTGAGGAGTTAACGGACAGGGTGAAAGATCTCTTTGCCGATTCGGACAACGAAGTATTCTTGAGCGTGGTCTCGACATGGGAAATCGCCGTCAAGCATGCCATCGGCCGGTTGGACCTTCCTGGGCAACCGAGGCTCTATATTCCTGAGCAGCGGGAACGGCACAGAGTTCGGTCTCTACCACTGGATGAACCGTCCTCCCTTCAGGTGTCGACTCTACCCACTATACACAGCGACCCCTTCGATAGAATGTTGATTTCTCAAGCTCTGATTCACGGTCTAACGATTTTGAGCCCGGATGAACTGATGAAAAAGTATCCCGTCAGAATCGTCTGGTAGCTGGGATTGAACCGAGGGATCGACAAAACGGTTACAGCAGTTCCGTGGCCAGTTCCGCGAGGGGACTGCGTTCGGATTTTTCAAGTGTTATGTGCCCGAAGGGCCTCTGCCCCTTGAAGGCCTCCACCAGGAAGGTAAGGCCGTTGGAGTTGGAATCCAGATAGGGGGTATCGATCTGGTAGGGATCGCCGGTAAGCACGACCTTAGTACCCATGCCCGCCCTGCTCACTATCGTTTTGACTTCGTGGGGCGAAAGATTTTGCGCTTCATCGATGATGATGAATTGGTTGGGCAGGGACCGGCCGCGGATGTAGGTGAGGGCTTCGATCTCGATCAGACGGCGGTTGATCAGGTGGTCAACGGTCAGATCGCGCAGCTTCCTGTCCGCGCTCAAGATGTATTCCAAATTGTCGTACACAGGCTGCATCCAGTTGGAGAGCTTTTCGATCTTGTCCCCGGGCAGATAACCGATATCCTTGCCCATGGGGATGATGGGTCTGGCCAGAAGCACTCGGGAGAAACGATCCTCCGACAGGGCTTTTTTTAGTCCCGCGGCCAACGCCAGGAGAGTTTTACCCGTGCCGGCCTTGCCCACCAGGGTTACCAGGGAGATGGCATCATCGAGCAGCAGGTTCAGTGCCATTTCCTGATTACGGTTTAGGGGGCTGATGCCGCACACCGGATCCATCGGAGACACAAACTGAAGGTTGGCCTCACCGCTGCTGTACCGACTCAGGGCCAGCTCGCCGCTCTTGCCCTCCCGCAGCAGCACGAACTCGTTCGGGACCAGACGGGAACTCCACGGTATTGCACCGGAACTTTTGAGCTCCTGGAAACTGTCCTTCCCCACATCCATCTCCGTATAGCCCTTGTACAACGTATCGATGTCGACCTTCTGCTTCTCATAATCCACGGCCTTGATACCCAACGCGGTGGCCTTGAGTCGGGCGCTGATGTCCTTGGACACGAAAAAAACCTGCTTACCCTCCTTTTGCAGGCTGTAGGCGGCCAGGAGGATCTTGTTGTCATTCTTGTCCGTTTCGATATCAACAGGCATGTTTTCGAGGTTGCGATTGCGGCCGATCCAGACCTTGAGGATGGAGCCGTTTTCCATCTTGACGCCCTCTTTCAGGTCTCCATGGCGGCTGATCTCATCGAGCATGCGTATAGTTTCCCGCGCGTTCCTCCCGCGTTCCTCTCTGCTTTTTTTTAAGTTGTCCAGCTCTTCGAGCACCCAGAGGGGAATCACGATCTCGTTGTCCCGGAAGGAAAGGATAGCATCGGGCCGATGGATGAAGACATTTGTGTCGATCACGAAGGTCTTTACGGGATTACTCAAATTCTGCTCTCCTCTGTGTAGGTACCTGTCGCGATTTTCCTTGAAAACGCCGGCTTTGCATCCTGGTGGCTTATTTATAATATACCTGATTTGAAGTATAATGCCACCGCTTATCGAGGAGTTGTTATGCGCATTGGATTTTTTCAATTTGCCCCACTTTTTGGCCGGCCCGAAGAGAACCTGAAGGCTCTGGTTGCCGCATTGACCGGTGCCGAGGCGGATCTGATCGTAGCGCCGGAACTGGCTTTGAGTGGATATCTGTTCATCCGTCGGGAGGAGGTGGAAGGGATGGCCGAGCCGATTCCCGGTCCGGCCACGGACAGACTCGAGAGAGCAGCCGCCGATGCGGATTGCCACCTGGTGGTCGGGATGGCCGAACGCTCCGGTAGAGAGTTTTTCAATAGTGCGGCGCTGATTGGACCGAAAGGGCTGATCGGCGTCTACAGGAAGGTACATCTCTTTCACGAGGAGAAGCTGTATTTCTCCCCAGGGAACGGAGGGTTTTCAGTCTTCGATGTTTCCGGAGTCAAGGTGGGACTCTTGGTCTGTTTCGATCATATCTTCCCAGAAGCGGCCCGTACCTTGGCCCTGCAGGGGGCACAGATTATCTGCCATCCTTCCAACCTGGTGCTTCCCGAATACGGACAGCTTACCACCCGGGTTCGCTCCATCGAAAACAGGGTGTTCTGGATCCTGGCCAATCGTTACGGAACGGAGCGCAGAGGTGGAAAAACCCTGACCTACACGGGGTGCAGCCAGATCACCGCGGACAACGGGGAGGTTCTGGTCCGTGCCGATGAACGTGGCGACAGCCTCACCGTCGTGGAGGTGGACCCTGATCGGGCGAAGAACAAGCAGGTGACGGAGCGAAACGACCTGTTTGCCGACCGCCGAGTCGCACTGTACAGGTGGGAATAATAGCAGGCGGCTAGGCCTCGTTGATCATTTTCTTGTAGCTGCGCCAGGTCAGGTATCCAGTGCTTTAGTCAGGATTTCCATCAAGAGTTTCTGTCGGAGCGATGTCTGTTGGGGCTGTTCAGGTAGCATTTCATGGCCAGCAGGGCCGCCCCCCTGGCTTCATGATTGGCTCGATAATCGGCAAACACGGTTTGATAGTCCTCCAACATTTCCGGGAGCACACGCTGCTGGATGACCTGCTGGACCGAATCGCTGAAGTATTTTTTAAAGATCGAACCGGGACCGCTGATAATCAAACGTTGCGGATTGAAGAGCTTGATCAATGTGGCGCAGGCATCGCCCAGAAATACACCGATTTCCCCAAGGGTGGATTGGGCCACCCGGTCGCCCCCCTCAGCCGCAGCCAGGATCTCTTCCAGGCTGAGGCCGGGCCCGTTCTCCATTGTGGTTTTTTGCAGGCTCGATCGAACCCCTTCTTTCAGCCGGTCCCGGAACACCCTCAGTATTCCCGCGGTAGACACTACGGTTTCCAGGCAGCCTACGCTGTTGCAGCTGCACCTGTAGGTGTTGTCCGCATGTTCGACATGGCCGATCTCTCCGGCCAGTCCATGAAATCCCCGGTAGATCCTTCCGTTGATGACAATACCGGTGCCCAGTCCCAGACCTATATACACCAATACGAAATTTCGAATTCTCTTTCCTCTGTTTTTATACATCTCCAAAACGGTTAAGGTGCGGGAAACATCTTCGATGTACACGGGTACCTGAAGTTGCTCTTCGAACATCCCAGCCAAGTTGATATGGGTAATCCCGGTTACCTGAAGTCCGAGCAGCCAGATCCTTCGCCGGCTGTCGACCATGCCGGGCAGGGCGATGCCGATGGAAACAACCGGCTGTCCGTCCGGTTGGCGGGCAATCTTTTTTTTCAAAACAGAGGCTACCTGCTCTACGATCGAATCCACGTGCTTTTCCGGGTCGGCCGGCAAGGAGAGGGGGTGCCTTTCTTGGATCCCTAAACTCTTGGAACCGTCAATCCCGCCTATTTCGAAGCAATCCGGGGCGATGGAAACCCCGATAGACACACCGATAGTAGGTTTGAGCTGGAAGATGTAGGCGGGCCGCCCGCCGGTGGTTTTTGTTTTTCCCACCTTCTCGATGTATTCTTTTTTCTCCAACTCTCCCAAAATTGAAGAAATTTTAACCAGGCTTAAGCGTGTCCGGCGGGCGATCGAAGCCCGGGTTGGTTGTTGTAGGGAGAAGATAGCCCGGACAGCTCTACTTTCATCCCTACTGAGCCGTTTCATCACAGTCCCCACAGGGAATTATCGTCAATACGTTTCTAATCATTATTATTTCCCTTTAATATAGTTTGAATTAGACAAACTTTATACGAAAATACCTGGATGTACAAGGAGAAACTCCTGCTATTACGGAAAATATGGCCGTAATCCCTTGACTGCCGGAAAGGATTAGGCTACAATTTTTAGCACACAAAAACACAGAATATCTGATTCGGAGGAAAGCGATGCCAGGTCCCGGATACTATTGGATTGGGGAAGAGGAAGAGCAAGAGCTGCTCGCACTGATACGAGCCCGTTATCTGTTCCGCTACGGGGATGAGAAAGACTCCAGCTTCAAACACAGGGTAAAAACCTTAGAGGAAGAAGTCAGCAGGGGATTCGGGGCAAAATATGCCTTGGCCTTGTCTTCAGGAACCGCCGCCCTGATCGTGGCCATGGCGGCCGCCGGCATCGGACCCGGAGACGAGGTGATCGTTCCCGGCTACACCTTTATCGCCTCCATGTCCTCTGTGATCTTCTGCAATGCCGTACCGATCCTGGCCGAGGTCGATCAGAGCCTGACCCTGGATCCCAAGGATGTGGAGAGCAGGATCACCCCGTACACCAAGGCGATCCTACCGGTGCACATGATCGGCAACCCGGCGGATCTGGATGCTCTCAAAGCGATTGCGGACAAACACGACCTGCTTCTGATCGAGGACACCGCCCAGGCCTTCGGCGGTTTCTACAAGGGAAAGAGGCTGGGTACGATCGGGTTATTGGGCACCTACTCCTTCAACATCTTCAAGACCATCAACGCCGGAGACGGCGGCATGGTGGTAACCGACGATGAGGAGCTCTACAAACAGGCCTTTGCCTTTCATGACCAGGGGCACTTCCCCCTGCGCATGGGCGTTGAAGTGGGTAACCGCGCCGTCATCGGCCAGAACTTCCGCATGACCGAGCTCAACGCTGCGGTCCTCCTCGCCCAGTTCCGAAAGTTGGAAAGGATCCTGCAGCGCCTGCGCATTCTCAAGGCCCGGTTTAAGAAGCAGATCCAGGGTATAGAGGGCCTGGAGTTCCGCCGCCTAAATGACCCGGATGGCGAATGCGGCACGATCCTGACGGTTTTCCTACCGGATAAGAAAAGCGCGGACGCGGTGGCGGAAAAGCTCGACACCACGACGGTGATCCATTCCGGATGGCATGTGTACAACAACATGGAAAATATCCTCAACATGCGAACCCTCAATCCGAAGAACAATCCACTGAAAAATCAGCACTACAAGGGCAAGGCGGAGTACCGCAAGGGTATGCTGCCCCAAACCGATCGGCTGCTGGAGCGGGCGATCAACATCTCCGTCGGAGTGGTCGACGCCGGCCTTGGGTCGGCTTTCGGGATTAACCTTAACTCGACGGACGAGGAAGTGGATCGCCAAGCGGAACTTTTCCGTACGACAGTGGAAAGCATACTCTAGGAGGACGGACCCGTGATCACGGTAGGATTGATTGGCGCCGGTTATATCGGACCGATTCATTTGGGGGCACTGGCACGGCTGGGCGGTGTGAGGGTGAAAACCGTTATCGACACGAACGGAGAGCTGGCCAAGAAAGCCGCCGCCGCCTACAACGTGCCCAACTCAGGAACCGATCACCGGGAGGTAATCAACGATCCGGAAATCGATGTCATCCACAACTGCACGCCGAACAAGTATCACTACCAGATCACCAAAGAGGCGCTGGAGGGGGGCAAACAGGTTCTCTCGGAAAAACCCTTGGCCATGGACCTCAAGGAGGCGGAGGATCTTGTTGAGCTGGCGGAGAAGAAGCGGGCGATCACGGGGATCGATTTCTGTTACCGCTACTATCCGGTCGTGCAGGAGATGGCCGTGCGGGTGCGGCGGGGAGACGCCGGAGCGGTCCGCATGGTCTCGGGAAGCTACTTCCAGGATTGGCTCTCCCGGGAGATAGACTGGACCTGGCGGCTGCTGCGCTCGGAGAGCGGGGATTCCAACATCACCGCCGATCTGGGCAGCCACTGGTTCGATCTGATCCAGTTCGTTACCGGGCTGAAGGTGCGGGAGGTCATCGGCGACCTGGCCACCCTGATCCCGGTCCGCAAGCGCCCGACCCGTCAGGTTCTGGCTTTCGAGAAGGTGGAGGAAGTGGAGTCCGAGGAGGTCAATGTGGAGCTGGAGGACTACTCCTCCATTCTGTTCCGGCTGTCAGGAGGCGCTCCCGGGTCCTTCACCACCAGCCAGGTCTGTGCCGGCCGCAAGTCCGACACGGAGTTCCAGATCTACGGATCCGAGTGCTCCTACGCCTGGAACCACAAGGAGGCCACGGTGATGTGGATCGGCCACCGCGAGAAGGCCAATGAGATCCTGATCGAGAACCCGACCCTGCAGGATCCCAGCACCGCTGCCTACGCCAGCCTTCCCGCCGGGCATCCTCTGGGCTACCACGATGCGGTGATGAACCTGTTCAAAGACTACTACGAGGCGGTGGACAAGGGGGGTAAAGGACGCGAGCTGCGGCCGACCTTCCAGACTGGTTTCGAGGAGATGAAGATCCTCGAGGCGATTCTGGCGAGTCATAAAAAGCGGAGCTGGGTCGAAGTCAAAGATTGAGAAATGCGGATCGAGGGAGGAAGTAGAGGTATGAATTCTCAGGAGCGGGAGATACGCATCGAGTGTCTGCGCCCCGGCCAGCTGAACGAGGAAAGGGAGCGCTGTCCTTTGGTGTTCGTTCCGATCGGGCCTTTGGAGTATCACGGCCCCCATCTTCCGGTGGGTATGGATGCGATTAACGCCACCCAATGCGCCCTGGAGGCTTGCGGAAAACTGGGGAAAGGAGTGGTTCATCCGACGCTGTACTGGGGCACCGAGCGGGAACGGCCGGATTGGATGCTGGAGAGCCTGGGCTTCAAACGCAGCGACTGGGTGGTGGGCATGGATTTCCCCGCGGCGATCTGGAAGAGCCATTACTACCAGGAGCATCTGTTTGCCCTGGTGGTGGCCGGCGCTGTGGAGATGTTGATCGAGGGAGGGTACAAGGTGATCGTGCTGGTGAACGGCCACGGCGCCTGGAATCAGCTGGAAACCCTGGACCGTCTGGCCAAGCACTACTCCCACACGACGGACAGTATGGTTGTGTGGCGACTGGCATTCACCCTGGATGTTTCCGAGAAGAATCTAGCCGGTCATGCCGATCTTTTCGAGACTTCTATGATGATGTACTATCAGGAAGCCGTGTATGGAACCGACACCATAGTCGATCTGTCCCAGCTTCCGGATCGGAGCGTTCCGATTCACTATCCGGATTTTTCGATCGTCGATGGGGCCGGTTTCAGCGAGAACCCGAGCCCGGGACGGGTGGTGCAGACCGATCCACGCGACAGTACGGCGGACAAAGGGAAAAAAATATTCGAGGATACCGTACAGGTTTTTGTTCAGATTGCAGAAGAGGCGTTGAAACAGAAGGGAGTGGGATAGTTGACTGTTTCACTCCTCTTTATAATAATGGCGACACAGCCCGTGATTGGCTGTTAAATAAAGACCGG
>CAZBXU010000125.1:1682-10748 GCA_964495755.1 uncultured Spirochaetaceae bacterium | reverse complement strand
GCTTGTAGACTCGCTACATCCATGAAAAGCAGCTACTGCAGGTATAATCTGTTGTCTTCGCTAAGAATGACTTGTGAACCAAAGGCCCCGCTATACCTGTTCAAGGTATCCCGCAGCCAGCGGGCATCCGTTTTTGATGCCCGCTGCAAGCGAAATCGTTTTATCTGAAGTGGTGTCATCTGTAGATCGATCAGCTGTCCAGTTGCCGAGCTCAAACGCGGGAAGTACATCAGCGCCAGATCATCCCGAAAATCCTCGTAGCCGCCGATGCCTTCATAGTCATTGATGAAGTCTCCGCAACCGTAGAGAATCAACTTGCCCCTGTACACCTCAATGGGACGAACATGGTGAGAAGAGTGGCCGTGAACTACATCCACACCCGCTTCCTCGATAAGTTTATGCGCGAAGTTCCTATGCGCCTTGGGGATCTCGTAGCCCCAGTTGCCGCCCCAATGAATCGAGGCAACGACGATATCTCCAGCTTGTTTTACCTGGCGGACATCTTCTGCGAGTCCACGGATCGTCTTGTCGGAGAAGTTCCGTATTAGGTTTAACCCGGGGGTGTTTTCAGCTGCAGCCCAATCGGATGGAACGCCGCTCGAGGTGGTACAGAGGGAAAACAGGATTGCCCTTCCTTTGCCTTCCACTTCGATCACCGCTGGTTTCCTGGCCTCTTTCAGGTTTAGCCCGGCCCCCGAGAAGCTCATCTTCGCCCTGGCGAGTGTTTCCATTGTCTCGGCGAGGCCGGAGTATCCCCAATCGAGGATGTGATTGTTGGCAAGAGAGCAATAATCGATATTGGCTTGACTCAGGCAGGGAACATTCTTCGGATGCATCCGATAATTTATACCTTTGCCCTGCCAGAACTCGTTGCTCGTTGTTACACTCGTTTCAAGGTTGATGACCCGCAGGTCCGGTTTCATCTGATCCAACTCCTCCAGGACATCCCCCCATATATAGGAGAAATCAATAGGCTGAGGAATTGGACCATTGTTCCGCTCGGCGATGTCTACGTAATCTTTTGCGTTTTTCACGAAGGGCTCATGGATCCGGGGGTCGCTCGGATGGGGAAGAACCTGATCGATGCCTCGCCCGGTCATCACATCGCCGCAGAGAAACAACGTGATGGTGGGTTCGCTTCCCGGAGGTGTATCGAGAGCTGGTCCCGGTGAATCCTGGGAATCGAAACCCACCTCCCCCGGAGTGGCTGAGGAGTCTTTCCCTGGTGATGGAGCACCGGTTGTCAGAAGCAATAGAAGTGACAACAGAAATCGGAGATTTCCCTTTCTCGAATCGGCGAGCATGTTGATGGCCTCAAGGTACTCTACGGGAATGTCGGAGACCTGTAAACGTCCCTACTGAATACGTATACATGAGAGGATCGAGATCCTTCTTCGCATTAATAGGGCTTGATGTTATACTGGTTGTAGCGAGTGGTTGAAGCGCAAGCAAATGCCCGATGAACTAGAATGGATGTTGTGTGATGAACGAAAAAGAGCTATTGGAACGAATTACAGTAAAATCCCGGTATATTCGGCGGTAAACCGATAATAAGAGGACGTCGCTTGGCTGTCGAACACGTACTGGGGATGTTAGCCGCAGGTGATACGGAAGAGACAATTCTTGCCGGTTATCCATGGCTGGAATCTGAGGATATTCGGGCTTGTCTCGTCTACGCTCGCCGGCTTGTGGGGCATGAGCGAATCGAGCCCCTTAGTATCGAAACTCCCGCGTGAAGCTTCTATTAGATACCTGTGAATCGGATGGGGCTTGTCAGGAGCTTGAATCGTGGGGTTCTCTATTAGACCTTACGAAATTAAGACCCTCAAGTTATGGATCGAAGCCTGAAATCGAATCAGCTCCTCCGATTACTGGCCGATTCTCTGCGACGTTGCTTTCGTCTGAGTAGGCTATAACAATCCTATCGGCTTGGTGGCCCCGGCTGGGCGCTCAAAAAGCGGTGGGCTGCCACGACGTACAGCCGGGCGGCTTCGACCAGTTCCTCGATATCGATGTACTCATCCTTCTGATGCGGGATATGGCGGGGACCGGGTCCATTAACCAAACAGGGAATTCCCTTCCAGGCGTGCAGAAAGGTTCCGTCGGTAGCGCCGGGCACGCCGTTGTATACCGGTTCCCTTCCCGTGATGTCCTGAAATGCCGAGGCAGCGCAGCCCACGATGGCCTCATCCTTCTCGATGGCAACCACGGGGCGATCCTCGATGAACTCGATCTCCGCATTGAAATCGGGATCTTCTCCGGCTAAGTCCGTCAGGATCTTCTGCAAGCGACTTCGCAGTTCCTCGTGGTTTTGCGGTGGCGTGGTGCGGATGTCCACATAACCCACCGCCTCGGCGGGCATGACATTCGCTTGAGCCGGCTCGCCGGGAGGCGGGGTCTGGACCACGGTGAAGGTGATCGAGGGCCAGCCCAGGTAGGGATCCTCTCCGCATCGCTTCTTCTCCGCCGTCTCGAACTCCTCGAAAGCCAGAATGGTTTTAGCCAGGCGGGTGTTGGGATTGATTCCGGTCAGAGGCATACAGCCGTGGGCCATCTTCCCGTGTACGCGGACAATCGCCCGGATCGCGCCTTTCATGCTGATGCACAGCTGATTCTCTTCCGGTTCGGGAACTAAAGCGGCATCCACGTCATCAGCGTGGCCCTTGCGGATGAAATCCTTGATACCGATCATCATCCCCTCTTCGTCGCAGACCAGGCCGAGACGGATCTTGCCGGTAAAAGGGACCTTGGAGGCATGGAAGGCCTTGGCGGTCAGAAGGGCTACGGCCAAGCCGCCCTTCATATCGCAGGCCCCGCGCCCGTAGATCCGGTCGTCAACGATTTCAGCGGCGAAGGGATCGTGGCTCCAACTGTTCCTGTCACCCTCGCTGACCACGTCGGTATGTCCCTCCAGCATCAGCACCGGCCCGGGGCGACCTGAATCAAGGGTGGCGATGATGTTCTTTCGCCCCGGCTCGACCTCTTCCACAAGGGGTTCGATGGCGAGCTCCCTCCGAATCCACTCGGCTATGAACTCTACCGCCTTGCTCTCGGTATTACCCGTCTCGGGACGGATCACCGAGTCGATCTTGACCAGCTCCCGGGTCAGCTCTACGAGCTCGGCCCGATCGATGGTGTGGATGAGTGCTTGTTCCTGTTCTGAAATCATGATTGGACTCCTCCCCCTGGGTGTTTGCCGCTGGCTGACGGCGAGCTCTCTATCGGTTGACCCGTTCCAGATAGGCCTTCGTGAACACGGAATCGGGAAGGGACGCCACCGAAGCGTCTTTTATCGTTACCTGGGTCTTCTCTCCCTCTTTCAGCTCATCTACGAAGAGCATGCGGGAGGGAATGAAGCGGTCGCTGACCTTCATGTACTTTGGGTAGTAGGCTGTGCGCATCAGTCGTTGCGAAAGGCTGTAGTCTTCCACCTTCAGTACCAGGGGTTGGTCCTTGTGAATCCAAAGTTTCATGCGTGGGTAGGGGACTTCATCGTTCTTGGCGACCAGGTCAATTACGTATACGGGATATTTTCCGAGGGCTTCTTCACTGTAGCTCTCCACATCGTAGTCCTCGGCCAGGGAGGAGCGGCGGAAGTCGCTGTTCTTCGTTTCCGAGTCTTCGAGATTCTCTTTCAAGGAGGAGTGGCTGAACTTGCGGCTCTCCGGATCGTAGAACCAGAGATTATCCTCCAGCTGCAGGTATCCCTGGCCCTTTTGGATCTCCGGTTCCAAGAACAGGAGGAGAAACTTGTCCTCTTGATCGCGGCGGAACATACGGATCTTGAATACGCTTGCCTCTTCCCCAGGTTTCTCGGAGACAACGGTATAGGTTGCGGAGAAGTCTGTGGTTTTGAAGTTCGACATCTTATCGACAGTGCGCAATATGGCTTCAAAGTCCGGTTCCGCCGCCCAGGAGCCAAGCAGAGGGATGAGGAAAAGCAGGGTTGTCAGAACTATGGCCATCGTTTTTTTCACGGTATTACCTCCACGTGACATTCGAATAGACTCATCATCAATAGGTCTTTCGCAGGGCGTGGGCCGGGTCCAGCTTGGCGGCCCGGCTGGCCGGGATCAGAGCGGCCAGGAGAGTCAACAGGCCTACGACCGCGATGTTGCCCGCAATCTGAGCGGGCAGAACCTTGAAGAACAGGTGCCCATTCTTCAAGATGATGAAGAACTGATTGTCCGTCCCGAAGTTGATCAGCGATAGGATCAGGGCGACAAGAAACGCCGCGATCAGTCCGAGCAGCGCCCCGCCCAGGGACAGAAGCACCGCCTCCAGTAGAAACAGCCCCCGCACCCCTCCTCTTTGCAGGCCCAGGGAGCGCATAGTTCCGATTTCCCGGGTCCGTTCGTAGATGATCATGCGGAAGGTGTTCGTGACTCCGACCATGATGATTACGAACAGGATCAACACCACGACCAATCCCACCGTGTTCAAGGTCGAGGCGATCTGATTCAGAGGCTCGAGGAAGTCTCCGATTGTAAACAGCTGGTACCGGGTTCCTTCCCATTGCTCTTCAAGGAGCTGGTTGCGCTGCTCCTGAAAACCGCGAGGGCCGCTGAAACGGGGAACCAAGGACACCTTTTCTTCCAGAGCGCTGGACAACGCCTGAGCTTCCCGCTCCATCAATAACATATCTTCGAGAAACAGCCCCAGGCTGATGTACTCATCCGGAGGAATGTTCAAGAGCCGGTTCACGTGGCTGCGATGGGCATAGGCACTCACAGCGCTGAAGAATCCCGTATCCACGCTGGTGGCGGCCAGGATGAACTCTCCCACGTTCTGCTGGCCGGTCACGGTTTGAAGCTGTACCAGCAGGGTGTCGCCGATTTCCACGTTGAGCCGGGCCGCCATTTTTTCATTGAGAATGAGAGCGCGGGGATCGGCAAGGACTTTTTCCATCGAGCCCTCTCGAAGGATCAGCCGCTCGGACAAAAATCCCTCTTCCTGCCAGTTCACCCCCACTACCTCCTGGCGAATGCTCTCCCCCTCGAAGATCAAGGTGCCCTCCAGACTGGAGCGCCGGGACAAATACTGCAGGTGGAGGTTTTTCAGTGATTCGATGGTTTCCATCAGTACCTCGTCATCCCGGATTACCGTGATCAGTCGTCCTGAAGGGCTTTTTTCGTACCCGGTCAGAAATACATGACCGGCGAAGAAGTGGCTGAAGTTTTCCTGTACGTTTTCAACAAATCCGGCGGTAAAGGAGTTCACCAGGGTGATGATCAGAATGCCGAAAGCGATGGCTCCACCGAGGAGGAAGCTTCTTTTTTTCTGTCGGCTGAGGTTGCGAAAGGCGATGCGCAGCGTGTTCATAACGACTCCTCCCCTATTCGGCTTGAATGGCCTGAACCGGCTGGATCCTCAGGGCCACGCTCACCGGGTAGAGACTGGCCACGATGCCAATAGCCACCGTGATGCCCAGCGCGTAGAGCAGAGATGATAGAGGTAATGCCGGGTGCAGCACTTTGCCGCCGAAGAGGATCTCGAAAAACGGATTGGGGGCCGGCAGACCGGTTAGGTTGAGGATGCCGATCGTTATTGCACCGACGGCGGCACCGATGATCCCGAAGGCAATCGAGATGCATAGCGTCTCCAGCACGAACATGCGTCGAACGGTTCTCTTTTGAGCTCCGAGAGCACGCATCGTTCCGATCTCTCCGGTCCGCTCGATCACCGAGATCACCAGGGTATTCATGATGATGATAATTGCTACCACGGCGATAATCAGTATCAGGACGTTGAATACGATCTGGATCGTGTCGGCCAGAGAGCCGAAGCCGCCGGAGGCGACTTTCCAGTCTGCGGCTCGCGCCTCGATTCCTTCGGTGGTGAACCAGTGGTTTAGTTGGGCGATCACAGGATCTGCCTGGTTTTCGTCCTCGAGTTTGAGAAGAATGAAATGCCAAGCTCCTGCGTCTATTTGAGCCGCGTAGCTGCCCGGCCGCTTCTCTCCCAATATGTCCAAAAGGGCTTCCTCCGAGACATCCTGGGCTTGAGATTCCGAAAGCTCAACCACAGACCCACCGAACAGTGCATCTTCCGGGTCTTCGACTTCCAGAAAGTGGGTCTCTTCGGAGCTGAGATTCATCTGCCCCGCTGTGGCTACAACCATTCCCAAAAGAGCACGCAGGGACTGTACGTCTACGAAGTTGATCTGACTCAAACCTTCCACTTCCCGGTCAAAACGAAAGATGCCCCGGATGGGAAGCTCGCGAATGCGGAACCCCATAGCTCCGATACCACTCACCAGGATGGAATCTCCGGGGGACAAGATGATGCCAAAGTCTTCTTCGATCTCCTCGACCTTTGATTCGCTGAGCAGAATACCCTCTTCCCCCGGCTCGAGATAATGCCCTCCGGCAAGAGTGATGCTGTCCGGGAACATCGAGCGGTAGCTTTCCGGCTCGATCCCGAAGAGAATGCCGAACTGATTGCCCTTGTCTTCGAAGCTGAACAGACCAAACCCGCTTACCTGGGAAGCTGCGGTTCTGACCTCGGGTAAGGAGGTTGCGTACTCGTACACCCGTTCATACTCGGGGATGCGGGGGATCTCCTCGTTTCCGGTTTGCGGTCCCTGAAGCCCGAACAGAGAGACGCTGCCCTCGGTCTTGGCGCTGATCATCACGTGACCCGTGTAGTTGTCGATGAAGGAGCGCCGCACTCCCCGGGCCGCTGTTTCCATGAGAGAGTTCCCCAGGAGCATGACAGTGATACCGATGGCGATGATGATACCGATGATAAGGGTCTTGGACTTGTGTTCCCGCAGATTGCGGATCGCGATTTTAACGAGTACCGGCATCGCGCTGCCTCCGCTGTTCCTCCACCACCAACCCGTCATGCAGATGGATCACGTGGTCGGCGATTGAGACGATCGCCGGATCATGGGTGGAGAAGATGAAGGTGGTGGATTGTTCCCGGTTGAGCTTTTTCATCAACTCGATGATCCCTTCTCCGGTCTTGGAATCAAGGTTCGCCGTGGGCTCGTCAGCCAGAACGATCTCCGGTTTTGTAGCCAGGGCTCTGGCGATTGCCACCCGCTGGCGCTGGCCGCCGGAAAGCTCGTTAGGCCGCTGAATACGCTGCTCGGCCAGACCGACCTCTTCGATCAGGTAGGCGATCCACTCCGCCTTCTCCTTCTTGCTCATCCTGTTTTTGCCGAGCAGTAGGGGGAATTCGATGTTCTCGTAGACGTTTAAAACAGGGATCAAATTGAAGGATTGAAAGATGAAACCGAGAAACTCGTGGCGTAGGGAGGTAAGCTCTTTGTCTCTCATATCCGCTGTACAGCGTTCGCTGATCTCCACGGTCCCCTCCGTAGGTTTGTCGATGCAGCCGATCATATTGAGAATCGTTGTCTTTCCGGAGCCGGAAGGCCCGGCGATGGAGATGAAATCTCCCTTTTCGATGCACAGATCGACCCCTTTTATTGCTTCCACGGTTACTTTACCCAGCGGGTAGACCTTCTTAACCCCATTCAGCTTCACGATATCCAAGTTTTACGCTCCTTATCTCTGGTTGGGATGTTTCCATCTGATTCCGACGGCACATTCACGATTAAACATACAAATATGAATGGGGGATATTCAAATTTTTTCCAGGTTTTTTCTTATACCTGGGCACGACCGGCGACGTTGAGCATATGATCCAGGTTGTAGGCAGCACTGATCAGACCAAGATGGGTAAAGGCCTGTGGAAAGTTCCCCAGGTGCTCTCCGCAGGGTCCGAGCTCCTCTGAATACAGACCGAGATGGTTGGCGTAGCCGAGGACCTTTTCAAATACAAAGCGGGCCTGATCCTGGTCTCCCGCCCGGGACAGATTTTCTACGTACCAGAAGGAACACATGTTGAAGGTCCCTTCCTCTCCCGACAGGCCATCGGATGCCGCGTTTGTCTGGCGGTATCGAAACACCAGCGAGTCGTCTATCAGGTTTTTCTCGATTGCCTTCAGGGTCGACAGCCAGCGTGGATCTGTCGGGGAGATGAACTTCACCAGTGGCATCAGTAACGTGGAGGCATCAACAGTATTCGAGTCTTTAACCTGGCTGAAGAATTTTTCTTTGGGATTCCAGAAATTTTTCATTACATCCCAGTAGATCTGGTCTCGTACTTTGAGCCAATGGTCGAGGGGAGCGGGAAAACTCCGCTTGGTTGCCAGGCGGATGGCCCTGTCCACAGCGGCCCAGGACATCACGCGGGAGTAGAGGAACTCCTGTCGACCGCCTCTGACTTCCCACACCCCTTCGTCGGGCCGTTGCCAGTTCTTGGCAACAAAATCGATTAAGTGCACAACGTTCTGCCACAGATCGAAAGAAATTGGCTCTCCGTATTTATTGTAGAGATAGATGGAATCCATCAGCTCCCCGTAGATATCTAGCTGCAATTGATCATAGGCGCCGTTGCCGATCCGTACCGGTGAGGATTCCCGGTAGCCCTCGAAGTGGTTCAGGATTTCTTCGGTCAGGGTGTGGCGGCCGCTCGGTTGGTGAGCTGATCGGGTTGGTAAAGAGAAACCTATCCCATGAAGATTAGACATATCTTGTTGAAATTTGTGGTCTGGAATATGCGCTGGATGACCTGATATCTTGGGTTTCTCGCTCGACCTGTTGTATCCTGGATGGCCGACAGGGAGGTGATAGCCTGTGGCTTTCGTGACACTGACGGAGGTGTTCGAATTATTTTTTCCCCTGGCGAGAACAGAAACGATCACTGGTTTGTCCGACAGGCTGTCCGAGGATGGGAAGAAGTTCCTGCCGATCCGGGAGTGTTATCCGGATGCTTCGGGAGAAATTCTGATCCCGGCCGGGGCCGATGGCGTTGACCCGAATCTCTCGGCCCGCGTACTCCAGGGTCAGGATACGGGTCAGATTTTGCATGCCTCCCTTGCTCATCGAATAGCCGAGGAACCGCGGCTTGGGAATGCTCTGATGTACGCTGGATACGTTGATGATAACTCCGGGTTTGCCTAAAGCGATGCAGTGTTTTATCGCCTCGCGGGCACACATATGTCCAGACCCCCGAGCTTCTCTACAACCTCAGCGACCATCTGCACAACCTCCT
>CAZBXU010000125.1:0-1582 GCA_964495755.1 uncultured Spirochaetaceae bacterium | reverse complement strand
ATGTCCAGACCCCCGAGCTTCTCTACAACCTCAGCGACCATCTGCACAACCTCCTGCTCCTTGGCCACATCCCCTTTAACGAGGATTTCCTTTACACCTTCCTGCCGTACCTGATTCAGACAGAGGTTGACCTGCTCCTCGGTTTCTGCAGCATCATCGGCTGATTTGCGATAGTTGATCGCCACATTGGCACCCTCCCGGGCGAAGCGGACCGCAATGGCCTGACCAATACCCGAGGTGCCTCCGGTAACCAGAACATTCTTCCCCTTGAGCCCTGTCATTATTTCCTCCTCCTTGAACTATCGGATCAACTAATGGACCAGGTATCGGCGCCGTTTCTTACCAGAAAAATACTGTCGGCAGCGATCAGGGTCGAAACGTTTTATTACGAAATCGTAAGAAAGAACTGCTCTAATTTCAATTTGGTTATAAGGACGGGACCCCCATCCCCCTATGAATTCACCCTCCTTTTTTATCTATATATATTGCATGGAGATAAATAAATTAAGTTGATTATACATTTTTGGTACAGCGATTGCATCTACAGGTATAGCAAAATAGATTCGAGGAGGACGGATATGCCATATAAATTGAAAAACGCGATTTATTCGGTTCGCTGTCGTTATCCCCGTTGTACCTTTCACTCTCAGTTTGAGATCGAGCAGAACATCATGGGGATGACCGAACAGGATGTGGAGATCGAGGCCAAGAAAATCGCTAGAGACATGGCTCTGATCAAACATGATGCGATTCACGCCACCCGGCACACCCTGCGCAACCCGGACATCCGCAAGGTATCCGGTTCCTACGAGCTGGTGGGACCGGCTCCGCGGCGCCGCAGCAGCACAAGCTACGGAGTTGCCAAGCAGAAAGATGTATATTACAAGGAGTACCAAAGAGGCGAAGTCATCCTCAAGAAGGGGGACGATGCGACTTCCGTATGCGAGGTGATGCGGGGATCCGCCTATCCTGAGCGCAACCGCAGCCACCGCTACCGGGAGGGAGACAGCTTTGGAGCGGCGGCTCTGTTGGCCAGGCACCAGCGGACCTGCGATGTGATAGCGGGAAGCGACGGAACCAAGGTGGCCTTCTACAATCTGATCGAGCTGAGCAAGGCCAATCCGAAAAAAGCGCGGGAAATATTCAGCGCCGTCATGGAGGATACCTTCAATGTAATTCAGAATCTCGAGAAGTCCATCGATCGTACCAAGAAAGAGATCGAGCGCGAGGTCGTTCGGGGCTGATTTTCTCCCCCGCCGATTAGTGATAGGAAGTGAAGTGATAGTGATAGGAAAACCTATAATCTGAGCTGAGCAAGCGAGGCCCCGAATGTCGCAACCGTAGAGGCGATCGAGGCAACTCTCCCGCTCATCCTCGGCCGCGTAGAGCAAATCCCGGGATAACCGCACGTTACGACTACTTGGCTGAGGACTCAAGATGAATTAGACAGCTCTTGGGAACCGCAAGGAACGCCACAGGGACAAAATGAACCCCCGGAGCAGGCAGGGAGACAGATTGGCGATTACACGAAGCTCTGGTCTATCCCGGGTGGTGGCCGACCAAGCTTCACCAGATGCCGTAA
>CAZBXU010000124.1:1367-11005 GCA_964495755.1 uncultured Spirochaetaceae bacterium | reverse complement strand
ATCTCCGACTGGGTGGACTTGATCATCACCGCCCGCTGATCGATCAGCCAGAGCTTCTTGTTCTCTATGGTGAAGCGGATCGAGCGGATCTCTTTGAAGTGATCCTCCACCTTTCTGCCGATTTTCTCCAGCTGGCTGAGGTACTTCTTTTCTATGGTGTCGATCTTTTTCCCGGCGGCGCCGATCGAATCGAAAGCGCTCTGGTAGAATTCGCCCTGAAGCGTCTTCTTTCCGGTAACGATGTTGCGGGTGTAGAAGTTGCCGCTGGCGGAGCCCTTGCCGTAGTTTCCATAAACCATCGGCTGGATCAGCAGTGCCGTGTCCCGATTGTTCATCTCGTCCAGGCTGAGCATGTAGCTGATGCGTTTCAGGGCGATTTCCAGCTGGTCGTAGGCATCCCCTGAGAAGAATCCTTCGGGAAGCAGGGGCGTGACTTCCCCGACGCTTGCATCCCGCTCCCGGGCGCTCATTTTGCTGAAGAGATGCTTGTCCAACCTGCCGGCGGCTTGACGAATCCGCTGAGAATACTTCTCTTTGTTCTCCAGCTCCGCGATGCGGGCTTCGATAGCCAGGTTGCCCTTGCACAAGAATTGTACTTCGTGATGCCCGAAGTTCTCCCCGACAAACTTCACGAATCCCGGCAGGGTGCTGTCGGTCAGGCCGTAGTTGTGCAGCGTGGGATAATGGGTAATCACCAGACTGGGGCTGATCACGATTTTCACCAGCATCGGGTTGTCCAGGTCACCGAAGCGCTTGCCCGTACCCGCCTCCAGCTTCTTGAAGAAGCTCTGCAGATGGCTCTTGATCGGCATCTCGGCCAGATCCGAGGCCACCTCCGCGTCAATGACGAATCCCGGCAGAATGGGCAGATTCAGCTCGGCCAGCTCCATGGCCCGGCGGCCGCGGATGCCGATCTTGGTCAGCACCTCTTCCTTGGTTACATACTCTTTATCGCTGAAAAAGTAGACGTTTCTCTTCATCTTGCTACCCCTTGCCGCTAAAACAGTTTCAAAACGGTATTGACGGGAAACCTGAGGAAGGCTTCAAAGGCCGGACTGGCTCCTTGCCTGAGGTACCGCTGCAGCTTGGCCAGATCTTTTATATCCTCGCCGGCGATGGCAATCATGATCGTGGAGCCATGTTTGACCTTGCCCCATTTGAACAGGGTGTTGATGTCGTGAATGCGCTCGCCTTCGTAGAAGATAAACACCTCCAAACCCGGATACTTCATGTTGTAGCTTTGGATGATCTTTTTCCACGCTTCCACGTTCCCGTTATGGAACAGCTCGTTGGAGACCGGAATCGAGTACATCGGCGTCATGCGGCGCTTCTTCGACGGAGCTTCGACCGCCGGGACAGCCGCTGCCGGCGCTGCGCCCTGAGCCGCAGCCGGGGCAGTCGACTTGGCCTTGGTCCGGGCCGGCGATCTTCCCGCCTTTTTTCGCACCCTGGGCTTGGCCGGAGCCGGCGGCTTGGGAGCCTTCCACTTGAACTTTCCCTGTGTCAGGCTGGCACCGGCCTTGCTCTTCCCTGTTGAAAGCAGATAGACCAGAGCATCAATCGCCGTTTCAAGTAGCTTCGCCGGGGCCTTCTCGGTCAAGGTACCGCAGTAGATGGTGAGCAGCTCGTTCTTTCGCAGGGCTTGCGCGGAATCCCAATGCTGTTTGTTCTTCGGATTGATCAGAGTCAGTCCCAAATCCGGATGATAATAGGCCAGCACCAGATCCACGGCATCCCACTTTTCTACTACAGAGACGATCGGGCCAAAATCCTCGATGTTTCTGACCAGATTGTACGACCGGGATTGGTAGTTGTACTTCGGATGGCCGACCAACAAGGCGTTCAGAATGGGGCCAATCTGATTGGCTTGAACGCTTTTCTCGTCAAGCAGACCGTTCAGCGTATCCGCCAGGTTTTGTCTGCCCTCGAAATCGGACAGGATATCGTTCACTGCCAGGAAGTGCCGGAGGGAACGATTGAACCCGTCCCGCGTGCTCAAACCAACATATTCGTATACAGCTTCTGCCATGGCGACTCCTTCACTACTGAAAGCCCCTTTTAAGCCCCCGGATGAGATTATCCCCGGAGCTTCCTTTTATTCTCAAAAACCCATTGCAGCATACACAGCTGCCGTGTGTAGAAAATAAAATGGTGATCCCCCGCCTGGATGGGCAGAGGATCACCGATTGTCAGCATTGTTAGGTTAGATCTCTTTCAGTCCTGAAGATCCCCGCGAGCGGCTTTTTCCGCTTCCCTTTGGGCGCCCCCGCCCGCTGCCTTTGGGGCGTCCCCGCCCACGGCTGGTCGCGTCGACCACACCTGCTCTGGGAGTATCGCTGACCTGGGATGCCGCTGTCTCTCCGGCGCGGATCATGTCGACGAACTCCTCCCCCGCGGCTTCTTGGCCAGAGCCGCTGAAGGACATGGCGATGTCCTCGCGCACCGTGGAGCGCCGTCTGGAGAAGGCGGCGAAGGCTGCGTCGGCGAATCCCTTGGACACGCCGAAGAGGAACTCGTTCAGCACGTTGGCCATTCCGTCCAGAGTGGCTCTCTTCTTCTTGATCGAGGTGATGTCTATGTCGAGGATCAACCCGGGCTGGATGTGGTACGGATTGATCATGTAGTCAAAGTTGTTGAACTGCCCTTCCAGGTAGTTCAGGCGCTCCTCGGAGACCCGGCGCTGGATCGGGTATTTGTACTCGTACACCTTCTGGAGCTTATCCCGCATCATGATGATCCGCCTCTTGACCTTGTCCTTTTCGGGCAAGTAGGTTCTGTTCATGCGCTCGACTTCGGTTTCCCCCGGCACGACGAAGGTTACCTCGTCCCAGCTCTTCTCGATGTCTTCGTACATGGGATCGCCGGTCAAGGCTTTGATCTTCCTCTTGATCTTGTTGCGTTTACGCTTGGCCAGATCCTTGAAGTCCACGATACCCCTCATGAACTTGGAATCTTCGTAAACCATATCCAGCACATCCCAGAGGTGTTGGACCTCGACCTCCATGCTCTTCATCTGAACGTCATAGCCCTTGCGCTCTTCAAGCAGCTGGGCCTGATCGTAGTATTTCAGCTTGATCGAATATCGCTCGTCCGGCAGGCGGGCAGCATCGGTGTCCTCGTATTCCCGGATAACCAGTTCGCGGGCGTTCTTGAGGTTTTCGATGTACTGATAGCCCATCTTCGAGGTGTCGAGGATCGAGGTGATGGAGTTGATTGAGGTGTTGAATCCCCGGTTTCTGATATTCTCCAGGTCGATGATCTTTTTCAGATTTTCCCGAATGTTGACCGGATCGTACTCTTCCGGATCGATCTCGGCGCGCAGGCCTTCGATGCGGTCCATCAGGCTCTTGGCAAAGAAGGTATAGCGTTTGCTCTTGGGATCGTCCTTGTCGTCGGATGTGTACTTCTCCACCCTCTTCATCTTCTCGAAGAGGATTTCGCCGTCGGACAGCTCTTCCCGACCCTCGTCGATGATCTGCTCTTTCATTTGCTCGATCTCGCGATCGATCAGGTCCAGAACGTGCTTGGAGAGCATGTCCTTGATCAGATATTCCACCGTGACCTGGTAGTGGAAGAGCGGGCTGATCAGTTCGGAATCGAGGATGTTCACCGACAGCTTGACGTCGGAAACGGTCTTGGGTTTGTAATTGCTGTCCTTGAAGGAACATTTTACGATCGAGTAGGCGTTCTGTCCGCGGACAAAGGCACCGACATCGGTTTTCTGCCGCAGCAGGCTGTTTGTCAGGGTCTCCAGGTCGTTTACACCGCGCTGGATATGTCCGTGGAGGTGACCGTACATGTTGACGATCGATTTCTCGATCTCACCGGTGTTGAACTTGTCCATACCGCCGATCTGATCGAGCAGGGCGGAAATCTCCTTGGGAGTGTAGCGGGCCAGGGTCTTCATCTCTTCCTTGTCTACGAAGTTCCTGACCTTCTTCACCATCTCGTCTTCCGACGTTACCGAGTAGCGGTTGAACATGTTCTGGTAGTTCTGGTTGTAGTAGTTGTAGATCTTCTCTTTCAAACCGCCCATCACGTCCAATCGCTCGAGGACCTGAGGGGGCAGTTTGGCGCTTATATGGTTCATGACCTTGTCTACTTCTTCGCTAAGGAGCAGATCCACCTCCGCCTGCTGATCACGAAACTCCTGGGCCAAGGAGTTACGAGACCCTACGGCACTTGGTTTCTCCGGGTGAAAAACATTCGGACTTTTGGGTAAATCTATACTCGCCATTGTTATTCTCCTTCGTTTTGAGATCTTAGTTTAAATTATTCATACCTATATCAAAATGTAAAGCACAAATTTTTTTTTTCACTTCCATTTTAAAAAAATATGGTGCATGCTTGAAATAGTATAGTCCACATTTGAGGAGCTTTCCGATGAAAATTCGCACTTTTTCCCTAATTTTACTTGTTTTTTCCCTTCTCCTGCCCTTCTCCGCCCTTGCGGATGAACGGGAGGAACCGATCGATGTAATCATCGCCCTGGACAAATCCCTCTCCATGGTGGAGGAGATCGAGGCTGTCAAGGAGTACGTCAATACCTACCTCATCGACCAGCTGCTGATCGAGGGAGATTTCTTCCTTGTCGTAGCCTTCTACGGCCAGACGGAGATCCCTGTTTCCGTAACCATACAGAGCGACGAGGACAGGGAGCGTGCCAAGGCTATCATTGCTCAGCTTCTGGCGGACGGCCGTTTTACCGATATCGGAAACGCCCTGGACGTCCTGGGCCGGCAGGTGGAGAAATACTCTCAGCCGGAGCGCAAGAAGTTCCTCCTGTTGATCACCGACGGTATCCAGGAAGCTCCGCCGGAGAGCAAGTACTACTCCCCCGACGGCAGCTTCAACCACGAGTTCCTGGAAAATACTAAGGTCATTCAGAAAAAGGGCTGGAAGGTCCATATCCTGGGTGTCGGCCTGGAGGAGGCGGCCAAGAGGCTGGCCGAGGAGATGGCCGGGAGCTACACGGATCTTTCCGAGCAGCCTACGGCGGAAGAGCTGGTGGAGAAGACCCGGGAGTTCCTGGCTTCGATGGAGGTGAGCGGCGATGTGACCATGGACCCGGTGGACTTCAGGGGGAGGAGCCGGGTGTCCCTTAGTGTGGAGAGCAAGGGCTACACCGGGGAGAAGACCGTTGCGATCAACGCGATCCGGCTGACCCTACCCGACGGGATGGAGAAAAACATCCTCGCCGATCCCGCCTCCTTCGCGATTATTCCGGACTCCACAACGAACCTGGCTATGACCGTTAAAATTCCGCAGCCCCTCGAATCCGGAGATCATACCGGAAGCCTGCGTTTCCTCTTCTCCAGCGAAGAACGGTTTCTACCGGTGGTCACCGAGGTGGACTACCACGTGAAGACCTTTTTCGAAAACTTCTGGCTCTGGATGCTGATTGCCCTGGTGGTACTGATCGTCCTCGTCCTGCTGGTGATACTCCTCGTCTCTCGTCTTAAAAAGGTGAAGTACCGCTTTCGGCTGGTTGTGGGGACCCAAAAGGGGGACAAGCCCGAACCGATCCACAAGATCAAGGAGGGCAAGCCCCTGTACCTCGAGCTGGCCGAAGGCTCGGTGAACGTCAATCCCAAGCGAAATCCGGATAGTATCGCCCGTCTGATGGCGATCCAGAAAGGTGTTCGCATAACCGTGCTCAAATCCGAGCGTTTTCCCAAATTCTACGATGTCCCTCTCGATATCCTGGATTTCGATTTCCGGGTACGTCTGGACCCGGACAAGAAGAAGGACATCACGGTCCGGCTTGCCCGCGTGGGCTGAAACTGCTCGTGTTTTCTCATCCTGTTTTTGAGCAACGGGCAGTTGACTCGGTCGGGCCTTGAATAACTTGAGGATAAAAGCACAAAATCTCTTTGGTTTCCTCAATTATGCATGAGTGCAGCGTTTATCTTGTAGACGGCGGATTTCCGGGTGATCTTCCTGGATTCAGCCGGGGAATCCCCAGTGCCTCATTCCCTTTTTGGGGAAGCTACTGCCTTCTCGATTTCGCCGCGATGAACTTTGCTCACCTTAACAAGAGCGGCTACACCGTGTTCGCCGACAGTCGTTACCGCAGTCTTCTTCCGTTCATCACTTCGAGAGGCAGACAGGACAGAGAGACTCTAGTCTTTCTTGATGAAGGGTTGGAAGGATTGGTAGACACGGTGCGCAGCGATCCGGCGGAAACGATTCTGCTGTGCCCTTTGACCCTGGTCTGCGATCTGGACAGGCACGTCCTCAATTCCGCCATCGAGAACCGAAAGGCCCCGATTGTCAAGTTGTCCATAAGAAAGGTAGAGACGGACATCTACCTTGCTCGGCGGGAAGCCCTGGTCGATGCTCTGGAAAGCTACGGCAAACGACACACCCTTTCCCGAAGGTTGTCCACCGCTCTGTTCTCCCAGGTATTGCGCTCCTCCTTCGAGGCGATCCAGGACATACCCGGCAGGATCCTCTTTCAGAACAATCTGACCCAGCTGTTCAAAGAAAACCTCTGGCTCGTCGGCCAAAAGGGCAGGGTGGAGGTGTTGTCCAGGCTTTTCAGGCCGGAGAAAACCAGCAGCTCTGCCAAGGCTACGATCATCGAGAAGGAGGGCCACGTAAAGAACTCTCTCCTTGCCCCAGGCGCTCGAATCGAGGGATACGTGGAGGGAAGCTTCATCTTTCCCGATGTTGTGGTACACAGAGGCGCTTCGGTGGTAAACTCGGTGCTCATGAACGGAAACCGCATCGGCGGCAAAGCCCAGTTGTGCAAAACCCTGGTTCTGCCCTATCTTGGAGATCTTGGATCGTCGAACATTGGAGAGAACACGAGAATAGGCATGCAAGAGGCGGGAGCTCGGAATTTCGACTACCCCAAACAGATTCGAGAGGGGGTCACGGTTCTCGGAATAAACGCGGAAGTTCCCAAGGGCTACAAAATCGGTCCCGGATGCCTGGTAGGGGCACGGGTCGGCCCACAACAGCTGCGATCGATAAAGGAACTAACCCGGAGCAGCTCTGTGGTCAGAGCGGAGGAGGCGGAGCAAGGGTGAGTGCCCTGCGAACGCCGGGATTCGATAGTTATCGAAGGATCAGGAATGCCAAACCAAGCGGTAATTGATTTTATAGAGAAATACGACAAGTTCATCATCACGGCTCATGAAACTCCCGACGGCGATGCTCTGGGAAGCGAGTACTCCATGCTGCGGGCTTTGCGCAAATTGGGCAAGACCGCCCGCATCCTCAACGCCGACCCCGCGCCCAAGAAATTCGTCTTCAACGACGACGCCGGGGAGTTCGAAGTTCTGGTCAAGAAAGAACAGATACCGGAGGACATCCAAGAGTACGGCCTGTTCGTTCTGGACGTGAACGACATCAAGAACATCGGACAGGTAGCCACCTTGGTCCTGCCCCGGGTCAAGGAGTACTTCATCATCGACCATCACGACAGCGAGACGGTTCAGCTGTCCCAGAATCACATCGAACAGAACGCCTCCTCCACCTGCGAGATTCTCTACCTGTTGTTCCGTGAGATGGGCTTGGAGCTGGATCTGCCCATGGCTCAAGCCCTGTACATGGGCATCGTGTACGACACCGGCTCCTTCATCTACCCCAAAACCACGGCGGTGACCTTTCAAATTGCCTACGAGCTGGTCAGCCTGGGAGTCGATCCCAACGAGACCTACGTGAATGTCTACGAGAGTAACTCGATCAGCTCCCTGATCCTGATGTCGAAGGTTCTCGCCACCCTGGAGCTGTACTACGCCAAACACGTGGCCGTGCAGACCATGACCCAGGAGCTGATCCGGGACGCTGAGGCGATCTACGAAGAGTCGGACCAACTGATCAATATCCCCCTGCGCAGCGGGGATATTCGGGTCAGTGTCTTCTTCAAAGAAAATCTCGAGGGCGTAAAGCGCTGCTCCCTTCGATCCAAAGGCAACATCGATGTGGCCACCATCGCGCAGAGTTTCGGCGGCGGAGGGCACAAGACCGCAGCCGGGTTTAAATGTCCCCGATCCTTCGATGTTATGAAAGAGGAAGTGTTGGAGATGCTACGAGGATATTTCAATCACGAAGCCACGGATGAACAATAGAACACGAGACATTTCAAACAATCACGACAATCCCCGGCGATCTTTTCCGCTTGTACGAACATCGCTGCTTGCTCTACTCTTCCTTCTGGTTGTTCTCTCATCCTGCGATCTGGTCAAGGAGAACAAAGAACCGGAGGTTGTAGCGCGCCGGATCGTACCGGAGGTATACGACGAGGATACTCCCGGATCGAACGGCCCGACCGCCACGGCCGTAGAGACCCTCGAACTGACACCGAAGGTACCCCTCGACGACAAGGAAAAACTGATCCAGGTTATCAATACGAATTTGGATCTGGACACCAACGACGAGCAAATTCTGGTGCTCCGTCAGAAGGAAGATCCGCAGGGGTCCCTGAAGA
Source organism: uncultured Spirochaetaceae bacterium (assembly GCA_964495755.1). GTDB lineage: Bacteria > Spirochaetota > Spirochaetia > SZUA-6 > DRHE01 > JAFGQJ01. The sequence continues at coordinate 2,568 of CAZBXU010000124.1, read as the reverse complement.
TCGCCGTGATCGACTACGATCCGGTGCGGGCCACCTATTCCCGGACCTGGGAGAGCCTGACTAATGCCACCAACCTGCGGGTGTTGGAGATCTCCCTCGAGGATGTGGTGGGGGATCACAACCTGGAGATCGTTTGCCGGGGAATGAACGAACGGGGCGAGCTGACTCTGGATCTGTTCCGGAAAACCCCCTCCCCCACCGGATTAGGGCTTTATTTCACGGAAATCTTAAGGATCGTGGCCGATGGCAGCATCGATATCGATGCAATCGAGCGTTCCGAGGGGTATCATCTCGGACAGAAGAACGGACCCAGCTTTATCATCTACGCCTACAGCCGGGACGTGGAATCGGAGAACATCCTGGATAAGGTCAAACGTACCTACTACTGGCAGTATCAGCAGAACCGGTACGTGCTGACCCGCGTTGAGAAAATGCCCGGGGCGGTCATCGAGGAGAAGCAGCTCGAGGAGCTTTTTTCCGATCCTTCGGTTGAGGCCTTTGAGGCCTTCCTGTCCGGTCCCTGGTATCTCGCCGGGACGGACGGGACGGAGGATATCCTGCTCTTCCTTCCGGAGCAACGACGGATCAGCGTATACTCGGGGGATGTTCAGGAGTCGTACATATGGCAGGTATCCTTCCGCAGCCTCTCCAATCGGCTGCTGGCCTTCGGCGCCAACGAATCGATAGAATCAATCGTCCGCCGCTTCAATATCGAGGTCGTATCCCCGAACACCATTGACGTTTCCATCCTGGGCTCCGAACAGTGGGATCGATCCTTCGGGCGCTACATCAAGCTCACGGAAGAGTTGCAGCAGGACCTGCTGAGCCAGGAACGTACCCGAATCAATGCTGTGGATGTGGAGCTGAACGGTCTGTATCAGAGCGGGGCCGGCATCGAGATTATCTTCGAGCCGCCGCAGTTCACCTGGATCGAGGAAGGCCGGGAGTTCGCCGGCGGCTTCGCCATCATTCGCCTCGCCCAGGATGTGCTGTATCTTCAGGGTATGGATGACAAGGGCCTTGCCACCACGACAGCCACCTACATCATGGAGTACGAGGAAAATCAGGAGGCCAACTATCTGTACCGGACCCTGACGCTTGTTCCCGGGAAATTGAGCGTCCACGGCGTGACCGCCACCTCGGAAACCCGGATCGTCTTCGAGCAGTTGGAGATCCTCGAGGAACAAGAATCGGAAGAGCA
>CAZBXU010000124.1:0-1267 GCA_964495755.1 uncultured Spirochaetaceae bacterium | reverse complement strand
AACTACTCCAGGAACAGGAGAACCCCCTCGAAGCTGGCGTCCTTGAGCTTCATCAGGACTGCTTGAGCTTTTTCCGCCGTCTGGGCCGGTCCGATCACCACCCTGTAGTACACGGTATCGCCGATCCGTTTTTCCATGATGCCGGCATCGAAACCGTTCGCTTTCAAGTCTCGGATCATGTAGTGGGCATTTTCCGGGTCCAGGAAGGATCCGGCCTGCACCAGTACGGTTCGGGGCGATGGTTTCTCTTCTTCTGCCGCCGCAGGGGTGCTTGGTGTGGTCTCGGCGGTCGCAGCTTTTCCTGAGAGTGCCGGCTCGCCTGGGGAGGCTGCAGCTACCGGAGTCCCAGCCTCACCCGAGGGTGCCGGCTCCCCCGATTCTATATCTTTCCCAACAGGTACCGGCAGCTCTCGGGGCAAAAACCGGGAGGGAGAGGGAGCGTAGGTTATGCGACCGTTTCCCCCTTGTGCCTGGATCAAAGCGAGCTCCGGCGAATCAGGAAAGCCCCTGGCCAGCTTCTCGAGCTGCTCCACCGCCTCCTCTTCCCGTCCGATGGCGGTCAAAAACTCGTAGTAGGCCAGGTAGATGGCCGGAGCCAACGTGGTGTCGCCGTAGGTAGTAATCAGTAGTCGATACAGCGGCTCAGCTTCCCGTTGTTTTCCCTCCAGACCGTGGATCCGGGCCAGGAGCAGCCAGATCCGGGCTTGCAGTTCCCGACGATTCTCAGGTTGTCCGCTACCACCTGCGTCGCCACCTGTGCCGCCATCTTCCTCCGGGCCGTCGGTTGTACTACCCTGCAGGGCGGTCAGCGCCTGTTCGAGAAACTTCTCCGCTTCCTCGATCAACCCCTGTTGATAGAGCAGCTGGGCCTGCCGGTACAGCCACCGTGGTGTGAGGGGGAAAGAACGCAGCAAACCCAGGGCCTGCTCGGTGCGGCCTAGCATTTCAAGAAGGTCGATCTGGTAGGCCCGGCAGATTTCTCGCTGACGGGGATCCCGGACCCGGGGGGTGTAGACCCGGAGCAGCTCGAGGGAGCGTTCTATGGAGAGTTGGGAATCTGCTGCCTCGATCAGAACGATACCGAAGGAGGGATGTCCGGGGTTTTCCGCCAGCCATTTGGAATAGTCGGCTGCTGCATCCTGAAGTTTCCCATCTGCCGCCAGATTTCGCGCTTCCCCGAGCAGCGAATCTCCACTGTCTTCTTCCTGCGCGGGGAGGATTCCAACGGTTCCGAGAACCAAGACCAAGGCCAGCAGTATCACGGGAA
>CAZBXU010000123.1:10241-11237 GCA_964495755.1 uncultured Spirochaetaceae bacterium | reverse complement strand
TCGGTTCGAGGGAAGCGAGGGAGGCATACATGACCTTGGCGGAACAGCTGATAGAGAAGGGTAAGCTCCTGGACAAGCAAGAGGTGTTGCTCAAGTTGCTTGCCCAGAAGTTCGGTGCCGTTGCCGATGTGGATAAGAGAAAGATCATGGGAATCCGAGACCTGGACAGGCTGGACCAGGCCCTTGGGCTTATTTTCAAGACTGAAACGATCGCTGAGGTTTTGCGGCCCCTCGAGTGACAATCTGATTTTCACTGAAGCGACCTAAATCAGAAATACATTCAGACTTTCCCGTATCGCAATCTTCGATCGCCACTGAAAGGAAGATTGCGATGTCCTCTTCCAGTCGAAAATCTTGCTACAAAAACAAGATTTTCGACTGTCATCGTAATAAGTTTTCAACTCTCTTGACCGGTATGTTCCCCATGATATAGTAAGGTCACCGTGACCCGTCTGAAAGCTGAGCTGGCTCCGCAAAAAACTGCCCTCAAGATCAACCTGCTCGTGTTGATCACCCTGCTCCTGAGCATCGTATCCCTGATCGTGGAACATTCGGACATCCAGACCCGCTTCGCTTTCATCTTCACCAATACCTTGGATTTCACCATCCTGTTTCTCTTCCTGGCCGAGGTGATCGTCGATTACCTAAGGTCCACCGACAAGCGACACTTCCTGAAAAACCATCTCTTCGAAGTGCTGTTCCTGGTCTTCTTCGCGGCGTTGTTCGCTTACAATAAATATCTGCTTTTCTCCAGCGACGGCGCGGTGTACGGCAACCTACCCGGGAAGATCATCATAGTGCGCAACATATTCGTGTTGCTGAAGGTCTTCGGACGGATCCGAAAGCTCAGCGCCTTCGTCCGCAGCCTCACCGCTCATCCGGCCCGCACGGTGATACTCAGCTTCGTCCTGGTCATCGTAACCGGCACGATTCTGCTGATGCTCCCGTTCACGACCCCCGACGGCTCGGGACTCGGCTTCGCGGATTCCCTGTTCA
>CAZBXU010000123.1:6976-10231 GCA_964495755.1 uncultured Spirochaetaceae bacterium | reverse complement strand
ACTTCCGCCGTCTGTGTGACCGGTCTGATAGTTGTGGATACGGCAACGGCCTTCTCGATCTGGGGCAAGATCATCATCCTGCTCCTGATCCAGGTCGGTGGCCTGGGGATCATGATCCTCTCCTTCTTCATGGCCTTTATCCTGCGCCGTTCCCTGACTGTAGAGGATAAGTTCCTGATCTCCTACATGACCAGCGAGAAGGATATGGGCAATCTGGGCAAGAGCATAAAAAATATCATCAATGTCACCTTGATAATTGAGTGTGTAGGGGCTGTACTGCTCTTCCTAGGTTTTCGTAACCAGCTCGGAACAAATATAGAAACCGTATTCACCTCGGTGTTTCACTCTGTTTCTGCTTTCTGCAACGCCGGCTTCTCCCTGTTCAGCGACAGTCTGGAAGGATTCAAGTCCAACACCCTGGTCAACCTGACCGTGATCGTTCTGATCATCTGCGGAGGCTTGAGCTTCGTGGTGATTATGAATCTAAAAGGTTGGTTCGCCGGCGAGGTTACGGATCTCATCAAGAAGAAGAGCAGGTCGATCAAGGTATTGAGTCTGAACACGCGGGTGGTTCTGCTGGGTACGGTGGTCCTACTGGGGTTGGGGATGCTGTTGATCTACGCGCTGGAGCACAGATACTCCCTCGCCGGCTTCGACCTGAAAACCCAGTATCTGACCGCGTTTTTCCAGTCCGTTACCACTCGAACCGCGGGTTTCAACACCATCTCCATGTCGGGGCTTCGGGAGCCGACCTACCTTCTGATGATGATCTTCATGTTCATCGGAGGGGCGTCCGGTTCCACCGCCGGCGGGGTCAAGATCAACTCCCTGGCGCTGTTCTTGGCCTATGTTGCCTCGCTGCTCAGAGACAAGCGGGAGGTTACCCTGTTCAATCACTCCGTGGCCAAGGATCTGGTGCTGCGGGCTTTGCTGATCCTCCTCTTCGGCCTGGTAAGCGTTCTGGGGGGTATGCTGGTTCTGTCGATCACGGAAAGCGCCTCTTTTGTCGATGTCTGTTTCGAGACAGTTTCAGCCTTCGGGACCGTAGGCCTTTCCGCCGGAATCACCTCTAGTCTTTCCATAATCGGGAAATATGTTATTATCCTCTTGATGTACATCGGGCGTATCGGCCCATTGACTCTGTTGGCCGCTGCGGCGCAGCGAATGAAAAAAGTGCAGATCGAGTATCCCACTGGGGAAATCCTGGTAGGTTAAGGAGCAAGGGCATGGCTAAGGAGGAGAAGGTTTTCGCCGTATTCGGACTGGGATCCTTCGGAATGGAGGTATGCCGGGTTTTGGTAGAGAAGGGCGGCAAGGTCATTGCCTTCGACCATCGACCCCAACCGATTGAAAAGATCAAGGATCTGGTCACCCAGGTTATGGTCCTGGATTCTACGGACGAGGATGCCCTGCGCAGTGCTCCGCTGGAAAACGTGGATGTTGCCATCGTGGCCGTCGGGGACGACGTGGAGGCGAGCATCCTGACCACGGCCCTTCTGAAGAGCATCGGAGTCCCCTACATCGTTGCCCGGGCAGTGACCGATATCCATATGAGGGTGCTGCGGCAGATCGGGGCGAACGAGGTGATTAACTTGGAGATCGAGGAGGGGCGTAGGGTCGCCTCCCGGCTGTTGATGGCGGAGGTCCTGGAGACCATCCCGGTTACCCAAGACTACAGTATCGTTGAGCTGTACGTACCCGAGACCATGGTCGGAAAATCCTTGGAACGATTGAACCTGCGGCGGGAATACCTGGTGAATGTCATCGCCATCGAGCGGTTTAAAACCACGGTGGACGAGGAGGGCAATCCAGTTAAAGAGGAACGGGTAATTCTACCCTTAAAGGATGACGTGCTGCTCAGCGATGACATCCTCATCGTGGTGGGAAGGAACTCCGATCTGGATGCTTTTCGAGAAGTGAAGTAGGAAGGCTGCCTGGTGGTTCAGATTCGGCGCACCCTCATCTTTTTATTGCTGTTGCTGTGTTGCGGCGCGGTCCTGTTTTTTGGCATCCGGGATTACCTGATGATAGCAGGCAGCGCTTCCCTCTCCCAGGAGGAGCTCAAGATCCGCTCGGAAACGGTCCTGTTTCTCTCAATCGTGTTTTCCGTAGGGATTCTGCTCCTCTTCGGACTGATCCTTCTGCGCAGCCGAAATATCTCCAGAGAATTAGACAAGATTACCGAGATGACCCGCTACGGCAATTTCTCCTTCGAGGAGAGTCTGAGGAGGATCGGTCCTCTGGGGGACAAGATTCGACAGCTCAACCAGCGGCTTACCGAGCTGAACGAGATGAAGACCCTGCGCATCAGCGCGCTGGCAGCGATCAATGCGTTTCTTCTGAACAACACCCGTCTGGCTCTGCTGATCACTGACATCACCGGAAAAATTTCGAGCGTCAGCGCGCGCTACCTGGAAAAACTCAAAATCGAGCCAGGGGCGGCGGTGGGAAAGAATATAACGGAAGTTCTACCGGAGCTGGATTTTCAATCCGTCATATCCAAATTGGAGAAGCAGCACACGGAGCTCATGTTGAGTGATCTGAAAGATTCTCCCACCCTGTACCCGGTTTTCAACAGAAAGAATGAACTGTCCAATATCATCTGTATCCTCGGTAAGGAGCAGATCGTCACAAAAATTCCGAAGCGTGCTGAGGATTGGGTGAAACAGACATCCCGAGTTCCCAATCTGGTACGGAAGTATTTCCGTTCACGCCATAAAAAAACAGAGTGAACAAGTTTGAGGCGCAGGTGCTACCGATTGTGGAGGGATTCCGCTATAATTGCTATATAGGAGGACAAACGTGATCAGATTTATTATAGGTATCGCCTTCGGGATTCTGGCGCTGATCTTCATTTTCCAGAACATGGAAAATGTGGATGTCACCTTTCTGGCCTGGACCATCACCACATCCCGGGCGGTGATCCTTCTCATCATACTCGCCGCAGGCTTCATCGTCGGTTGGGTTGCGGGCAGCATCGGGCGTTGGAGAAGAAAGGCTAAACGCTAGGTCCACATCCTCTGGGCGCCAGCTTTCCCCGCGCAAAAGGAGCGGATCCGTGCGACGTATTCTTACCAGAAAAATTCACAAAACAGGGCTGGCCCCGGGTACTCCCGTCCACATAGGGGAACGACGAACAGAATCGACCAAGATCACGGTCTTTGAGTACGATGACGCACACATTGAAGAGAGGCAGCTCAGCAGCGTCGAGGAGTGCAAGGAGTGCAAAAAATCCCCCGGCGTGGTCTGGATCAA
>CAZBXU010000123.1:3677-6876 GCA_964495755.1 uncultured Spirochaetaceae bacterium | reverse complement strand
GAGCGGGAGGGGGATGTGTTCTCTCCGGTTCGAGAGCGTCTGCGCAACGGAAAGGGGATCATCCGACAACGGGGTAGCGACTACCTGGCCTACTGCTTGATCGATGCGATCGTAGATCATTACTTCCTGATTATGGAGAACCTTGAAAACAGGATTCTGCCCCTGGAGGACCAGGCGGTAAACGATCCCAAGCCACAGGTGATGCAGAGCATTCATTCCTTGAAGAGCGACCTGGTGTTTCTACGGCGATCTCTCTGGCCGCTGCGGGAGATGCTGGCCCGGCTGGAACGGGAACAGCTGCCTCTGATCCGTCCGGATACCCGCCGCTTCCTCCGGGATGTCTACGATCACACCATCCAGATCATCGAAATTCTCGAGTCCTTCCAGGAGATCGTCTCGGGATTGCTGGATGTATACATGAGCAGCATCAGCAACCGCATGAACAACGTCATGAAGGTTCTCACCATCATCGCTACGATATTCATACCGTTGACCTTTATCGCAGGCGTGTATGGGATGAACTTTCAACACATGCCGGAGCTCACCTGGCGGTGGGGCTATCCCGCCGTTTGGGGCGTGATGGTCCTGGTAATAATCGGGATGGTGATCTTCTTTAGACGCAAGAAGTGGTTGTGAAATCGCGCAAAGGACATGCAGGTCTACGATATTTGCCTGATCAGTGATTGGGAGCACGATCGGGATCTGCTCTTCCAGCTGGAAAGCCGTCTTCAGCTTCGGGGCTATACCTCCTACCTGATATGGCCTGAAAACCTGGAAGAAACCCTGAGTCGCCTTTACCGGGGGACCCTTGGATTCCGCTATCTATTCGACAGGGCATCCAATACCTCGGCGGAGTTTTTTGACGTCTACCACGCACTCCACAGCTCGGGGGTGCCCTGCTTCGAGGATCCCTACACCCTGCTGCGGGCCTCCGACAAAGCTGTCATGCACGCCGAGTTCCAGTCTGCCGGTATTCCCGTACCCAACACCCTGATTCTCCAGCCGCATTCAGAGCGAAAGGAGATCGAGATCGACGAGCAGCTTCTCAAGACCTTGGGCGTGCCGTTTGTGATCAAACCGGCCAACACCACGGGCGGGGGCATAGGGGTCTGGCAGGATAGACGCGGCCTGGAAGACGTTTTGCGCATTCGCCAAGAGTATCAATCAGACAAGTATCTGGTGCAGGAACAGGTACTACCCAAGATCAGAGGGGAGAGACGTTTCTGGTTTCGGGTTTTCTACGGTACCGGAGATGTGTACTGCTGCTGGTGGAATGACCGTACCCACGTCTATGAGATCCTGTTGGAGGGGGAGGTGGGGGAACTCGTTTTGAAGCAGATCGTCGACATCGCTCATAGGATCGCCCGGATCAGCTCTCTGCAGCTTTTCTCCGCGGAGATCGTTCTTGATTCTCAGGAGCGCCTGATCGTGGTGGATTATGTGAACGAATCCCCGGATCTGCGAAGAAAATCCTGCTATCCCGATGGCGTGCCGGATGAAATCGTCGACCGGATCGTCGAGGCTCTGGCCGAGTGGATCCACAGGGAGCTCACGGAGTCGAACGCGGTTTCTTGACGATGCGGATCGGCATCGGATCGGTCACCGAGCCGGAGTAGAGACTCAGATGGGGGAAGGGGATCTCGATGCCCTCGCGGTCAAAGCGTTCCTTGATCTCCTGCATGATCGAGTTCTTCAGATTGAGGAAATCTGTCTTGTAGAACCAGACGCCGAAGAGAAACTCCAGAGCAGAATCCCCGAATTTCGTAAACACGATCAGCGGCTCCGGCTCATCGAGGCAGAAGGGATTGGCGGCGGCGATCTCCTGAAGCACCGATTTCAGATGATTGATGTCAGTTTTGTAGGCCACACCCAGGTTGATGTCCATCCTGCGGATGGGAAATCGGGTGATGGTGGTAAGCTCGCTTCCCAGCAGTTTCTCGTTGGGGATCCGGATGTACTGATTGTCGAAGGTTCTGATCTTGACCGACAGAAGGTCGATGGACAACACGATTCCGACAGTTGTTTCCATCTTGATCACATCTCCGATCTCGAAGGGCTTCTCGGATATCATGAACAGGCCGCTGATCAGGTTGGACATGCTGGTCTGGGAGGCGAAGCCGACGGCGATTCCCACGATGCCCGCCGCACCCAAAAGGGCTGTTATCTTCACTCCCAGCAAGTGCAGAACGATGAACAGGAGGATGACAGCCCCTGCGTACCTGATTCCTTTGCGGATCAGCATCTTGTACTGCGGGGAGAGGTATCGCCGGGTCACCCTGCTGGTCAAGGTGTTCAGGATCTTGATAATCACAATCCCAGCAACGATAACAATGAGGATCACGACCAGGGTCTGGAAGCGTTCCGGCGTGAAAAAGCCGGCAATCTCGGCCCAGATACTTTCAAACATGTTCAACTCAGAAACCCGTCAGGGAGCGCAGAAAGGAGAAGCTCTGTTTCAGGAGGGCCTTCTCCACCGGTTCCCGGGCTTCACACACCTTTTCCAGATCTTCAGCGAACTTGGGTGCTCCTTTGCCGATGGTCACCTGGCTGGAGTGTTCGTCTCCTTGATAACGCACCTCGAGCTCGTTGGTCCACAACCGTTGCCGACCTCTGTATACATGCAGATACTCCACCCGCACGCACAGCCTTTCGAAGTTGAGCTCCTTGGGAGCGCGATTCCGAATCGACACGGGACAGATCGTCGTGTCGGGACGTTTTTCGATCTCCTCCAGGCTTCTCATCGCCCGGGTACGCAGGGCATAGCAGAGCTCTCCCGATGTCGGCTCACCGAACCAGGTGTTGGACAGGATCAACGATGGCAGCTCGCAGAGTATGATCCCGTTGGGCGGTTGGGCCATCACCCGTACCCAGACCGGTATGCTCATAAAGAATAGGGCGTCTTTGCCCGCCGGCACTTTCAAAGGAACCGCCGGGCGGACCACGATCGAACGATCCGGCATAGCCGGCACAAATTGGACGGTGGAAACATCTTGGCCCACCACCCAGCGGCTGAAGTTCAGGTCTTGCCGTGGCTTGCTCCCTTTGACCTCGCTGAGGGGGGCCGGATCCGTTTCCTTGTCCGGCCTCTGCGAAGCGAGATACCAGTCCTCCCCGCTGCGCTTCAGCCAGACGGTCAGGGTCGAGAAACTAGCCTGGTACAGGGTCTCCGATTTAACCGTGCTTGAGTCCCAGAGCTCGG
>CAZBXU010000123.1:0-3667 GCA_964495755.1 uncultured Spirochaetaceae bacterium | reverse complement strand
TCTTTTTACCATATTCACATAGTATGAAAATTAGAGGATGATTTCCATACCTTCCTTGGTCCCGAAGCACTCTACCCGGCTTTTTTCCTCGCTGATTTGCTGTCTGCACTCCTCGATGTAGCGATCTAAGTCTTGGTCGAGGTGCCGTGGGTCGTGGTGGAAAATACCCAAACGCTTGACGTCGGCGGAGATACTGAGATCGGTGACCGAGCGAAAGGTGGAGTGTCCCCAGCCCCGGGATATCTCGTACTCCTGTTCCGTGTACTGTCCGTCGTGGATCAGCAGGTCCGCATTCCGGCATATCTCGGCGTACTCGGCATCGGGCAGGCCGCCGGGATGATCGAAGCCGATCTCATTGTCGGTGAGAAATACGAAAGTTTTGTTGCCCTCTATAAATTTATAGCCATACCCGCCGTTGGGATGCTTTAGAGGGATCGGAATGATTTCAACCTTGCCGATCGAGAGGGATTGGCCGTTTTCCTGTCGGAAATCGAAGGACGCCTTGAGATCCCGAAAAGGGACGGGGAAGTAGGGGGGATCCATCTGGTGGGCAAGGAAAGCCTCCAGAGATTGTTTTGCCGGCCGACCGCCCCGGACTATGATCGAATACTCCTCCATGTAGGCGGGAACGAAGAAGGGAAAACCCTGCAGATGGTCCCAGTGAGCGTGGGTGAGCAGCAGATGCACCTTCTTCGGTCCTCGGGCTTTGAGCAGGGTGTTCCCGAGGCAGCGAATCCCGGTTCCGGCGTCTATGACGATGAGCGAGCCGTCTTTCAGACGTACCTCGACACAGGTCGTGTTTCCCCCGTATTTGTTGGTGTCGCAACCGGGACTGGGTATCGAGCCGCGACAGCCCCATATTTTGATTCTCATCTTCGATTCCCGGCCCTTCTTTGCCGCAGCAGAAAGTGTATACGAAAGATGACTACTGTCAAGCTCATATATAGTCTTTTGATAATGAACGGAAGATGAGCTTGAAACCTTCAGATACCTTGAGTAAAGTAGCTGATAACATGAATAACGATCCTTTCGGCCTCCCGGCAAGAGAATTCTTCGAGCGCTTTCGGGGCGAGAGCCTCACCTTCGATGACCTGTGTGTGCTTCAACCCCGAACCATCGATTTCGGTGCTCAGGAAGTGGACCTAAGTTCGCGGATCACCCGCAACATCCGCATCAACACACCTCTGGTGTCCTCCCCCATGGAAGATATCAGCGAGTACGAGCTGGCCATCGCCGTTGCCCTCCAGGGTTTTCCGGCGGTCATTCACTCCAACATGACCGTAGAGGAGCAGGCCGGGCAGGTGCGCAAGGTCAAACGGTTTGAGAACGGTTTCGTCAAAGATCCCATCACCCTAGGTCCCGATGCCACGATCGCGAAGGCCGTGGAGATCCGCAACGATACCGGAATCTCGACCCTGCCCATCACCGACGGCGGGAGGCTGGTAGGACTGCTCACGAAGAACGATTATTCGGGACGAAAACACGCCCAGATGAAGATCGCCGAACGCATGGTTCCTCTGGAACGGCTGAAGCACCAGATCGTGCGGGTAGATGAGCTGCCGGCGGAAGACACGGCCAGGCTTTCCAGAGCCAATGACCTGCTTCTGGAGAGTCACGCGGGAGTGCTCCTGATCGTCAACGGATCCGGGCAGCTCGAAGCCCTGGTAACCCGCACGGACATCGAGAAAAATGAGGCCTTCCCCGACAGCATCAAGGATCGGCACAAGAGTCTGGTTGTTGGTGCGGCGGTGACAACCAACCCGGAAGAAAGCAGGGAAAGGGCCGCGGAGCTGGTAGCGGCGGGCGTCGATTTTCTCTGCATCGACAGCTCCCACGGCAACTCGACCCACGAACAGGCGGTGCTCGAGTATCTGAAGGCAGAATATCCGGATATCGACGTCATATATGGGAATGTAGCCACCGCCGGTGGGGCGATCAGGGGGATCGAATGGGGCGCCGACGCCATTCGTGTGGGCAAAGGGGTTGGATCGATCTGCTCCACCTCCCAGGTCAGCCTGGGGACCCGCTCGCAGATCACCGCCACCTATTCCTGCGCCCGGGCGGTTCGGGAGTACTGCCGAAACAAGGGTATCGAGCCCGGCGTCCCGGTCATCTCCGACGGCGGCTACGGCACCTTCAGCGCGATCGGCAAGGGGCTGCTGTTCGCCGATGCCGTGATGCTCGGCTCGATGCTGGCCGGAACCGACGAAGCGCCCAGCGCGGTCATCTACGACCGCCAGGGCCGCAAGCTCAAGGGCTACAAGGGTATGGGATCCCTGGAGGCGGCTCTCCGCGGAAGCTCGGCCCGCTACGATGTCCAGACCTTCGATGACTATGTAGCGGAAGGGGTGGTGGGAGCGGTGCGCTCCAAAGGTCCGGTTTCCCAGTGGGTGCCCCAGATCAAGACGGGGATCCGCAAATGTCTGCAGTCTTTAGGCTGTCGTAGCCTGGAGGAGCTGCATGAGGCGGTTTTTTCCGACGCGGTCCTGATCGAACGCATGAGCGAGGCCGGAAAGAAGGAAGCCGGGATCCACGATCTGGTGGAGTACCGGCGGGACCTGCCCCTGGACTGAAAATATATTTATAACATGAGAACCGCATGGAAAGGCTCTATTTTCTGCAAAAAGTAGAAGCAGGGTTGTACCCCATGAGGAAGTGAAAAAACGACTCGCCCGATGGCTGAGATGAAGGTCAAATGGTCGCGAAGAGCCTTGGACGACATCGAAGAGTTAGTTTCCCATATTTCAGAGAATTCAGAACTGTACGCTGTGAATTTTGCTTCGAAAATTGTGAATGCTGTGCGCTGTTTATCTCATCTCGAACTCAATTTATAAAGAGAATAATCCCTTTAATTCCCCTGCAGGTAGGCATCCACCGCGGAGGCGGCCCGCCGTCCATGGTCGATGGCTCGGACCACAAGGGAGGCTCCGCTGTGGCAGTCGCCGGCCGCGAAGATGCCCTCCGCAGATGTCTGATACTGCTCATCCACTGCGATGTTGCCCCGCTCATCCAAAGCGATGTTCAGGTCCTCCACCAGCGGTCTGTGATCCACGTGAACGAATCCCAGGGCCAGCAGCACCAGATCGACCTCCAGCTCGAACTCGCTTCCCGGCACTTCCACGGGGCGTAAACGGGGCGCGACGCCGGATGAACCTTGCTCCTGGGGCTGCCATTCCACCTCGTTGAGATAGGCCTTCTGCACCCAGGGATCGTAGCCCCCGGTGAATTGGACCGTGTTGATCGACCAGAGGCGCCGGCAGCCTTCGGCGTGGGAGGTACTGGAACGCAGGATGTTGGGCCAGAAGGGCCACTCCGGATTCCAGGGTTCTTTCCACTCCCGGGGTTTGGGCAGGATCTCCACCTGGGTGACGGAGCGGGCCTGCCGGCGGATGGCGGTCCCGACGCAGTCGGCACCGGTGTCGCCTCCGCCGATCACCAGGACCCGCTTGTTGAAGGCCGAGATCACCTCTTCCTTCTCCAGATCCCCGGCCACCACCTTGTTTGACTGGGTCAGGTACTCCATGGCGAAGTGAATGCCTTCATACCCCCGGCCCGATACGGGCAGATCGCGGGGCTTGCCAGCGCCCAGGGCCAGAACGATGGCGTCGAACCTGCGGCGAAGGTAGCGTACTGAAAGATCTTCCCCAATCACCACTTCGGTCTCGAA
>CAZBXU010000122.1:4479-11316 GCA_964495755.1 uncultured Spirochaetaceae bacterium | reverse complement strand
CCCCGATCGTTGTCTACATAGTAAATATCGACGCCATTTGCATTCAATTTAGAACAGATTCCCCGCTGCGCTCTCATACGTCGCAATATTCGAATCAGCTTCGACCCATCCCGCCGACGGGCACGGCAGACCCGCTGCAACAGAGGGGCGCGGACACAGACAACCGCATGACAGACCCGCTCCAGCCCCATGCGAAACATGACGGCGGCATTGATGACAACATTACCGCTCAGCTTCTCCAGCGTGAGCTCGACCTGTCTCACCATCGGCGGATGGATGATCGACTCCAACACACGCAGCTCCCGGACATTCCGAAATACTCTCTGGCCGAGAGCTCGGCGATCGATGAATCCTTCCCCGGTGAAGATCTCGCCACCGAAGTGCTGCCGGAGCTTTACTTTGACTCTCTGTTCGCCGAGAAGCTGGTGACCAACCTTGTCAACATCGATTTCAGTGAAACCCAAAGTTTGCAGGAAGGAAACCAGGGCATTTTTCCCGGAACAGTACCTACCAGTTAGGCCAAGCACAAAGGAAGCGCTAATGGATGTCCCCCCAGGTCGCTCCGACCTCAAGGCTGACCCGCAGCGGTACGGAGAGCTTCACCGCCTGTTCCATCCTCTGTTTGACCAGATCTTGAGCCTGACTGAGCTCCGCTTCGGGCACTTCGAAGATCAGCTCGTCGTGTACCTGCAGCAGCAACCGGGACTTCATTTTCTTCTCCCCGAGGGCTCGGGTCACGTCAATCATTGCCTGCTTCACGATATCCGCGGCGCTTCCCTGAATCGGAGAGTTCATAGCCACCCTCTCGGCGGCCATCTTCTCGGTACGATTACGGCTGTTGATGCGGCTGATCGGGCGGCGCCGGCCCATGATCGTCTGGACGAATCCCCGCCGCTCGGCTTCCCGGACCGTTTGTTTAATGAACCTGTCTACGCCGGCGTAGCGTTCAAAATAGCGCTGGATGAACTCATCGGCATCCCGACGGGGGATGCGCAGGTCCCGGGCGAGCCGGAATGCGGACATGCCGTAGATCACCCCGAAGTTGATGGTTTTCCCGATACGCCGCTGCTCCGCGGTCACCTGCGGCTCGGGAACTCCGAACAGGATGGCCGCAGTCTGCCTGTGGATGTCCTTGTCCTGATGGAAAGCTTCCTTGAGCATCGGATCTCCTGAAAGATGGGCCAGCACGGCCAGCTCGATCTGGGAGTAGTCGGCACTCAAGAACTGATATCCCGGCTCCGGAACGAAGGCTTTACGGATTTGCCGCCCCAACTCTTCACGGACCGGGATGTTCTGGAGGTTGGGATCCTTGCTGGCCAGCCGGCCGGTGGCGGCCCCGGTCTGGATGTAGTGGGTGTGAAGGCGTCCACTGTCGGGGTTGACCAGCCCGGGCAGAGCATCCACGTAGGTTGATTTGAGCTTGGAGAGCAGCCGGTGATTCAACACCAGCTCCGGGACCTTGCTCCCCGTTCGGGTAAGCTCCATCAGCACGTAGTTGTCCGTTGATTGGCCGGTCTTGGTCTTCTTGATGGGGGGAAGTCCGAGCTCTTCAAAAAGTACCGCCTGCAGCTCTTTTGTAGAACGAACGTTGAAGCTGTGGCCGCAGAGAGAGAAGATCTCCGCTTCCAGTTTTCCCAGTTCAACCTCCAGCTCGGCGCTGGAGGAGCGGAGCTCCGATGCATCGAGCCGGATGCCGGCTATCTCCATGTCCGCAAGGATCCCCACCAGAGGCATCTCCAGGTCAGAGAAAATGGAGGCAAGTCCCTCGGCCTCCAGCTGTGGCTGGAAGAGCTGGAAGAGCTGAAAGGTGATATCCGCATCTTCTCCCGAGTAGTCCGTTACCCTGCATAGCTCGACATCGGCCAACGTCCTGTCCTTGTCCTTTCCCACTACATCGGTGTAATGAATGGTCCTGTAGTTCAACAGCTGAAGGGCAAGGTTGTCCAGACTGTAGGAGGAGCGCTCCGAATCGAGCAGCCAGGCGGCCACCATGGTGTCAAAGAAACGGCAGCGGGGCACCAGTCCCTGGCAAGCCATGACCTTGTAGTCGTATTTGATGTTCTGTCCGATTAGAGTCAGGGAAGGATCCTCGAGTATCCTGCGCAGCTGGGTAAGCACTTTCTCGAGATCCAGAACCTCAACACCTGCTGCCTGTACGGGGATGTAGCAGGCTTTGCCCTTGGCCGTGGCCAGGGAAAAACCCACCGGATGTGCCTGGAGGGAATCCAGACTGTCCGTCTCCGTGTCGAAAGCGAATGTTCCGGCTTTCCGTACCTCCTCGATCCAGGCTTGAAGAGCTTCCGGGGTGCGGACGGTTTCGTACTCTCCCGGTGTGAGCTGAGCCACGGCAAGCTGTTCCTCGACCCTGCCTCCGAGCTCCTCGACAATACGGTTCATACCCTGTCTGGCAAACAGGGGAATGGCGGCTTCCCGGTTCAGATTCAGGAGTCGCAAATCCTCAAGGCTGGCATCCAGAGGAACGTCTGTACGGAGGGTGACCAGCTCCCTGCTCAAGAATGCGCTGCTCCTTCCCTCCTCGAGTTTTTTCTTCACACCGGCGGGTTTCACACCGGCCAGATCCTTGTACACAGTGTCCATGTCGGAATACTCGGAGAGCAGCTTCACCGCGGTCTTGTCCCCTACACCGGCTACACCGGGGACGTTGTCGGACTGATCTCCGGCCAGGGCCAGGTAGTCGATTACCTGCTCAGGATAGATGCTCCGGGATGCGAACACCGCTTCTCGATCGAGTACGGAGAAATCTTCTTCACCCTTGGAAGGTTGGATCACGTACACGCCGCCGCCAACCAGCTGCAGGAGGTCCTTGTCTCCCGAAAGGAGATAGCACTCCCGCCCCTCCTGGCGGCACTTCTCGGCAAGGGTGGCCATCAGGTCATCCGCCTCGAAGCCGTCCCGACGTAGACAGGAGACGCCCAGAGCGGCGAGAATCTCCTCAATTACAGGCACCTGGTCATGGAGGTCCTGCGGCGCTTTCTCCCGATTCGCCTTGTATTCGGGATACTTCTCATGCCTGAAGGTGGGAGTAACCGAATCCATCACCACGGCGAGATAGGAAGGATTTTGCAGTCTGATTAGTTTGAACAGAGAGCTGAAGAAACCGAGTACCGCCGATGTGTTCTGTCCTTGGGAATTGATGAGCGGTCGTCGGAATAAGGCGAAATAGGCGCGGTAGATGAGACTGTAGCCGTCGATGAGATATAGAGGTGCGTTCATGAGCGAGTGTTCAGCGGAGATGGTGACTGTTACCACCTCCTTAGCCGGCGATATTGACTCCCCCGCCCTGAGTGGATCCGGTAGACACACCTGCTTTGTCGGCAACCTCGGCCCAGGCGCCCCTCAGTTCGCTAAGAAGCGTTTTCACTTCGTCTAGAGGTGCCTTGTCCTTGCTGATGTTGCCGTCCAGCAGGCGTCGGTTCATGAACACGTACAGACTGAACAGGTTTTTTGCGATCTCCCCGCCTCGGTCAAAATCAAGGGATATCATCAGCTCGGAAATGATATCCTGAGTCTTGATCAGAGAGTTACTGATGCTATCGTATTGCCGATGTTCCTTGTCCAGATCCTCGAGGGCTTGATTCAAATGCCTGATTGCACCGTCGTAGAGCATCAGAATCAGCTTACCCGGTGTAGCGGTCTTGATCTGCGTTTCTTTGTAGCTCCGTAGAGGATTCATTGTGTTCAATGCACCTTTACCCTTTCTTCTCTATCATCGGACGAGCCGACATAAATCCTAATTCATTCCGCGTGCTCAATCAACACAGAAACGGGTACGATATCGTAGCCCTTCTTGATCAATGCGTCGATGAGTAGATCCAGTTTGTGGAAGAAGTAATCGTCCCTTTTACCGTCCGGCCTGCCGACAAGGACTGGTACGATCGAACCGGGTTTCTTTTGCATAACCACTCTTTCAACCAGTTTGCTCGCCGGGAAGTAGATATCCCAGGTCGTCAGGCTCATTTCCCAGGTCACCCAATCCAACGGATCCACATCCCTACCCACGTAGACGTAGTTCATCTCCCGGGAAGCCTGAACGATGTCGGAGCTCACAAAGTAATACGGGGCATGCCACAGCAGGGACAACTCCCTACCCGTGGCCGCGAAGTACTTATCCTCGTTTTGAGCCAATCCGCGCTTTATGAACTCCGTGTCCAGACGGAAGTGCGCGTCGGTCATGTCGAAATAGGTGGAGAAAAGGCTCCCGATCTCATGGCCGGATCGAGAGATTTCCCAAACCGCATCCGGGTAGTTGCGGATGGCCTCGCCGCTGACGAAGAAGGTACAGCGCAGGCCGTAGTCTGCAAGTGCGGAGAGGATGGTGGGAAGCCCCTCCACTGAATCGACTACGTTGAACACCAGGGAGATCTCCCGTCTGCGGATCCGCGAGCCGTGATCGAAGGTCACAAAATCGAGAGGATCATCCTCTTCGGGAAACGGTTCCAACTCGCCCGGTTTCTGCTCCAACAGCGTGGTCGTGATCAGTCCCTCCAAATCCCGGATCATGAGCATGTTCTTGAACAGTCTGTCCGGGGTTTCTTCTAAATACACCCGGTAGGAGTCCGAGGTGATCTGCTTGTTGCGCAGGACCGCTCCTTCCGACTCGATCCAACCAACCCCAGTGGATTGGAAAGTTTTCTCCCCCACGGTGGCCAGCACAGCCTCTCCATCGGCGGAAAGACTGTAGCCGTCGGGTTGAGAAATCCCAAGCAACCGCTTCCGGCCGCCATCGAGGGTATACAACTCGATCACCTTGCGGCCGGCGATGACCAACTCCTCATCCGATATCCAAGCCACTTGCAGGGCTTCGGGGTGAGAGTACTCCGACACTTTGGTCCAAGAGAGATAGTCATACAACACGACCAGATCCTGTAGAACAACCGCGGCTTGACTCTCATCGGGAGAAAGAATAATATCCCGCGCTCCGTCTACATCGAGCCGCTGGAAAGCGGGGTTGGCGGCCATCTCGGCGACCTCGAAACGGAACGCTTGAGTGTTGGCCCGGCCGTTCTCAGATCCCGCGGTCAGGATGGTCAGCACTCCGGTATCATTCCACAGTACTTTTTGAATCCGGGTGTTGCGGGGCAGGTACAGATAGGGGAGAGATTGGATGTTTCCCGTGGAAGAAAAATCTTCTGTAGACAGGGTGTAGAGGAACAGGTTGCTCTCCCCCTTGTTCAGCAGTATGTGTGATCCTGCAGGAGAGATCCAATAGTGATCGAAGTTGGCGTCAAAAGGGAATGGAATCTTTCCAACCAGGCGACCTATATCGAGGTATCCTCTATAGAGCGCGCGGGTAAACAGCTCTCTTGAGTCCAATTGGTATACGAGGGACTCTGAGAGGTAGTAGAGGGATGTTTCTCCGCCGGGGCTCATGGCTCCGATCTGGCCCGGGCCGATCTGCCTGTAGGATTCCTCAACCCCCCGCTTTTCGGCCAGCTGGCGGACCGACATGTAGTAAATAATCCCGTTCTTGCTGTAGACGAAAAAGCTGGAATCAGGGGCCCAGACGGTCGGCGCAGAGTCCAAGTCGATCTCGATTTTCTTGGAAACGAGCAGTTTGCTGCCCTTGTCGAGGTCAATAAAAAACAAATCTCCGAAAGCCGGGGAGCTTCCCTCCAGATACAGCAGGTAGCGGCCGTTGGGGGAGAGCTTCACAGGACTCAGGGCTCCCTGGAGTATCCGACTGTCCGTAATCAACGAGGGAAATAATGGATATGGTTGGAAGTTGCTTAAAGTCGAATCGCTATGAAACACGCCGAAGCGATTTTGCAGCTGCAGCACTTTCTTTCCCGCCATATAGAGGAGTCGTTCGGGGAAATGGGTCAACTGGGTCAGGGTACGCGTCTCCAGATCCATCGTGAGAAGGGTGTCGTAGGCACCGCAGTTCGGGCTGTCGGATCGAACCTTGAATACCACTCGATTGTTGTCCGAGAGATCAGGACCGGCGAAACGGACCTCCCCCCACGCAGCCCCGATGAGAGCTATTGATAGAAGCAAAACCAGCTGAAGTCGCTTCAAAACTCTTTTACTTTCCCCCTACGGTAGTATATTCGGCAGACAGCATGTTCAGTTACAGTAAAAATAGCCGCTCTATCAAATCAGCTCGAGGATCTGCAGCAAGATATTGGCCGACAAACCCCAGATCAGGTACTTCTCGTAGACCAGGTAATGCACGGGTCTAGTCAGACTCCTTCTCCAGCTGCCGCCCGGCAGGTACTGTCTCGGGAAATCGTCCGACAAAGAGTACTCTTCGATGATTCGAGCTTCCTGAAACCCCGTGCGCAACACATAGTCCAGAGGAAGAGTAAACACTTCCGCCACCTCGATGCCGTCGGGCTTCATCTCTACATTCTCGGCCAGTAGACAAACAAATGGAACGATCAGCTCTTCCCTGCGACGCTGCTGCTCCGGGAGTCTGCCGAGAAGCTCAACCTTAGCGCCCGCAACCCCAAGCTCCTCCTCCAACTCGCGCAGTGCCGCTTCCCACGGACTCTCGCCGGGCTCGATCCGTCCGCCGGGAAATCCGACCTCACCGGGGCTGCGCCGCAGAAGGTTCGCCCGCAGCTCAAGAACGATCTGGAGCCCTCCCCGCTTCCGGGAAAGAAGCGGGACGATAACCGCCGATCGGAGGAACGGGTAGCTGGCCCTATGCTCTACCGCTCCGAGGTTACGGCGAAGATTCTCTATCGTTTCCTTATCTGACACTAAGCGCCATTGTGCGCAAACCGATCCTCCCCGGTCAAGGTCAAAGCGGCTAGCGCCCAAGGTGCCACGCTCGCGTTGCTCGCCTGACCTAAGCGCCTCGCATACGCTTCAGCT
>CAZBXU010000122.1:0-4379 GCA_964495755.1 uncultured Spirochaetaceae bacterium | reverse complement strand
CGCCTGACAGCGTGGCTGGCGCCCAAGGTGTTGACCAGCGGGAAAGGGGATGTTATTGTCTTGAGTGTATATGAAAGTCCTCATTACAGGGGGGGCGGGATTCATCGGCTCCCACGTAGCGGATGCCTATGTCAACGCGGGTCACGAGGTGATCATTGTTGACAATCTCAGCACAGGCAGTACGAAGAATATGCCGAAAAAGGCGAAATTCTATCTCCTGGACATCGGCGCTCAGGAGCTGGATAAGGTATTCGAACTGGAAAAACCTGAAATCGTGAATCACCACGCCGCTCAGATCAGCGTCACAGTCTCCACCCGAGATCCGATCCAGGACGCCAAGATCAACGCCCTGGGATTGCTCAACCTCCTCGGGACTTCAGTGCGGCACTCCATAAAAAAATTCATTTTCATTTCCTCAGGCGGTGCAATCTACGGAGACACCGAAATCATGCCCACTCCGGAAGACCATCCGTCTCAACCCATCTCTCCTTACGGGATCCATAAACACCTGGGCGAACAGTACCTGCGTTTCTACGCAGAGCAGCACGGTCTGAAATACACAGTGTTACGCTACTCCAACGTATATGGTCCCCGCCAGAATCCTCTCGGCGAGGCGGGAGTCGTGTCGATCTTTATCAACTCCCTTTTGGGGGGAGAGACTCCTACGGTATTTTCCTACCCCGAAGAGCCGGACGGGATGTTGCGGGACTACGTATATGTGGAAGACGTTGCCAGGGCAAATCTTCAAGCCGCGGACAAGGGGGTCGGGCAGCTGATCAATATCGGTACAGGCGTCACCACCACGACCGGGGCGCTGTACAGAGAAATCAGCTCCTTGTTCAAGAACCCACCCGAGCCCAAGCGGGGAGATGCCAGACCCGGGGATCTTCGCCGCAGCTGTCTAGACATCGGAAAAGCGAAGAGAATCCTGGCATGGAGCCCCTCTGTCGATCTTCACGAGGGGCTTTCCAGGACGGTGAAGTATTTCTCTTGATGGACTCCTATGATCTCTGCAATTCCTGAACAGATCGGGATTCTGGCCTGCCCCGGCGCGGCAGAATTTACCGCCAAATTGACAGCCGATTTGGAGGAGGTATCCCAGCGGAAATTTCGCCGCAAAGTCAGCTATTTAGCTCAGAAATACGGGATCACTCGAGAGGAAATTATCCGGCGGATCAACCTGACCATGGACCTGAGACCGACTACGGTCGACCTAACCCTGCCCGTCGACCAGTTCCGTCCCCCCAGCTTCCGCGTTCCTGCTCACTTCACCCGCTTTGCCAACGGGGAGTACAAAGCGGAAATCCTGACTTCCATCCGCAACATGGACATATATCTCGTTCAGGACGTGGAGAATCACTACCCGCTTCCATTGAACAGAGGGGATGAGGAGACCTTCGAGCTGTCGGTGAACGACCACTTCTTCTGCCTGCTGGTGACCATCGACGCGGCTCTGCAAGCGGGAGCCAAACGGGTCACCGCGGTGCTGCCCACCTACCCGTACGCCCGGCAGCATAAAAAGCAGGGACGGGAGGCGCTGACAGCGGCCCGATTGGGGCAGTTCTTGGAGTTCGCCGGAGTGGAACGGATCATCACCCTCGACATTCACTCGAAAGAAATCGAAAACAGTTTCAATCGCCTGCGGTTGGAAGATCTGCACGGTTCCTATCAGATTCTTAGAGCCCTGTCGACCATCGTGGATCTGCAGAGCCCTGATCTCGTGATCATCTCCCCCGACACGGGCTCCATCGTCCGTAATAAGTTCTACGCCAATACTCTCAGCAAATCTCTCGGCATGCTGTACAAGGAGCGGGACTACTCCTATGCATCCAAAGATGCCAAGCACAACAACATTACCAATGTCCGCCTGCTCGGCTCAGTAGAGGGGAAAACCGTGTTCATGGCGGATGACATGCTCGGAACCGGGGGCACCATGCTCAGGGCTATGTCCACGCTCAAAAGTATGGGAGCCGAGCGCATCATCTGCGCAGCCAGCCTTCCCCTGTTCAGCGGGGGGGCGATCGAAGCCTTCGATGAGGCTTACCACGAGGGCTTGTTCTTCCGCTTCATCGGCACCAATGCCGTGTACCACGATCAGAATCTACTCGGCCGGGAGTGGTACCTGTCGACGGATATCAGCTATCTCTTTGCCAGGGTGATCCACCGGCTGCACTCCGGTCGCAGTGTCAGCTCCCTCCTGGACAACAAGAAAATAATTCAGTCGATGCTGGAAAAGAGTAAGAAACCTCGCCCCAAAGAACCGTCGAAATCTACGGACAGCTCGAAAGCTAGCCCGTAAGCCCAAGAATCTCCTCGATGTGACCGAACAGTTCTTCCAGGTCCGTTCTCTGCAATTCCGCCATATGGGCGATCCTGAAGGTTTTTTCCTTCAAAGCCCCATAGCCGTTGGAGATCGTGAATCCCCGCTCGGCCAATTTGCTGTTGAGATCCTTCACGGATATCTGCCGAGTATTGCTGATACAGGTCACGGTGTTTGAGGCATACTCTTCCCTGGGAAACAGAGCGAAGTGCTTCTTGGCCCAGGAACGGACATACTCGGCGATCTCCCGATGCCGAGCGAACCGAGCCTCGAGGCCTTCCTGATTCAACATCCTGTCAAGGGCAAAATCCAAGGCGAAGGTATGAGATATCGAAGGGGTGGAGGGATACTGAAAATTTCGCTCCACCACGTATTTGAGAAGCAGGAGCATATCGAAGTAATATCCCCGCTTCTCGATCGTCTGAGCCCGCTGCTTCGCCTTTTGCGAAACAGAGGCCAGACTCAACCCCGGCGGCAGGCCGAGGGCTTTCTGGCTCGAGGCGACACAAATGTCGATCCCCAGCTTGTCCACCTGGATCTTGGCCCCCCCCAGAGAAGAGACCGCATCGACACACCACACCACATCGGGAAACTTGCGGAATACTTCGGCCAGCTCCTCGACGTGGTTCATGACTCCCGTCGAGGTTTCGTTATGGGTGACCGTGGCGACGTCGTACTTTCCCGTGGATAGATAACGCTCCACGATCTCGGGAGCGATACCCCCGCCCCACTCTATCTCGTGCTTGTCCGCCGGAACACCGTTGCCCTCGGCTATCTCATGCCAGCGGTTCCCAAAGGCACCGACGGAGAAAACAATGGCCCTTTTTGCGGTGGTGCAGCGAATCGCCATTTCCAGCAAGCCCGTACCCGAGGAGGCTGATAGGATGATCGGATTGCTCGTGTACATCAAGGTTTGGAGCTTTTCGCTGACCCTCTGCTGCAGCTCGCTCCACTCGCCGCTGCGGTGCCCGATCATCGGAGTAGCCATTTTCTGCAGAACCCCTTCGTCGACTTCCACGGGACCGGGGATGAACAGCTTCTTATGTTTCATGGATGAAAGATCTCCTTTTTACCGATCTGAATCAAGTACTTCCCGGGGATACTCCACGCCCGTGTAAATTTTAAACTGAGCCGCTCCCTGGGCAAATAACATATCCAGGCCGGACACGGTTCGGCAACCCGCATCCTGTGCGCGGCGGCGAAAAACAGTCATGAGGGGCTGGTACACCAGGTCGTACACCACCTCCTTCCTTGAGAATCGGTACCCGGGAACAGGATCTGCATCCGGCTCGGGCTCCATTCCCACGCTGGTGGCTTGAACGATCAAATCGGCATTCTCCCCAATACGGGCGATGCCTTCTGCATCGATCCCCGCCCAGTCGCAGTCAAAAAACTCCGCCAAAACCCTTGCCTTCTCCGCGGTCCGGTTCACTATCAACGGACGAATACCCCGGCTGCGCAGGGCGCAGACAACCGATCGTGCCCCACCCCCCGCTCCGATAACGGTTGCCTTGATGCCCGCTTTGAGCAGCTCAGGCGCCTGCGTTTCCAGGGGCGCGAGGAAGCCGTGGACATCGGTGTTGGTTCCGAACCAGCCACCCTCCGTCCTGCGGACCACGGTGTTGCATGCGCCGATTGCCTCCAGGCTTTTATCCCGCTCGCCAAGATAGGCCATCACCGACTGTTTGTGAGGCATGGTAACCGAAAATCCCCTTATTTCGAGCAATCCGGCCAGGAGGAAGAAGGACTGCACCTGATCAACTAGGAAGGGGATATACACGCCGTTCAGTCCAAGAGCCTGGTAGCCCCGGTTGTGAAACTCGGGAGACCGGGAGTGGGCGATAGGCTTGCCGATCACTGCGCATAGGAATGTTTCCTGATCCTGCATCCGGAAACGGTACAACTCGACCAGAGTGCGAGGATCGAGATGTCCCGGCGCCGCTGGCTCAGCTCCCGATACGGAGCAGTACGTCAGAAAACAGCCCAGCTTTGTAGCCAGGATGCGGGAAAACAGTCCGTGCTCCCCCATGCCGATCAAGATTTTCTCCTCACCCTCGAG
>CAZBXU010000121.1:5974-11326 GCA_964495755.1 uncultured Spirochaetaceae bacterium | reverse complement strand
CTTAACCTTTTAGGACTTCAGACAAAGATATCCACGGCCTGCTCGAGGTTTTCCACCTCCGGAGGCGGCGGTGGCGCTTCAGGAGTGTTCTGAGGTTGCGGCGGGGGTGGTTCGGGCGGCGGCTGCGGCGGAACGTAGCTTCGATCGACGCTTTCTATATCCATATTGTACTCTCCATCTTCTTTAAATATAATCTAACTGTATGCCCCCGACAACCCCCATGATGCGCCAGTACCGGAACATAAAAAGCAAGCACCGGGATACGATTCTCTTTTTTCGTTTGGGGGATTTCTATGAGATGTTCGAGCAGGACGCCGCCGAAGCCTCCCATCTTCTCGATTTGACGCTTACCAAGAGAAACGGGATACCCATGTGCGGGATTCCCTATCATGCCTCCCAGGGCTATATCTCCAGACTCCTGAAAGCGGGGAAAAAGATTGCGATCTGTGAGCAGACCCATATTCCTAAAGCCGGCCTGGCTACCCGAGAGGTTGTGGAGGTGGTTACACCCGGCACCGTGGTCGATGAGAACCTTCTGGAAGCCGGTGTGAACAACTACCTGGTCTGCCTCGGGCAGTCGGGACAAATGATCGCGATCGCCTACATTGATCTTTCAACCGCCGATTTCTATGCCAGCCATTTTCCTTATGACCAGCGCTACGAACGCTTCAAAAGGGAGCTGCTCAGCCTGGCGCCGCGGGAGCTCCTGGTCCAGGAGTCTCTTCTCGCGGAGGATCCACAGTTAGAGAACCTGCTTCGTGAGCACGAAGGTCTGGTGATCAACCGTCTTCCCGATTGGAGTTACGATCTCCAGAGCAACAGACAGCTGCTCAAAGATCAGTTTCAAGTAACCAGCCTGAGAGGTTTCGGACTCGAGGAAGATTCCCCGGAAATCCTGACCGCCGGGGTCCTGCTGAGCTATCTCGGAGACACGGCCAAAGGTGTGCTCAGCCATATCCGCAATCTTCAGGTCTACACAGACACGAATTTCATGGGCCTCGACGAATCTACCTTGAGGAACCTGGAAATCAGCCAGAATCTGAACGACCGCTCGAAACGCTACACCCTTCTCGAAGTACTGGATCAGACCCGCACCGCGATCGGGGCCAGAAAGCTCAAACGCTGGCTGCTCAAGCCGCTTAAGGACATCGATCACATCAACGGACGCTTGGATTTGGTGGCTTTTTTTCACAAGAATCAGATCGTTCTATCGAAAGTCAGAGAACACCTGGGTCGGATGTTCGACCTGGAGCGCTTGAGCTCCCGGGTTGCCCTCGAAAAAGCTCATGCCAAGGATCTTCTGGCCCTGAAGAGTTCCTTGTTTACCGCTAAAGCGGTGGCGGAGCTTCTGGAGGATCATCCCGAAGTCGGTCCGCAGTTCAGAAAACTACGGGGCAACATCGGCGAGCTCGAAGAGTTGGTCGATCTTCTTGAACGGGCGATTCTCGAGGAACCGGCGATCCAGATCAACGAGGGAAACCTGATCAAACCGGGATACGACGTCGAACTCGATCGGATGCGGGATGTGAAGGAGAACGCCCGTAAGCTGCTCAAAGCGTACCTGGACGAAGAGAGGGGAAAAACAGGAATACCCTCCCTGAAGCTCAAGTACAACAGAATCATCGGCTATTTCTTGGAGGTGAGCAAATCCAATCTCAAATCCGTACCCTCCTATTTCATCAGGCGTCAAACCCTGGTCGGAGGTGAGCGGTTTTCAACCGAAGAGCTCTCGGATCTGGAAAGCGAGATCCACAATGCCTCGGAGCAAATCGTCGAGCTGGAACGAAAGCACTTTCTTGCTGTGCGGGCTTCCGTACGGGAACACCTCGATCGGATCCTCGCGGTTTCCGAGGTTATATCCGAGCTTGATGTACTCCAGTCCTTCGCCTTTGCCGCGACATTGTACGCCTACGCTCGACCGGAGATCGTCGAGGAAAAGATATTGGAGGTCAAGGAGGGAAGACATCCGGTAGTGGAGGCTCATCTACCGGGGGGCAGCTTCGTGCCGAACGATCTGGATCTCAAGTTTGGGGGCAAGACCTTTGTGCTGCTCACCGGTCCGAATATGGCGGGAAAATCCACCTATCTGCGGCAGAATGCTCTGATCGTACTCATGGCACAGATGGGATCATTCGTCCCCGCCTCGGAGGCAACAATCGGTATCGTGGACAGTATCTTCTGTCGTGTCGGGGCTACGGACAATCTTGCCCGGGGGGAATCTACATTTCTCGTTGAGATGAGCGAGACAGCCAATATCCTCCGATCGGCAACGAACAGATCTCTGATCATCATGGACGAGGTGGGACGGGGCACCGGAACCAAGGATGGTTTGTCCATAGCCTGGGCGGTCACCGAATATATCCTGCAGCAGGTCGGGGCCTTTACGCTCTTCGCTACCCACTATCACGAGCTCACAGCCTTGAAGCACAAGCGTCTGAAGAATCTGTCCATGGCGGTGTTGGAGCGGGATAGAGAGATCGTGTTTTTAAAACAGGTCCGGGAAGGTCCGACGGACAACTCCTACGGCATCCATGTAGCCCAGCTGGCCGGAGTCCCCCTGGAAGTTGTCCGTCGAGCCGAGGAGATGCTCATCGACCTCAAGGAAAACGGCTCTTTGAGCTTGCAGTCAAAGGCCGAGGCTCCTGCGGCCGGGTCCCCGGAGCAGCCCTTGCTGTTTACAGCGGAGCAAGTGGTTCACGACGAAATCCGCTCCCTCGATATATCCCGAATCACACCTCTCGATGCCTTGAACAGGATTGCCGAGTGGCAGCGGGAATTACGCCGTCGGCAGGAGAAGCCCTAAACCTTCAGCCCAGCAGCTTGAGGACGTTTCCGCCTTCCAGGTCCAAAAGCAGGTCCCCTTCCGTCTTGATTCCCTGCAAAATGTCTGCAAGGGACTTGCCTGTGGAGTTGATACTGCGACTGTTCTGTTCCGCCGTTTCCAGACGACTAAGCTGGACTGCAAACCCGTGGATTTCTGTGCGCACGTTTTGTATCAGCCGCTGCAGAGCCGGCATGTCCCGTGTCTCCAATATCCTCGCCAGTTCGACCTTGAACGGTTCAAGAACAGCCTGCCCTCGATAGACAACTTTCTGGAGATATTTCTCTGCATCTTTTGCGGCAGCGGACGGCTCCAGGAACCTTTGAAATCCTTCGAATCCTCCGAGTATGCCCTGGTAGCGTCCTAGGGTTCGTTGGACGACCAGCATCTGTTTGCGGATTTCCGGGATAGGACTGTCCCCTGTATCGGCGAGTACCGCCGGCCGGCCATCTCCACCGCCACGGGCCACGGGTCTTTCGTTCACGCGCTTGTGAGATACCTGTCCGGATAGACTTTCACCTGGGTTGATTTTCATAGCTCCCCTCCCTTGAAGAGTTATGGATTAATAGTAAACCAAGTTTTCTGTTCTGTCAAATCATGAACGGAGGGGATATAATTTGAATGCAGTCAGGCACATACAGGTGTGGACATACAGGTGTGGCAAAAACAGATACATCGGTTGGCGAAAACAGGAAGATCGGTTTTAGAAATCCTCTACCCCGGTCTCTGTTTGGCTTGCGGCCAAACCCTGCTGTTTCAAAGCACCTTGAGATTTCCCATCTGCACATCCTGTCAAAACGCACTTCTGCCCATCACTGGACATAGGCGCTGTGCCATATGCAGTATTCCCCTCATATCTGAATTAGAGCGCTGCAGCCGCTGTTCCAAGCGGGATTTTGCCTTCGAATCCAATTTTTCGGTCTACGAGTATCGCGGACCGATTCGGCAGGTCATCTCCCAGTTCAAGTTTTCCAACCGTAGAAGCCTGGCTCGGTTCATTGCCTATGTCTTGGAGCCGGAGCTGGCAGGCCGATTCAGAGGGATGCCCATCGTCCCCATTCCCGGCAGCAGACGATCGGTTCGGCGAAGGGGTTGGGATCCGATGCTCGAAGTGGCTCGGGTACTGAAGCGGGATGCAGGCATACCTGCTCTTCCCCGCCTGGTGCGCCGTTCCGGAGGAGCGCAGAAGGGATTAGCGTATCGGGCTCGTCTTGAGAACATCCGCGGAACCGTAGAGCTCGGCAGGGGAGTGCGACAGCTCCCCCATCGAGTTGTGCTGATCGACGACATCTTTACTACAGGGGCTACCGCCGATGAGTGCGCCAGGGTACTGCGGCGGGGTGGGGTGAAGAAGGTGTTCGTGCTCACGCTTGCCGTGGACATGTAAAACTACGGTTTTTATTCTGGGTTTCTGTTCAAGCTTCAGGTGGTTTACCATTTGTTCGGAGGCAACATCCGAAGTACCGTACTCTGGCTAAAACGTAACAAACGAGATAATATGTTGGCTGCCTTTGGATGCCGCTGATGAAAGAATCTAATAGGGAGGATAGGTTGATACTCGTTACAGGTGGTAATGGGTTCATCGGAAGACAGGTGTGCTCAACTCTTTCCGCCCACGGTAAGAATGTGATTGCCTTGGATCGAACAAGCTTTAGTGGATCCACTGACGAGCCTGCTTATCTTTCACTTGTATGTGACATAACGGATAAAGGCTCCGTTGAGAAGATATTTCAGAAGCATTCCTTCACCGTGATCGTTCATCTGGCTTCAATCCTGAAAACCGCATCCCGAAAGGACCCTCTGACCGCGACCCAGGTCAATATAGTTGGCAGCTTGAATATTCTGGAAGCCGCGCAGAGATTTCGTATCCCCAAGGTGATTTACGGTAGCTCGATAAGTGTCTATGGTTCACAATCGGCTCAGAGCCCAGGCGACGGTGTTAAGGAGAGTGAGCCAGCGGTACCAGAGGATGTCTATGGCACGGCAAAGAAGTACGTCGAAATCGTAGGGGATGTCTATCATCAGCAATTCGGAATTCAATTTATCGCCCCAAGGATTTCGTCTGTTATAGGTCCAGGAGTAGTCAACACAGCTTCGCCATGGAGAAGTGACATATTCGATAAGCTTGGGATGCCTCATACAACTGAAGTGGCGATTCCGTACAGCGACGACGAAGCACTCCCACTTGTCCACATTGAGGATGTCGCGGATATGTTCGAGCGTCTGGTTGATACAGAACAAGCCTCGTTCGCAATTTACAATACGCCATCCGAGACTTGGACGCTCCGCGAGTTGGCAATATATGTCGAATCTCTGGACGAGAACATCCAAGTGACTTTTGGTGGATCAAGAATAAGCGGAATACCGAGAGTCGTTAACGGTCAGCGATTTATGAATGAGTTTGGATATACTCCCATGTCAATTAGGGAGCGATTGCGGCGGGCGGCCCGGCTTCGGAGCATCAAGACCGTTTCCGACGACATGAGGGGATAAAGTCAACCTGCGCGTGCATAGGCAGCCAACAATGCTTG
>CAZBXU010000121.1:0-5874 GCA_964495755.1 uncultured Spirochaetaceae bacterium | reverse complement strand
ACGACATGAGGGGATAAAGTCAACCTGCGCGTGCATAGGCAGCCAACAATGCTTGCACCTGACGCGAGGGCGGTTCGGTAAAAATTCGAGCGGTCAGTGCAACGGCGGAATTTTGGTTCTAGGCCCTCGCGCAGGGGAAGCTCGCGTTTGGCGGCGCTGCGATGCAAGCTGATTTCTGTGGTTCATAAAGATACCGAAGATAGCTCGGCGGGTGATGCGCAACCGTTGGGCAGCGAAGCTAGCCGCTCATCGGACAAAATGGAAAGGATGAGTGAAAATAACGAATCAAGTTACTAATGCCGAAACTGCAGACTCCGCCTGGAAGAGCCTTTACAGAGTCGGCGGAGTGGCCGCCCTGATTGCAGGTGTGATCTTCAGAAGAAACCTCGGACCAGAAATTTCGCTCTTCAGCGCACAAAAGCAACCCGACACTATAATCGATTGGTTTACGCTACTTCAGAACAATAGGATCCTTGGACTCTCCTATCTCAACCTCTTTGACATTGTTGACTATGCTCTTGTGGGCCTAATGTTTCTCGCCCTCTACGCCGCTCTCAGACGAGCCAATAAAAGTTACATGGCAATTGCTACGACCCTTGGCTTCGTAGGGATGGCGATCTACTTCGCATCGAACACGGCCTTCTCCATGCTTTCCCTCAGCGACCAATACGCGGCCGCGACAACAGACGCGCAGAGATCTATGTTCTTGGCAGCAGGGCAGGCGGTACTTGCCATCAACAATCCTGGCGCTATCTACCAGGGCACCGGTATCTATGTGAGTTTCCTTCTCCTAGCGGTTGCCGGTCTGATGGTCTCGGCTGTCATGCTACGGAGCAGTATCTTCGGAAGAGTAACCGCCTATGTGGGAATCCTGGCAAGTGCATTCGACTTGGCTTATTGCATCACTTTCGCCTTCGTGCCAGCGATGACTGTCTACCTCTTGTCCGCCGCCGGCCTGCTTCTGATGATATGGCACATCCTGATTGGCCGAAGACTCTATCAGCTTGGACGTCTCGAAAGGAAGACGCCTCCCAAACAATCGTAATCAGAAGCGTTCGAGTGGATGTTGCGCTGAAAGGAGACAACCATGTCAGCTTCGGTTCTTGTAGCATATGCAACACGTTACGGTTCAACGCAGGAAGTTGCCGAGGCAGTCGTGGCGACGCTGCGCGAAAGTGGGCTTGAGGTAGATATTCAGCCCATGCGGAAAGTGCGTACCCTCGCAGGGTACCGCGCGGTCGTGCTTGGGGCGCCACTCCATATGTTCCACTGGCATAGGGACGCGCTCCGTTTCCTGTCGCAGTACCGCGAGGCCCTCACGGAACGGCCAGTAGCAATTTTCGCGCTCGGCCCAACTCATGATGATAAGAAGGAGCGGCAGGATTCGCGCACTCAGCTCGATCAAGAGCTGGCGAAGTTTCCCTGGCTTACACCGATCGCCCTTGAAATGTTTGTCGGCAAGTACGACCCGGCGAAACTACGTTTCCCTGTCAATTTATTTACCGGTAAGGAACCGGCAAGCGACCTGCGGGACTGGATGGCGATCCGCGCCTGGGCGAGCAACCTGGTCGCGAAGCTTTAGCCTGCTTTGTCACAGGCGAGCGAGTTTCCGTAGGTCAAATAGTGCGAATCTCACGAATTAACAGTATGAAGACTTTCTATGACAGATCCATGATTATCATTAGTCCGGTTGCAGTGAATGGCTTTGAGATAGAGGCTATTGGATAGCTCGTGTGCTCAGAAGCCGCAATGCCGTCCTTTCGATTGGCAAGTCCGAAACCTTCTTCCCAGACAATCTCGCCCGAACGTACGACAGCTTCCGCCATAGACGGTACGTCTTCTTCATCTACGAGAGATACGATGTGCTCGCGTACGGAATGAAACAAGTCCGGGCCGGTGGGAGAGTGGCCGGCATCACCATTGCGATCGTCGATAGTTGCGGTGCACGCTGACAAGAAGTACGCCAGGATCACCATTGAGAACGCATTCAGTCCGAGAGATCTCATATCGCAATCTTCGCTTCGCAACTGAAAGGAAGATTGCGATGTCCTCTTCCAATCGAAAATCTTGCTATAATAACAAGATTTTCGACTGTCATCGTAATAAGACTTCCCCCATTTGCACTTATTCTTCGCTGCTTCTGGCTATGAACACCGAAAAGTATGTAAGCAAAATAAGCTTTTGGGCAATAGCGTGGAAGTATTCGATCGGCAGACTCTAAGGCGCCACGCCTGAGGAAGTACTCAATGCGTCCCGGGAATCCGGGTTCAAGATTCTCGACATCAGTGAAGACGATATTGTCACATCAAATCTGCTGCCATTTGTCGAAAATCATGGAGGTGGAGGATTGTCGGCGGGCGTTGACATTCGGGGCCGGGTTTGTTATTTTTAAAGTACCTTAACAGTATACAGCTTATGCTTTCACTTAGGGGTCGATGATTCGGCTCCTTTTTTTTGGAGGGGCGGGCTACCGAGGATGAACGACGGGCTGCTCGACGAACAGCTTCGCAACGAGGTGGAGCCCATTGTTTCAGGGATGGGATTCTCCCTGGTGGAGCTGCGGCATAACCGCAGCAGACAGCAAAATCACATCACCCTGGTCGTTTATCGTCCCGAGGGTGTGGGTGTGAATGAATGTGCAGCGATATCGAAAAATTTGCATCCCCGCCTCGAGCTGATCGAAGGGCTGGAGAACCTGCGTTTTCAGGTTAGTTCTCCAGGTTTGGACAGGGTACTGAAATCCGAGCGGGAATATACCATTTTCGCTGGAAGAGGAGTTCGCGTGATGCTCCATGGACAGAAGGAATGGATCCGCGGCAAGATTGAAGGTGTTCAGGAAGGCGTGCTCTCGCTGGATGAGGATGGAAAGATGAAGAAGATAAAAATAGCAGATATTCGCAAGGCGAAACTGGATTCGTGAGGAGGTTGGGAAGAAAAAATGGCTTCCAATATGTCGGACGCGATCAAGCAGTTGATTCAGGAACGGGGGATCTCTGAAGATCTAGTTCGCAAAACAATAGAGGAATCACTTCTGGCCGCATATAAGAATAAGTACGGCTCCATGGATAATGCAGTTGTGCGTTTCAGCGATGACGGGGACGAGGTGACGGTATTCGCACGACAGAAGATCGTCGAAGAGGTGGAAGATACTGTCCGGGAGATCTCTCTGTCCGATGCCTTGGAGTTCAACAAGGAGAGCGAGATCGGGGACGAACTGCTCATTGAAGTAAATGCGAAGGAGTTCGACCGCAGCGCCGTGCAGAGCGCAAAGCAGAAAACCACACAGACCCTTCGGGAGATACAACGGAACACCTTATACTCGGAGTTCAAGGAGAAAGTCGGTGAGATGATCATCGGCTATTATCAGCGGGAGCGTAACGGCAATATCTTCGTGGACCTCGGAAAGACTGAAGGAATCCTGCCGAAAAAGTTCCAATCTCCCCGCGAGGTTTATCATCCCAGCGATCGCATCCGTGCCTTGATCTACGAGGTGAGCAAGTCTCCCGCCGGGCTGCAGATCGTTCTAACCCGGACCCATGGGGATTTTGTGAAAAGAACCTTCGAGCTGGAAGTGCCCGAGCTCTACGACCGGACGATCGAGATCTACAAACTCGTACGGGAGCCGGGATATCGCACCAAGTTGGCTGTGTACTCGAACAGAGATGATGTCGATCCCGTGGGTGCCTGTGTTGGTCTTAAAGGGGTCCGTATCCAGGCTGTGGTTCGCGAGCTGGAAGGGGAGAAGATCGACGTGCTGCGCTACGATCCGGATTTCCGGATATTCATTAAAAACGCTTTGCTCCCCGCGGAGGTCAAACAAGTAATCGTAGTCGATGAAGCGAAGAAATCGGCGTTGGCGATCGTCGGGGACAATCAGTTCTCCCTGGCGATCGGAAAACAGGGACTGAACGTTCGGCTGGCCAACCGACTGGTCGACTGGAATATCGATGTGAAAACAGAGCAGCAGTTCGCCGAGATGGATCTTTCCGCCGAGACCAAACGAGCCGTTTCGGCTCTGTTCGGGGAGGCTGAAGAGGAGGAGATCGTAAAGATAAGCGAACTCCCGGATATTCCGGAAAACATCGTCGAGATCCTTAAAAAGAACAATATCGAGATGATCGAAGATCTTGTCTCGTTGAGTAAAGAGGAGATAGCCGGTTTGGAAGGAATCGGCGAAGAAGATGCGGCTCTGATTTCAAAGATTATCGACGAGAGCGTGGAAATCGTCGAAGAAGAGGAAGAGGTTGTCGAGGAAGTTCCTCCAGAAAAGGCTGCGGCTCCGACTCCAGCGGCTCCGGCTCCAGCGGTGCCGGAGACGGCAGTAGAAGCGCAAGAGGAAGAGGTTGGACAGGAGGAAAAGGGAGCCGACGAGGAGGAGACCTATGAATGTCCTGAGTGTGGAGCCAGCATCACCACGGAGATGACCGCTTGTCCAAACTGTGGCGTTGGTTTAAGCTTTGAAGAGGAAGAAGAATAAAGGAACTGTATGTCGGAAGAACAGAAAAAGCCTAAGGCGACACTGATTAAACATAAAAAACCCGTCGTCCCCACGGAGACGAAGGGGAAAGAGGCACCGGAGAAAAAGAAGATCGTCGTCGTTAAGAAGAAAAAAGTCGTCCTTAAGAAGACTGTCGCTAAGAAGGCCGAGATAGAGATCAAGCCGGCGGCCCAAGAGGTGGAACGAGTTCGCCTTCAAGATAGGATCAAAGCGCCCGATCTAAAGACGATTCCCGGCTCCCGACGGCAGCCACCAGTATTCCGGGATCGTACTTCTCCTCGCGTCTTCAAGCCGAAAGAGCCAGGGGCGGCAGAGGGCAAGCTACCTGCCCGTACTCCAAGAAAACCCGCTTCGTTTAAGCCACCCAAAGGGACAACCGCTCCAAAAAAAGAAGATGCTGCAAAAGCTGCGGGCAAAAAGTTCTTCAAGAGCAAAAAGAAAGGTGCCTTTGCCAAAGCAAGGGAAAAATACGAAGAACATCAGGAAAAGATCTTTGCTCAGGCGAAGAAAAAGACGATCCAGCGGGCTAATCCCGTACCCAAAGAGATCTCCATCATGGAGAACGTTAGTGTGTCGGAGCTGGCCCGGAAGATGAACTTGAAAGCCTCGGATCTGATCTCAAAGCTCATGAGCATGGGCATGATGGTAACGATCAACGAGCAGATCGACTCGGAGACGGCCAGTATCCTCGCGGAGGAGTACGATTGTAAAGTCAACGTGGTGTCTCTGTACGACGAGACCATCATCGAGAAGGAGGAGGATCGGGAAGAGGACATGAGGAGCAGGCCGCCGATTGTCACGGTGATGGGTCATGTCGATCATGGAAAGACAAAACTCCTCGATGCGATCCGGGCCACCAATGTTGTGGCCACGGAGTTCGGCGGTATAACCCAGCACATAGGTGCCTATATGGTTGACCTGGAGCAGGGCAGGATCGTTTTTCTTGATACACCGGGGCATGCGGCATTTACCACCATGCGTGCTCGGGGTGCGCAGATCACCGATATCGTCGTGTTGGTGGTAGCTGCCGACGATGGGGTGATGCCCCAGACAGAGGAAGCGATCAGCCACGCGAGAGAGGCGAAAGTCCCGATCATTGTGGC
The DNA here is from genome assembly GCA_964495755.1 of uncultured Spirochaetaceae bacterium. Taxonomy (GTDB): domain Bacteria; phylum Spirochaetota; class Spirochaetia; order SZUA-6; family DRHE01; genus JAFGQJ01. Next base: position 273 of record CAZBXU010000121.1, on the reverse strand, counting down.
CATCAATAAAATCGATCTGGCCGAGGCAAATCCGGATCGGGTGAAACAGCAGTTGTCGGAGTATGATCTGGTGCCCGAAGCCTGGGGCGGCGGCACATTATACGTGGAGCTGTCCGCACTCAAGCAAACGGGAATAAAAGAGCTGCTCGACGCTATTCTCCTTCAATCGGAGATCCTCGAGCTGAAGGCCAACTATACCTGTCGGGCGGAGGGCAAAGTCGTAGAGTCGAAGATAGACTTCGGGCGCGGAAACGTAGCCACCGTGCTCATCGA
>CAZBXU010000120.1:0-11456 GCA_964495755.1 uncultured Spirochaetaceae bacterium | reverse complement strand
AGAAGAGGTATAGATTAAACTTGAAATTGAAATTAGAATTGAAATAGCATTAGAAAAAAGGGAGAACGCGATGTCCCAATCGAAGCAGAAGCGTCTTGAACAGAAGAGGGCTGCGATCCTGGCCACAGCGGAGGATGTTCTCATTAAGCGGGGAAAAAACGCCACCATGGGCGAGATCGCCCAGGCCCTGGATATGGATAAAAGTTCTCTGTACTATTACTACAAGGGCATCCCGGAAATCCTCAATGCCGTTCTTGACAAGGAGTATTACGACTTTTCTGTACACATCAAGGAGATACGAAAGGAAAACAAGACCCACGCTGACGTGCTGAAGGAATTGGTGCGGGTTGTTCTTGAATTTTACCACGACAACCTGGAGATCCTGCTGATTATCCTGACCAGGATCTTTCCCCTGTTCATCGATCCGGATACGAGGGAAGAATCCACAGCGATCAACAACTATATGGAAAGTTACCGCGAATCCAATATACTGATGCTTGAAGAAATCAAGCTCGGTCTGGATAGGGGAGAGTTCCGAGTCCGCTTTAGTCCTGAGATGATCCTGCAGACCCTGCGAGGTGCTGTGTTTGGAATCTGTGCGGTTTGGCGTGATCAAAAGCCGAGCCGGGAGGAGATTCCGACTATCGTCAATCAACTTCTGGATATGTACACCAGAGGTCCCGCCTGACAACAGGGAGCAGCGACTATGACTATTCAGAAAAAAAAGAAAGATGGAGCGACAAATCTAACCCCTCAGGAGCTACCCACCAATGCAGAGCTCAAGCGGCTTCTCGATATGACGGTCACCCGGTTGGAAAACTGGAAGGTGGAGGTGGAGAGCAATCCCAACCCGCGGATGGTGCATGTGCTGAAAAACATCATCGCCCAGATTGAGACCCTGACCGAGCTCAGCGAAACCAAGGTCAGTTATTCCTACAAAGCCCTTTCCCGCCAGATGTCGATTCTGGTGGATGAAGTGGCCAAGCTCAACATCGCCATCACCGATTCACTTCTGGAGGATGATCTGATCGATGACGCGGAGGAGGAGCTGATCAATGAGTCCCTGAAGCAGGTTTTCCAGGCTGCGGTCCATTTGATTCGGATCGTTCAGCAGGCGTTTATGCTGCAGCGCTCCAAGACTCAACTGCCCGAAGTAGACAAATAGAACCGTTTAACTCTTTAGCGAAAAGAATTGACTCAAAGCTTTCCCCGTTACTATTTTAGTAATATAGAAATCTTCTATACCTATACGCTTGGAAGGTTGATTGGCACCGGGGTTTCAATTTTTAGTGCTGACCCGGCAAAATGAAATAAAAACAGGAGAAAGGAAGTCACATGATTAGCAAGAAGATGCAGGATGCCCTGATCGATCAGATCAACGCAGAGCTCTACTCCGCTTACCTGTACCTCGCCATGGCGGCGGAGTTCGAGAGTAAGAACCTCAAGGGAATGGCCGGTTGGATGGAGGTTCAGGCCAAAGAGGAGACGGCTCACGCCAAACGTTTGTACGATTTCGTTAACAACAGAGGTGGACGGGTCACTCTGAAGGCCATCGATGCCCCGCCTCTGGAGTGGAAAACCCCCGCGGCCGCTTTTGAAGCTGCCTACGAGCACGAGCAGAAGGTAAGTGCCATGATCCACAACCTGGTGGATATCGCCCGCAGCGAGAAGGATAAAGCCACCGAGGTGATGCTGGCCTGGTTCGTGAATGAGCAGGTGGAGGAAGAAGCCTCAGCCAGCGAAATTGCAGAGAAGTTGAAGATGATAAAAGACTCAGCCAACGGGCTGTTCATGCTTGACAGCGTACTCGGTAAGCGAGAGTAGAAGCCGGGATTTCAAAAGCGAAACAATGGCCGCTCCAGAGCGAAGTTTGGGGTGGCCATTGTTTGTGTCTTTACTGCTGCATCTGATGTTCACCAGCTCAGACGACTGATTCCTCGGACATTGTCGAAATGACGATCCTTGCTGAGTAAGGGAATATCGTACTGACGAACTATAGCCGCGATCCAGAGATCGTTTTCGGGGATAGGAGTCCCCGCGGCTTTGAGTTCGCAGCGGATGTCCGCATACACAACGGTGGTTTGTTCCTCGATCGGTAGGACCTGAACATCTTTCAGAAGTTCTTGCAGCTTTTCTTCGAGGATTTGGCGGTATTTTGAAAGCCGAAGTCCGAAGCGGTATTCCCCCAGAACGATTACGGGGATATTGAAGCTGGTGGAACTGGTCACATTCCGTTTGATTCCTGGCTCTTCTATCAGGAAATCGGAAAGAGCTGTCGTATCCAGGATCATTTCCAGTCTTCCAGATCTATCGTTTCGAATTCCTCTTCCACTACCCGGTCGATTTCCCTCAGTTCGTCGGCGTACTCTTTTAGGGCTCCGTAGTGCTTCATCCAGGGTCGCGGAGAACGTTGCCGTTTCAGCGTCTGTAATTTTTCAGCTATAGCGTCAGTGAAGAACTGGCGTATCGTTTTCCCCTGGGAAGCAGCCATGCTCTTGGCTTCTCGAAATATTCTGTCTGGAAGCTCGAAGGTTGTCTTCATGCTTAATTCATTCCCATAAATATGGGAGTTGTCAAGACCTCGAGATTCTTACAGCCTGAGCTCCCGGCCAAGCGCAAGCAGGAAGTCCCGGTTGTCCGCCTGAACATAGTTGAGCCTGCCCCCCATGCGGCTGAAGGTTTTAAGGTAGCGGACGTAGTAGGCCGGATTGTCCGGGGGCGGCTCCCCGTCCTTCTGCCAGCCCCAACTCGACTCGGCCAGATCGACTACAAAGATCGAGAAGTCCTCGATTTTTCGTCCCTCTTGATCGGCCAGGTTCCGGGCCATGGACAGGGATTTCTCGAAGATCATCGGTGACATTACTGCGGAGCCGAGAGAGATGTACACTCCTCCCTCCAGATCGGCGATGGCCCGGGCAAAGACCAGGAAATCCCGTTCGGCGGTACGGCCTACCGCGGCTCCCCGATTCAGCGGATGGGTGTAGATGATGTCATGGCCGAACATGGGGTGAGCGGTGAACGGCACCTGGAGGCGGAAGGCCGCGGCCTGCAGCCCGTACTGCTTAAAGGGATGCTCGACCCGAAGGAAGCCCGGTTGAAGATCGAAGTGTTCGACCGCCCAGACCAGATCCGCCGCCGCCGCGGCTCGTTCGGGGTCCAGATCCGCCTGTCCTGCGATCCGAATGAGCTCGGTCTTGGCCGGGATTTCCAACCCGTCGTTCTGAACGAGGGAACCAATCGATTCCCCGTAGCCGAGACCTTCGTAGGCCCCGACCAGGAGGGCCAAATTCAAATACCGTCCCGTCTCTTCCCAGATCCCGAAACTGCCCAGCCGTACGTTTTCCCGGACATCCTCGGAGCTTGCGCCCTGGTAGGCAAACTCCCAGTCGTGAATAATCCCGGCGCCGTTGGTGGCCAGGTGGGTCAGCCAACCCCTTTGGATCAGCCGGATCAACACCGGGGACAGACCGTTTTTTATGGTATGGGCGCCGAAGGCAAGAACGACCGGGCGTTTCTGAGAGCGAGCGTCCCTGACCGCGCTTCCGGCTTTTCGGATCGCAGCCAGGGTTTCCGGACCCAGCGGACCCGGTGAAGCGGAAGGTGATACATGGTCCTGTTCGATGAAGACGCGGTTTTTACGTTCTTTCAGGGGCCGGAAGCGGAGCCGGTCGCGGTCAAGTTCCGGGAAAGGCATAGATTACACCTCCGGCTCCGGGAAGAGGAGCTCGAGCAGCTTGCCGGTCTGGGAAAAATCCGCAACAATTAGATCCGCCCCGGCCTGGATGAGCCGGCTGCGTTTGACCGGGTTCAATCCGTAGCGGCGTACCTCGTCGCTGGCCACGCCTACGGCCAGTCCGTTTCGCTTGCGGGTTTCCTGTATTTCCACCGGACCGTCCCCGAAGGTCACGACTTGTTCACCCTCCCCCAAGTCGATATCGGCCAGGATACTCTCCAGGACCTTTCTCTTGGGCTCATGCTTGATGTCGCCGATCGCGCCGTAGATCCTCCCTTCGAACAGCTCGGTATACCCCAGGATTTCCGCTTCCCGGACCACGTCCTCCTGATCCGTGCCGCTTGCCAGGTACAGATTAACACCCCGTTTGTGTAGAGCCTGTAGGAAATCTACCGCCATTTTCAAGGTAAAATCAACCGAACTGAGCTCGCCGGTTCGGATCTTGTCGATCCTCCTGCCGACCCGCTCGAGCAGCTCCCGGTTGTATACCTCCTTGTAGCCGTGCTCGTCGAGGATCTTCTCTTCCCGAACGTAGCCGAACTCCCGCACCATTTCCACCAGTCCCAGCATCTGCACCAGGGTTTGGATTCCCGTGGTCTTGTCGATGTAGCCCCGAACTCGCTCTCTGACCCTCTGATAGCCGCTCTCCTCAACCTCCCGCCACCGGTTGCCGAGAATCGAGCGGATCATCACAGGTTCCATCACCTCTTCCCAGCCCTGACGGAGGGTGGAGATGGTCCCGTCGTTGTCGAAGATGGCGTGGGTGATTCTTCGGCCGTCGGGCCGCTCGCTCACGATTTCGATTTCACTGTTCGGATAGTAGCGGGCTTTCTGAGGCAGGGCGGCCAGCTCGGGATGATACCTGTAATTGACCTCTCCAGCGAGCGACAGAATTTCCTCCGGAGAAGCGGTGCCGGTGATGAAGAGCTTCTGCACGGTCACCCCGGCCACCAGGTTGGCAAACTCCGCCGCTCCTCGTAGGCCACTTCCCGCGGCCAAAGCGGCCGCGGCCCCGGCGAGAAAACTGTCTCCGGCTCCCACCGTGTCGGTGCGGGACAGAAGCAGAAGGCCGGGGATCTCGTGGCAGCCATCGGCCTCACAAACCAGGCAGCCCTGCTCGCCCCGGGTCAGGAATAGGGGTTTCCCCCAGCGTCGGAACAGGGACGCGCCGTACTCCCGCGCTTCCTCCAGCGGGATATTCTCCTCGAGGGTGTGCTCTTTGCCGCATAGGGCGGCCGCCTCCCGGTCGTTGATCTTCCGCAGGCAAGCGGTAAACTCGGCGCTGTAGCTGCGGCTGTCCACGATAGACAGTACCCGGGGATGCTTGTCCAGCAAATCAATCAGCTGCTTTCGAAAGCTGTCACCGTGGATCCCGAGGAAAACCTGTTGATTGATGATAAGAATATCCAACTCCGGAAGCCATCGCTCCAGGTCGGACACAAGGCGGCTTGCAGTTTCCGATTGCAGGCGGTTGAAGTTGCCGAAATCCAAGCGGGGCTGCTCTTCCTCGCCGATGAGCACCTTCGTGAAGACATGGGTGTCCCATTCATCCTTTTGGACCAGAAGCTCCGAGTCGAGGATGCCTGCCTCTTCCATGATGCGCCGCATCTGCCGCCCGAACGGATCGTCTCCGGTAACCCCGAATGTCCGAACCGTTCCAATACCCATGGCTTTGAGGTTGGCCGCCACGTTGCCCGCGCCGCCGAGGGAGTAGCGCTGCTCCCTAACCGGCAGCGTGGCCAGTCCGGTTTCCACGGATGTCTCGGAGGCCGACATATCTACGATGAAATAGGTGTCCAGGCAGAAATCTCCGATGATACCGATGTGGAGCTCCGGGAGCCGGGTGAGCAGATGCTCGATATTCTTTATGGATGGCGTCATCTGTCGTGTGCTATCCGGGGAAAAGCTCGGCTTCGAGGGCTGCACAGAGTGAGTGATAGAGGGCCATGTGAAGCTCCTGGATCCGGGCGGTGTCGACGCCGGGAACGCTGATAGAGATCTCGACAAGCTCTTTCAGAGCACCGCCCTCCCCGGTCAGGGCGATCGTTTTCAGATCCAGCGCCCGGGCGACTTTAACGGCCTTGATCACATTTGCGGCATTGCCGGAAGTGCTGATTGCAATCAACGCGTCCCCCGGTCTGCCGTAGCCGAAGACCGCTTGAGCGAACACCATGTCCGCGGACACGTCGTTGGTGACGGCGGTAGCGAGGGAGATCTGGCTGACCAGGGAGATGGCCGGCAAGGCTCCCTGCAATTGTCGGGCGATCTCCTCACCGTCACTGCCGTAAAGTGTTCGCAGCTTGGCGATGTCGGACTCGGGCAGAGGCCGGCGGCTGCGGAATCCCTTCATCAGCTCCCCGACGATGTGCTCCGTATCGGCGGCACTGCCGCCGTTACCGCAGATCAGCAGCTTGTTCCCGGCTTGGAAGCACCTTTTCAGCGCCTCAAAGGCGGCTTCCAGGGCGCTCCGGCACCGGATCAGCTCCGTTCGCCGCTCGAACAGATCCGAAATATGCGTTCTCGCATCATCATTCATTCATCGATCCTTGTGTTCGTGATCCCCGGAGAATTCAGCCACTTACGCTTCTCCTTCCAAGAACCACTCTTGTTCCGTCTGAATGGTTATATACGGTCACATAATAGCATATCGCAATCTTCGATCGCAACTGAAAGGAAGATTGCGATGTCCTCTGCGTAATATCGCAATCTTCGCTTCGCAACTGAAAGGAAGATTGTGCCAACTAGCGATCGGCTCTTGAAAAATCTGGTATGTATGCTATTATCCAAAGGTCACACAACCCATACTCCATAAGAAAGAGGGCGGTAAGATGAAGAAATACGTTTGTACAGTCTGTGGCTACGTCTATGATCCTGCCGAAGGAGATCCCGACGGCGGGATCGCCGCCGGAACAGCCTTTGAAGACATTCCCGATGATTGGGTTTGCCCCGTGTGCGGAGCCGGTAAGGAGGATTTTGAGCCTCAGGACTGACAGCAGAATGCCGCTTCCACGATCGTTCGCTGAGGCGCAAGGGGGAGAAATACAACCTATCGGTTTTGGCCGGTAGGTTTATTTTTTTTATCTCTAGATGAAACCAACCTTTGACAAGCTGCACCTACTCTGTCCGGAAACAGAAGAGCAGCTCATCCGGGAGCATCTCTCCCGACTGGAGGATCGTTACTTCGAATACTTCTCTGAGGAACGAGTTGCCGAACACCTCAGGGCGTTGGGCAGCCTGTCCGCCGAGCAGCCGATTCAGACTTTGGTGAGACCTCGAGAGCGGGATCGGTTGGAAATCACGGTATTGGCTTTCGATTATCCCGGAGAGTTTTCTCTGATCACAGGAATCCTGGCCGCTTCGGGATTCAACATTCTCTCCGGCGAAGTCTATACCTACAGTCAATACCAAGCCGCTGCAAAGGCCGATTCCGAAACCGGTGGAGCTCGTCGGAGCACCTTCGCATCCCGGGTGCGAAAGAGCAGATCGATCCGTACCGATCCTGTGCGGAGACGGCGGATCATAGATCATTTTTTTGGAAAGGTGGAAAGCCGCGCAACTCCTGAGATCTGGGAAAGCCAGCTGCAGAGCGGCCTGGCAGAAACGATCGCTTTGCTCGAACGGGGAGACAGCAAGTCCCTCGAGCGGGCGCGCCAGCAGGTTAACGAGCAGGTTGCTCAGTATCTCTCCTCAGTAACCCTACCCACAGAGGCGGTGCTGTTACCCGTGCAGATCGATGTCAGCCCGCGCAGGCAGGAATCAACCATTGTTACCGTTGTTGCCCAGGACACGCCCTTTTTCCTCTATGCTCTGAGTACTGCTCTATCCCTCCGGTCGATCTTCATCGAGTCCATCCGTATTAGCACGTCCGCGAACAGAATAGAGGATGAGTTTTCCTTTCTCGATGACCAGGGCAGGAGGATTACCGATGCTCGCCGGCTCGATCAGGTAAAGTTTTCTGTACTTCTGACCAAACAGTTTACCTATTTTCTATCCAGCGCTCCCGACCCGTACGCAGCCCTGTGCCGCTTTGAGCGGCTCGTCGAAGCGGTGCTTGACCTACCGGATCAAGGCCGCTGGTCGGAGCTGCTGTCCAATCCTCTGATTCTCCAAGAGCTGGCTCGATTGCTGGGTGCCAGCGATTATCTCTGGGAGGATTTCATCCGTCTTCAGTATGAGACCTTGCTCCCGATGTTGGAACCACACCTGCGTGGGCAGAGTTTTTCCACGTCCCTTGAAAGTTTATCCGACCGGCTGGACCAAGCTCTCAGTCCAGCCAAGACCGTTCAGCAGAAGCGGCGGATTCTAAACGAGTTCAAGGACCGGGAAATATTTTTACTCGAGCTGGACTATATCGTAACTCCCGAGGCGGATTTTAGAATCTTAAGCGAGGGGCTGACCCGACTGGCCGAGGTTGTTATGAACAAAGCGGTGCAGGTGACTTGCCGGCGGCTCCTGCAACGCTACGGTCGACCACTGACCGTAGCCGGGTTTCCGGCCAGATTTTGTCTGCTCGGGTTGGGCAAGCTGGGCGGCGGGGATCTGGGCTACGCCTCGGATATCGAACTGTTGTTCGTGTATAGTGACAGCGGTACGACAGCGGGCAAACAGGCAATCCGTAATGCCGAGTTTTATGAATACCTGGTTCGGGAGGCCGGCCAGGCGATCCACGCCAAAAAGGAGGGGATCTTCCAGATCGATCTTAGGCTCAGGCCGCACGGTGCTTCCGGGCCGATGGCCTGTAGCCTGGAGAACTTCTGCCGCTACTACGGCCCCGGAGGAGAAGCTCATCCTTTGGAACGGCTGGCACTCGTGCGGCTGCGTGCCATCGGTGGCGATCGGGCTCTGGGAGAGCAGGTTGAACGACTCAGGGATGAGATGCTGTATACAGGGAAGGCCCTCGACCTCAAGGCTTTACGGAAAGCTCGACAGCGTCAGATCGATGAGAGGACCCGTCGGGGAGAGTTAAACGCGAAGTTCAGCCCTGGAGCACTCCTCGGTCTGGAATACGCGGTCATGCTGCTGCAGGTGGAATCAGGAGCGGACAAAAAGGAGCTGCGAACTCCTTTCATTCGCAAAGCACTGAAGCAGCTGCAGGCGGCGGGAATGCTCGAGGCGGAGCAGGCGGCCCGGCTCGTAGAAGCGTATGAGTTTTTGAGACGCCTGATCAACAGCCTTCGGATGCTGCGGGGATCCGCTTTAGATCTGTTCCTTCCGGCGAGCGAGGCGGATGAGTTTCTTCACCTGGCCCGCCGAATGGGCTACGCACCGGGAGGGGAGCTTTCCCCGGCTCAAAAGCTGCACCTGGATTTCGAAACACACACTGCCTTTGTTCGTGCCTTCATAGAGAAGCACTTCGGCAGAGAGACTTTATCGGTCCCAGGTGTAGGAAATATCGCCGACCTGATTCTGTCGGACGCCCTCCCGGCACAGATGCGCACCAGGATTCTTCGCCGTTCGGGTTTTCAGAATCCTGATCGAGCATTCACTAATCTTCGCAGTCTGGCTGATGCGGGTGCTTCGCCGATTTCCTTTGCCCGTCTTGCCGTCCTGGCTACGGATCTACTGCGCTATCAGCCGGATCCGGATATGGCGCTGAATAACTGGGAACGATTCCTAAGTGCTCTTGATGACCCGGAGGAGCATTTCCGGCTGCTTCTGTCCCAGCCGAAGCGTTTGGATATTCTTCTGAGTATTTTTGCCGGTAGTCAGTTCTTGTCGGATTCGCTGATCCGGGATCCCGGTTCGTTTGAGTGGGCTACTCTGCCGGATCATCTGCACCAAATTCGTCATCGAGACCAGATCGAAGCGCTTTTCAGAGATCTGTCGGGGACCGCGGACTCCAGTAACAGCTGGCGAAACCAGCTTCGCAGATCCAAGAGGCGGGAGGTCCTGCGTATCGGGATCCGGGATATCTGTCTGGGTGCGCCGATCGAAGAGATCATGCAGGAGCTCTCAATGTTGGCGGAAGCACTTCTTCAGGTCGAGTTGGAAAGACTGTGGACTGTTCTCGAGGCACAGGAGCTTGCCGATCAGTTTTGCCTGCTCGCTTTCGGTAAACTGGGGGGACAGGAGCTGAATTACAGTTCCGATATCGATCTTCTTGCCATCAGTGCAAAACCCTTGAGCCCCGAAAGCGAAAGAGTTTTCAAACGCATCATGGAGACCCTGCGAGCTGATCTGTCGGTTTACACCGAAGAGGGCGCCGCCTACAGAGTTGACCTGCGACTCAGGCCTTTCGGCAGATCCGGCGAGCTGGTGGGTTCCGTGGCCAGCCTACTCCGGTATTATCGAGAACAGGCGGCTCTTTGGGAGCTGCAAGCCCTATTGAAAGCCCGGCCGGTGGCGGGAAACCGTGAAGTGGGGCGAAGATTTCTATCGGGAATGCGCTCTTGCTTCCATGAGCTTCGGCTGCCCGGACAAATCGTCACCTCGCTGGAGAAGATGCGTACAAAGACCCAGGGTAAGCTGCTGCAGAGCATTGAATCGGGTCCTAATATCAAGCTCGGGGGCGGCGGCATTCGGGACGTGGAGTTTCTCGTTCAGGGACTGCAGCTTATTCAGGCAGGGTCGGGAGCACCGGAGTCTGAGGGGCTTCTAAACGGGAACACTCTTGCTGCGCTTTCGGCTCTATCCGAGCGGGGAATCATCCCCCCGGTGGAAGCCGAGCAGTTGCGGAGGGACTATCTGTTCCTCCGACGAATCGAGCATTACCTTCAGATTTTCGAGGACAGGCAGACCCACACGCTGCCGAGGGATAGCGCGGAGCTTCAAGCCTTGTCCCGGCGGATGCTCGGCCCACAGGCGGGGAGGACCCAGTTCATGGAGCGGCTAACTTCCTGTATGCAGCGGGTGCAAGGCGCCTACAGGCGGTTTCTTCAGGCGTAGTCAGCAAGGCCGCAAGGAATGCGCATTGACACACCCGGCAGTTGATCCGTACTATCCGGACATGAACGAGTCAGCCCGACAACTGAACATCTCCCTAGAAGGTACGATTGTAGGAAAACTTCTTTCCGCCACTGGAAGAAGGATGTACTTCCCCCGTGGAATCGTTGCCCAATCAGGAGAGGCTAAGAAGCACGCTTACCGCCTCAATGCAACCGCAGGTATCGCAACCCAGGGCGGACAGCCTCTGTTCCTTACTCCCATAAGGGAGAATATTCCGCACCTCCCTCCCGAGGAGATTTTCTCCTATGCGACCACCGCAGGCCATCCCCCGCTGCGGGAGCTGTGGCTCCGGGAAATGGTTGATAAGAATCCCAGCCTGAAGGATAAGAAAACCTCCCTCCCTATCGTAGTCAGCGGCCTCACCCATGGCTTGTCTTTACTGGCAGATTTATTTGTGGAAGCCGGCGACACGGTGATTCTTCCCGATTTGTTCTGGGGTAATTACAGACTCATCTTCGAAGACAGGATGGGGGCTCATCTGTTAACCTTTCCCCTGTTTACCACGGCTGGCGCCCTGAACCTGGAAGCCTTGGAGCGTCTGTTAAAAGAGCTGAAGGGCGGGAAGGTTATCTTGTTGCTGAACTTCCCGAACAATCCAACGGGATATTCCCCGAACAAGAGCGAAGGTAAACAGCTCCTTGACCTGCTGTGGAGGGCTGGTGAGGCGGGTACGCAGCTTCTCCTCATAACTGACGACGCCTACATCGGTCTTTTCTACGAGCAGGACATTTACACTCCGTCGCTGGTTGCCGACGCTGCGGCTCTTCATGAAAACCTC
>CAZBXU010000119.1:0-11484 GCA_964495755.1 uncultured Spirochaetaceae bacterium | reverse complement strand
TCTGATAGGCCGCAATAGCCTGATCCAGATCATCCATCTGCTCGTAGGCAACCCCGGCGTTGAACAGACTCAGAAGCGCCAGGTAGGATTTCGGAAAGGAATCTGCTACGCTTGAGTAGCTCTCCGCAGCCTCCTGCCACTGCTCGTTTTCGAAGGCCAAATTTGCCCGAATAAAGCGGGCTCTTTGGGCCGCATACTGTCTGGGATATCGTTTCAGTACCTGATCGATCAGCTCATCCAGCTCTTGCTGGATCGAGCTTTGCGCCGATTCGTCGCTTTCGCCCAGCCACTGTTCGTACATACTTTCGGTGCGTTCAGCCATCAGAGCGGATCGTTCCAGGGTTCGTTTGTTCCACTCCGACCAGCCAAAGTACACGACCAAAAACAGGACCAGAGCAATCAATATGACCAATAATACGATGCGGTATTTTTGAAGAAAAACAGTCAGCCGTTCAACAAACCGTGGCTTGGTTTCAGTACTTCGCGTTTTACCTTCACTCTCCGAGCCCAACATAGGCGTCTCCTTCTCCTCAGGTGTACGAGCAGAACACCGGTGTGTCCCTCAGCGATTGATTTTCAGCTCCTTGATCAATCGAGATAGGTAGGTGCGCTGGATTCCCAGCAGCTTCGATGTTTTTGTCTGATTCCACCGATTCATTTCGAGAATTTGTCTAATGTAGTGTTTTTTAAATATATTGACGGCTTCTTTCAGAGATCTGCCGTTATACTCGTCTTCGGCGCTTTCAGATATTTTATCCAGAATAAATACATCCGGGGTAATCGCATCGCCCTGAGTGATTACCACGGCCCGTTCTACCGCGTTTTCTAGTTCCCGCACATTTCCGGGCCAGGAATAGGAGAGAAGAACCTCCATCGCTTCCGGTGCGAAGCCGTTGATCTGCTTCTTGATCTCCCTGTTGAAACGCTTTAAAAAAAACTCCGCCAACAGCGGTATATCCTCTCTCCGTTCCCGCAGGGGCGGTATATAGATCGGCAGCACGTTCAGCCGGTAGTAGAGATCCACCCGAAATCTGCCGCTCTCCACCTCTTTTTCGATATCTCTGTTGGTAGCGGCGATGATGCGGACATCGACCTTGAGAGGCTCTGAGCCTCCCACGCGTTCAAACATCCGGTGCTGGATCACCCTGAGCAGCTTGACCTGCAGGTTCAGCGGGAGATCACCAATTTCATCGAGAAATATGGTGCCTCCGTCTGCAAGTTCGAACCTACCGCGGCGGTCGTTGCTGGCGCCGGTGAACGCTCCCTTCACGTGCCCGAAGAGCTCGCTTTCCAGAAGGCCCTCCGGAAGGGCAGCACAGTTCACCCGAATCAACGGGTTGTTGCTACGCGGGCTATGTAGATGGATCTGTTCGGCAAAAAGCTCCTTCCCTACCCCGCTTTCTCCCAACAGCAACACCGAAGAATCGGTCTTGGCGGCCCGCAGCGCGATATCCAGCTTTTCCTGGATCGCCTTGCTTTCACCAATAAAGGTGTGATATCCCTTGTCCGTCTGGATCTCGTCCTGTAGGAGTGTAACCTCCTCCTGTACCTTTTGAAGAGAACGGGAGTTCTGAATCGCGATTGCGGCCTGGGTGGCAAAGATCTCCAGCCATTCCAGATCCTCTTCGGTAAAGCTTCCGCCGTCGAATTTGTTGATGATTTCAATCACTCCAACGCATCGCTCTTTCTCCCGCATTGGAACGGCAAGGATCGATTTCGTCGGGAAATTGATCTTTTTGCTGATGTCGGAGAAAAAACGTGTATCTGACTCGACGTCGTTCACGATCAGGGATCTGTTGTTGGCCGCCACCCACCCGGCGATTCCTTCACCCATATTTAAAGAGAAACGCTGCATCTCAGGACCTTTTGTCCCTAAGGCGATTTCAAAGTACAGTTTATTGTTCTCCGGATTGACGAGCAGGAGAGACGAAGCATCCGCCTTCATCAGGCGGGTGGCTGATTCAATGATAGTCTTGAGCAGCCCCTTGCCGTCGGAATGCTCAGAATTGATCAGTGCATTTAGTTCTATGAGGGTCTCAAATTTGTTGCGATCGATTGCAGATTTCAACATGGGCTGGGGAGGCCCCGATCAATCCTTGCTCTTGTCTTTTATGAAATCAGCGAGGGTTGCTTTCTCCTCTACGGAATCGTCGTGGATGTACTGTACCATGGTTTCCTGCTGCATCCGTCTTGTGTATTCTCGAATGGACAGGGCGAGTTTTTGCTTAGCAGCGTTGATATCCGTAACAACGGCCTTTACCGTATCACCGACCTTGTAGCGTTCGAAAATGTCATCGATTGACTCGGTGCTCGGTTCGAAAAGATTCGACTTGTTCACCAATCCTTCGATGTCTCCCTGAACTTTCACAAAAAATCCGAAATCCGTAATACCGGTGATCTCCCCTTCGATGACACTGCCCCGCCGAAAGGCTTTGGACAAAGATCGCCAGGGATCTTCTGTGAGCTGTTTGACTCCGAGCTTGATCCGTTGATTTTCTTTTTCCAGATCGATGACCATGACCTCGATCTCGTCTCCCTGGTTGTAAAGAGCTGAGGGATGTTTGGGTCTCTTGGTCCACGACATGTCGTCGAGGTGCAGCAGGCCGTCGATCCCTTCCTCTACCTCAAGAAAGGCTCCGAAGTTTGTGATGTTTTTGATCTTTCGTTTCAAGCGCATGCCCACCGGGTATCGATTGTCGATGTCATCCCAGGGATTGGGCAATACCTGCTTCAGACCCAGAGACAGCCTGCCCTGCTGGATGTCATAGGAAAGAATTTTGGTTTCCACGATATCATTTACTTGAAGCAATTCTTTCGGATGTCTGATTTTTTTGACCCAAGACATCTCTGAAATGTGAGCAAGGCCTTCGATTCCCTCTTCGATCTCTATAAAAGCGCCAAAATCGGTCAACTTTGTGACTTTTCCTTTGACCACATCCTCAGTTTGGTAGTGGTCTTCAAAATGAGTCCAGGGATCTTCCGAGAAATGCTTCAGGCTTAAGTTGATCTTCCTCTCTTCCGAATCGAGACGAATCACCTTCACCTGTATGGTATCGCCGATCGACACGATTACCTTTGGGGAGTTTATGTGCCCCCAGCTCATGTCGTTGATATGGAGGAGACCGTCAAATCCTCCCAGATCGATAAAAGCCCCGAAGGAGGTAAATGTCTTGACGATACCCTCCACCTCGTCACCGATTGCGGTATTCTGGAAGAACTCTTCTCTCTTTCTGTTGTTCTCGTCCCCCAGCCAATCCCTTCTGTTCACGACGATATTGACCTTGCTGTGATGATAGAGCCTTTCAATATAAAATGAGGTCGTTAGGCCGACATACGCGTCAGGATCTGCTACCCGGAGAATATCGGTCTTGGACAGCGGTAAAAAGGCCGTTACATCGTTTCCCAGATCCGCCTCAAAACCTCCCTTAATCCGTCTGGCAATCGATCCAGGGACCGGTTCATGCTGGTCAAAGGCGATTCGAAGGTTTTTCCAGAACATCTTCTCGTCCGCCTTCTTCTTGGATACAACTACTTCTCCGCGGCGGCTTTCCCGACTGAGCAGGATTACGTATACCGTATCCCCGATGGCGGGGGGCTCCTCGAACTCATCGATCGGTATCTTGCCTTCCGATTTGAGGCCTACATCAACGTATACAAACTCGTTGTCGGCCTCGACGATTTGCCCGGGCAACATCTGTCCTTCTGCAACCTGGGCAAGGGTTTGCAGGTATTCTTCGCGCAGACGCTGCTCAATGAGTTCATCAGCGTTGTTCTTTTCTTCAGAGATCATTGCCCGTATTCAACTCCCGATTGATTTCTCGTAAGCTTGAGGATTTTCCGTACTACTCTGTCACAAACTTCATCTATGGTCAAGTCCGACGTATCCATATAGAGGGCATCCGGAGCTTGGATCAGCTTGCCGAATGGTTTCGCTCTGTCGATTGCATCCCGCTGCTCGATCTTTTTACGAATCTCTTGCTCGTTCAGATCACTGCTTCCCTGACGATACCTGCGGGCAGCCCTGGCTTCGATCGAAGCATCGAGAAAGATTTTCAGTTCTGCATCGGGAAACACTATCGTACCGATGTCCCTGCCCATGACGATAATGTCGTTGCTCCCGGCTATGCTGCGGATCTGAGCGTTCACCGTTTTCCGAACTTCGATGATTCTGGAATGAATTGCCGACCAGCGATCGATTCGATCCGTGTGGATTGCCGTCAACGGTCGCCCGTTCAACAGAAGCTCATCGGCGGGCATCTCAAACCGGCACTGGGAAGCGATTGCTTCCACAACACCAGTATCCTCGGGGTCTTGTCCCGAATCGAGAACCGCTTTTGCGATTCCTCGGTACAACAGGCCGGAGTCCAAATAACCGAACCCCGTCGTCTTCGCTACCCTCTTTGCGATCGTGCTCTTTCCGGAGCCCGCGGGACCGTCAATCGCCACGACCATCGTCTTCCCCTTTCCCGTGGTTGACAAACCAGGATATCTCCTTACGGCTGAGCATGCGGTATCCTCCCGCAGGGAGGCCCCGCACTTCCACGCAACCGACACGCACCCTGTGAATTCGCTTCAAATTCACCCTGAAGTGTTGAAAAACCCGTCGAATTTCCCGGTTTTTCCCTTCGATAAGGGTAAGAATGACCTTTCTCGGCGTCTTATACTGGTACTTCCGCAACCGATAATGTTCACCGGCGATAGTCAGCCCCCGATTGTACTTTGCCAGTACCTCTTCGCTGATTGGATCTTTTGCCTCGACGATGTATTCCTTTTCGATTCTCGAAGAAGGATGAGACACGATTTTGGCGAAGGTTCCATCGTTGGTATAAAAGATCAGGCCGCTCGAACGCAAGTCGAGCCTGCCCACGTGGAAAATCCGCACGGCAACATCCTGAAGCAAATCGAGTACAAGAGGTCTACCCCGGCTGTCGCTGTTGGCGCACAGGTATCCCGGCGGTTTGTTGACAGCCAGATACACCGTCTCGGTTTCGGGACTCAGGCGCCGTCTGCCCAAATACACGCGATCCGAGGCTGTAACCTTGGTCCCCAACGCGGCAATGACCCCGTTAACCGTAACTCTTCCTTCACGTATGTAGGTCTCGCAATGCCTTCTAGAGCCGATACCGCACCGAGCCATATAGAGCTGAAGCCGGACCTGTTCACTCATCGCCCTCGAACTTCTCCTTGTCCAATTCATCCATTTTCGGCAGATCTGCAATACTTGCCAGGCGAAAGGTTTTTAGAAAATCCTTTGTGGTCCCGTACTGAACCGGTTTGCCCGGGGCGTCCTTCTTGCCCACTTCTTTAATCAAGCTCCTACTCAACAGCAGTTTAATCATACCATCCGCCGACACTCCGCGGATACTCTCTATTTCCTGCCTGG
This sequence comes from uncultured Spirochaetaceae bacterium, assembly GCA_964495755.1. Lineage (GTDB taxonomy): Bacteria > Spirochaetota > Spirochaetia > SZUA-6 > DRHE01 > JAFGQJ01. The sequence goes on along the minus strand of CAZBXU010000119.1, from coordinate 6,101 downwards.
TTACCGGTTGAGAGTAGGCAACGATGGAAAGGGTTTCCAGAGCGGCTCTGGACAGTTTTCCTTCATTTCGTTTGCCGTAATGAGGCTTCAACATGTCCCACAGCGGAGGTTTTGCTGAAAAGACATATCCTCCCCCCAACTCTACGATTTCAAGGCCGTGAGCGCCCTCAGCGTACAGCTGGCGCAGTTTTTCCACCGCCTCGAGAACCTCTCTGCGATTCAACCCGGTGATCCGCGCTATCACCGTGGCATCAACGGGTTCATTTTCCAGAAACAAGACGGCTTCCACCAGTGCGGTAGAACGTTCAGGCTCCATCACGTGCTTTCACTTCCCTTTCCTTGATCAGAATATCTCCAAAGAGCTTGTTCTGGTACACGAGGATCACCGCGGATTTTACAAGCTCCAACACGGCGAGAAAACTGCAGATCACTTCCATGATCGAGCTCTTTTTGATCACCAGGTCGGTAAATACGAACTCTCCCGTGGAATCGAGGAGCTCATAGATCAGGGTGATCTTTTCATTTACCGAAACCTCTTCATACATGTCAATGATGCGCTCGGAGGGAAACGAGGACAGGATAGAAGAGAAGGTTTTCAACAAATCCCATACCGTGACCTGCTCCCACAACTCTTCATCCGGAAACGGTAGAACGGGCTGGGCGCTCTTGCGTTCAATCGACCATTCCGCCTCTTGTTCCTTCGCCTCAATCAGCTCGCTCAGTTTTTTAACTTTCTGGTATTCGATCAATTTTTCTACCAGCTCGGTCCGGGGATCATCAAGCTCTTCGGCCAGATCAACCTCCACCGGCAGGAGCATCCGGGATTTTATATACAGCAGCGTGGCCGCCATTAGATAAAAATCGGTGATATTCTCCAAATCGATCTTTGTAGCGTAATTGAGATACTCGATATACTGCTCGGTGATCGTGGCGATGGGTATGTCGTAAATATTGATTTCTGATTTTCTGATCAGGAACAACAGAAGGTCCAGCGGGCCCTCGAAGCTTTCCAGTTTGAACTCTTGTTTATCGGATTGAGACTTTGCTGCCATGGATTTGATATTGCCCAGAGTATATGCTCAAGAGGAGAAGATGTAAACGCCCTGGTCGTTCAGGCTATGAAGGCTCTCCGATAACGGTCGTCCGTTTTCCGGATCTTTTAAATTCGGCTCCAGCTCCAGCAGCGGTATCAGGACAAACTGCCGCTCCTTCATGTGGGGATGGGGAATCGAAAGCTCTCTTTCTCTGATGATCCTCCCTCCGAAGAGCAGGATATCGATATCTATGATCCTCGGACCTTTGGCTGCGTAGTTGGCTCGATCCCGTCCCATCTGGATCTCGATCCTCGAGGTACGCTGCAGTAGCTCAATAGGCGGGAGCAGGCATTGACCCATGACCACCATATTGAGAAAACTCGGCTGTTCGAGCACATACAACGGCCTGGTTTCGTATATCGAGGAACAGCGAAGCTTCTGGAGTACACTCCCAAGAGCCTCCGCCGCCCTATCCAGGTTCTGCTCCCGTTTGCCCAGATTGCTGCCCAAGGAGAGGAATGCTGTTTCGCCGTTCAACGCCTATTTCTCCGGCGCCGCCTTCTGTTCTTCTTTGTTGGCTTTATGGTCTCGGCTCGGGAACAGCAGGCTGCGCACACTCTCCTCTACATGCTTGTATATGTCGGGATTGCTCTCCAGGAAACCCTTCGCATTTTCCCGCCCCTGTCCGATTCGTTCCTCCCCATAGGAGTACCAGCTGCCGCTCTTCGCTATGATGTTGTTGGCAACAGCCGCATCGAGCAGGCTTCCTGAGGCGGATATACCCCGGCCGAAGATGATCTCCATCTCGACTCGTTTGAAGGGAGGTGCGACCTTGTTCTTGACCACCTTGACCCGCACCTTGTTTCCAATGGCCTTGTCGGTTCCTTCGGAGATCGTCTCGATCTTTCGAATCTCCAGACGGATCGAGGAGTAGAACTTTAGAGCATTCCCCCCCGTAGTGGTCTCAGGATTTCCGAACATGACACCGATTTTCATACGAATCTGGTTGATGAAAACCAGACAGGTTTTTGATTTGGATATGATCGCTGTCAGCTTGCGCAGGGCCTGGCTCATCAGACGCGCCTGCAGTCCCATGTGGGAATCCCCCATATCCCCTTCTATCTCCGCCCTCGGGGTAAGGGCGGCCACTGAGTCCACAACGATGATGTCTACCGCGCCGGAACGGATCAGGGATTCAACGATCTCCAGAGCCTGCTCTCCGTTGTCCGGCTGGCTGACCCACAGCTCGTCGGTATTCACTCCGAGTGCCCCGGCATACGGAGGATCCAAGGCGTGCTCCGCATCGATGAATGCGGCGATTCCTCCGAGCTTTTGGGCTTCGGCGATGGCATGCAGGGCGAGGGTCGTTTTCCCCGACGCCTCGGGGCCGTAAATCTCGATGACGCGTCCTCGGGGATAGCCGCCGACGCCGAGAGCCGCATCGAGAAGAATGGACCCTGTGGAGATCGTAGCGATTTGACTCTGCCCCGCGTCCTCTCCGAGCTTCATGATCGCGCCCTTGCCAAACTGCTTCTCGATCTGCATCCGGGCCGCTTCGAGGGCTTGCATCTTGTCGCTGCTGGGTTCAACGGGATTACTCATGGGCACGTTTTCCTTTTTTGCTAGAATTTATTGAGGCTGCGAGCCTTTTCACGACATCTAACGGGCGTTTTTGCCCTCCCGCTTCACTCTCAAGCATAATAGTATAGACCCTCCAATTTCCCAGGGTCAAGGCGGATCGTAGGGCTACCGATAAACAAGTGAGAATATGAGAAGTGGATCAATTCCCACCGTACTGGCTGTTTCACTGCTGTGGTTTTTCCCACTACACACCGCGGCTCAGGATTATACCTCCTGGATCCGCTACTCCGACAGCGGAGACAACGACCTGATAGTGGAAATGATCGAACAGGGAGATCTGGCCATTGGACTGGACGTTGCCGGCGCTCTAGGTCTGAGGGAAGATGTTCAGGTTCAGGAGATCATTCTCGCCGTGGGCGAACAGATAACCCACCGATCAAGCTGGGAACGGGAGCTGATCCTCCGAGTGATGCTGGCGTCTGTTTTCGCTCCCACCTTGGAGAGCTCTGAATTGGAGCGCCGGCTCCAGGCAAACCGGAATGGAATCGACTTTCTCGTTGCCAACCTGCCCCAGTTTGGGCTATCCCTGAAACGGGAGGTCACACGCGTTCTGTCCTTCCTGCACCCTCCGGAGTACCTGAGTACCCTCATGGCGGAGGGACGTCGGATAACCGAGATATTGAGGGAACAAGAGGGGCAGCTTAGCGGGGAGCAGGCCGCTTTGACCCTTACATTCCTGGAAACGGTGGGTACGATCGCAGATCCGGAGTTCGCCAATCTGGTGCTGTTGATATTGGAACGCACCCGTCACCTTGAGGTGGCGGAGAAGGCGCGATCGGTCTCCCGTTCCCTCCTGGTGTCAGAACGTCTTGGTCGAATCGAGTAAGATCGTAACGGGCCCGATATTGGTGTAGTGGACCTCCATCCGGGCGGCAAACTCTCCCGTTTCCACCTGCAGCCCCTGTTCTCGTATGGCCTCGGTGAAGCGTTGGTAGTACAACCTGGCTTTCTGCGGCTCCGCAGCACCCGTGTAAGAAGGGCGCCGACCCTGACGGGCGTCACCGTAAAGGGTGAATTGGGATACCACCAGCACCCCGCCTCCGGTATCGAGTACAGACAGGTTCATTTTACCGTTGCTGTCCGTGAAAATCCTCAGATTCACGACTTTGTCCGCCAGAAACTTCAGATCCTGCTCGCTGTCCTCGGTTCCGACGCCGAGATAGACCAACAGCCCGCGGTCGATCTTCCCGCAGACTCTTCCCTCGGTGCTGACCGAACACTCGGAAACCCGCTGAACCACAGCCCTCATCGTGATCGGTATATCCTGTGGATGGAGAGTCCCTGCAGACGGATATGGCCCCTGGGAGGCGGTAGAACCTCCACCTTGCCCAGAACTTCGATTCCCTCCCCGTTTTCGACCTCCGCTGCAAAGCTCAAAGCTACGGGAACCAGCCCCAGAAGTTCTCTTTCATCCTGATAACCAACCAGCAGATCAAAGGTGATCTGCTGTTCTCCGATGCGAACGTTGGCCACCTTTCCCTGCCATACGACAAAGCCGTCCATATAAAGGGCGGGATTTTTCAGCACATCGATATAAGGGAAAGGATCCCGGATCGTTGAGAAATCCGGTTCTTGAACGAAGGTCTTCATCAATCCGGCTTTTTCTTTTACGTAGGTCGACGCGTTGGACAACAACAGTCTGTTGATTTCGCGGATAGCCAGATTATCCCGATACTCCAATAAATAGCGCTTGATCGTTTCGAATGTTTCGGATATCTCCTTCTCACTAAGGGAGTAAGAGCTTTCCGCCGGGGCTTGGCTTTCCACGGCGGTCAGGGGCTGGCCGCTGGACAGCAGGATCTCCTCCACTCCGGGTCTGGGCTCTCTCCGGCGGTCGATCCTGGGCAACAGCAGGAAAAACATCAGGATCAGCGCGGCCAGCACGCAGGCAAGCAGCGTGGGGGCAATCCAGACCCACGGGTTTACGGGCAGCGAAGGGAGCACATTCCGCAGATTGATCGCCGCGGAATTTATCACGGATCCGTCCCAATTGGAACTCTTTTTCAGGGCGTTGAGCGCTTTCAGAGCCTTCTTGTTGCCTGGATCGAGATCGATTACCTTCAACCAGGTGTTGAGCGCTTCCTCGGTCTGGCCGCGCTTGAAGGCAATCGCCGCCAAACCGAGTTGTGTGGGTACGTTGTCCTCGTTCAGCTGTTCGGCCCGCCTCAAATACGACTCGGCTCCGCCAAAATCCCCGGTGTACAGGCAGGCCGAACCCAGAAGGGCGTAGAACTCCTCATTATTGCGGTAGCGGAAAACTTGACTTTCCAGCAAGCGGATGACGTGGGAAAACCTTCTACGTCGGAAGAGCTGGTGAGCCCGTGATAGTACGCTTTTCGGCATTCTGGTTGTTGAGGTATTCTCGCACTAATACCTTTCTGATTTATCTTTTATAACAGAAAGGATTTCCTCCATCAACCGAAGGTCTTGATCGCTGATATCCTCATCAGAGGACAAACGCCGCTCGATTTCGTCGAGCAGGTCGTTCAGATTTTGCACCTCCCGCTGTATCGCGGCAGAATCGTCCTGCCCCGATCCTACAGCAGCGCGTACCCGATCGCCAAGGGCCTGGAGAGAATCAACCGGTGGTTCACTCGGGGTCGAGGCGGCGACTTGCTTCTCCACTCCATAATCAGAGAGAGTAACGTTGCCCAGCACGAGAACGATTTTTCTGCTGCCTTGGGCAGTGATTGTCACCGGTTCATAATACATGCACACAGCCGAATCGTTGATTGAGTAGGGCATCAGGTTGAAGTTTCTGTTGCTGGAGGTTTCATAATCCCAGGAAGCATCGCTGAGACGCTTCCAGTTTGCGAACACGATCTTGTCCGGGGAAGTGATGTCCGCCCCGGAAGTAATGCATATCAGACCGATTTCCTGAGGAGATTTGGATGAAGGGGACAACCAGTAGCGAATCATCTCCGCTCTTGATACGGTTAGCTCGTTTCTGATGTTCTGCTGACGGTCCGATGTGAAGTGGGACAGGTTTTCTTCCCCCAAATAGGTATCGAAACACATCCGTAGTCCGACAGACAGCTTGCTGCGGGAGAGGTTGGTGATTTGAATCGACATACGCACCCCCTCAGCTTCTGTCGATGTTGGGGAAGAGACGGGGAAAAAATCCTGCACTACCTTCAGTGTTCTCGATTCCCACTCGAATCCAGGGGCTCCTGAAATCGTTGCTTTAGTTATCTTTTCAGAAAAATCAGCGGTGTCACCCAGCTTGTAGATCTTGTCGTTGACCACCAATGAAATACCTGAGGTTCTGGGATCCTGGTCCACGAAAAGGGGGATTTCGGTGTCCCGAGTAGAACCTGATCTGGCATACATAGAGAAACGTCCGATTCCTTCATGAAGAATCAGTCGCACCCTGCCCTCATCAATTTCGAGTGCAGGAAGGGATGTCAGGGAAGCGGCCAGGATCAG
>CAZBXU010000118.1:0-11674 GCA_964495755.1 uncultured Spirochaetaceae bacterium | reverse complement strand
GTATCCGTGGGATAGAGGCCGACCCGGAGCGCTGCGCCGACTGGGTGGAGTGGAGCCTGGCCCTGGTGACACCCCTGGCAAACCGGATCGGCTACGACAAGGCGGCTGAAATCGCTTATCGCGCCTACAAGGAGAAGAAAACGGTACGTCAGCTGGTTGCCGAACCCGGGCTGCTCAGTTCCGAAGAAGTCGAGAAAGTTCTCGATCCGAAATCCATGGTGGGAGAGGGAAGGAAAAGGAAAGCTTGACTTCTCTTCCTCCTATAAATAGGCTATATAGTAAATATTCTATGCAAAACCTTTCAGAACCCAGGAGGTCCGCGTGCACGAGTTTGAAGCCCTTATAATCGGAGCCGGGGGTGCGGGGTTGTACGCCGCCCTGGAAGCCAGCCGGGCCGCCAAGACCGCGGTGATCTCCAAGCTGCATCCCATGCGCAGTCATACCGGCGCGGCACAGGGCGGCATCGGTGCTGCTCTGGGTAACATCGAAGAGGACAAACCCGAATGGCACGCCTTCGACACGATCAAAGGCGGCGACTACCTGGTGGATCAGGAAGCGGCGATTATCCTGGCCGAAGATGCGGTGCGCGCGGTTTACGATCTGGAAAACCGCGGGCTTCCTTTCAGCAGAACAGCGGAAGGGCGCATCGATCAACGCCGTTTCGGCGGCCACACCCGCAACTTCGGCGAGGCGGCGGTGCGCCGTTCCTGCTACGCCGCGGACCGTACAGGCCACATGATCCTCCAGACCCTCTATCAACAGTGCATCAAGAACGAAGTGTCCTTCTACGATGAGTTTCAGGTTCTCGATGTCCTGATCGAAGACCGAAAGGTCGCCGGATTGGTGGCTCTAGAACTTGCCACCGGCGAGCTGCACGTATTTCGCTCCAAGGCAATCCTGTTTGCCACCGGCGGATTCGGTCAGATGTTCCGGACCACCTCCAACGCCTTCGCCAACACCGGGGACGGACCGGCGGTTCTACTGCGGCGGGGAGTTCCTCTTGAAGACATGGAGTTCTTCCAGTTCCATCCCACCGGGATTCGGGGGATGGGAATCCTGATCACCGAAGGAGTACGGGGCGAGGGGGGGATCCTGCGCAACCGCAAGAAACAGCGCTTTATGGAGCGCTACGCCCCCACCTTGCTCGATCTGGCTCCCCGGGACATGGTCAGCCGGGCGATCATGGAAGAGATCCGGGCCGGCGACGGGATCCGGGGAGACCGCAGGATCAATGACTACGTCCATCTCGATGCCACCCACCTGGGCAAGGAGGTGATCGAAGCCAAGCTCCCCGACATTGCCGACTTTTGCCGTACCTATTTAGGTTTGGACCCGGCGGATGCTCCGATCCCGGTGCAGCCTACAGCCCACTACGCAATGGGCGGGATCCCTACCGACAAGGAGGGCCGGGTGTTGGCTGACGGCAGTGGAGCCATGATCGAGGGTCTGTACGCCGCCGGGGAGTGTGCCTGCATCAGCGTGCACGGAGCCAACCGGCTCGGCACCAACAGCCTGGTCGACCTGGTGGTATACGGCCGGCGGGCCGGGCAGGACATTGCCCGCTACATCAAGGCTGCGGATCTTGCTCCCTTGGGCAAGGATCCGGAAGGGCCGGCCCGCTCCATGATCGAAAACCTCACCGACGGCAGCAAAGGTCCCCACGGCGGCAGGATCCGGGAGCAGATGAAAGACGTGATGATGGAAAAGGTGGGGATCTACAGAAAAGAGGAAGATATGCAGAAGGCGGTCGCCGAGTTGCAAGCCCTAAGGGATCGCTACCGTGAGGTCCGTGCCCAGGACGCCTCGAAGCGATACAACACGGATCTACTCGAGATCTTCGAGCTGCAGAACCTCCTTGACCTGGCCCTGGTAACAGCGGCCGGCGCGGCTAACCGTAAGGAGAGCCGCGGCGCCCATGCCCGGGAAGACTATCCCGAGCGGGACGATGAGAACTGGCTGAAGCACACCCTGGCCTGGCTCGAGGGGGACAAGGTGCGCATCGACTACCGGCCGGTGGATGTATCCCGCTGGGAACCGAAGCCGCGGGCATACTGAGAGCGAAGGAGTTTGCAGGTGAAGATTACCTTACGGATACAGCGGTACAACCCGGATGCCGACAGTATACCCTACTTGAAAGATTATCGCCTGGAGGTCGAGCCCACGGATCGGGTGCTCGATGCCTTGATGCAGGTGAAGAACTTTATCGATGGAACTCTGACCTTCCGAAAGAGCTGCGCCCACGGGGTGTGCGGATCCGACGGCATGATCATCAACGGACAGGAACGTTTGGCCTGCAAGACTCTGGTCAAGGATGTGGCCGATTCTGACGGTGCCGTGATCAAGGTCGAGCCGATGAGGCACCTTCCCCGCTTGAGGGACTTGATGGTGCAGCAGGATGAGTTCTTTGCCCGCTGGCGAAAGGTCAAACCCTTTCTGATCAACGAGGAAACCGTTGAGGAGAGGGAACGGGTCCAGAGTCCGAAGGAACGGGCGGTGTTCGACGATCCGACCAAGTGCATCCTCTGCGCCTCCTGTTACTCCGCCTGTCCGATCCTGGACGGCGAGAACACCGGTTTTATCGGCCCGGCGGCGATCGCCCAGGCGGCCCGTTTCCTCTTCGACAGCCGGGATCTAGGTTTTGAAGAGCGTCTCGATGTTCTCGACCACCCGGACGGTGTCTGGGCCTGCGAGAATCATTTTCAGTGCACCCGGGTCTGCCCCAGAGGGATCAAGATCACCAAGAACATCAATCTCACCAAGCGCAGGATCACCCAAGCCCGGGAACAGGGGGAGGTAGAGGCATGAAGATCCATGAGTACCAGGCTCGGGAGCTGCTTGAAGCCTACGGCGTTCCGGTACCGCCGGGAAAGGTCGCCCGAAGCGCCGAGGAGGCCGCATCAATTGCCAAAGAGATCGGTCTTCCCGTTGTGATCAAGGCCCAGGTGCTGGTGGGCGGCCGCGGCAAGGCCGGGGGAGTCAAGCCGGCCCACTCGTTGGAGGAGGCTCGGGAGGTCGCCGGCAAGATTCTGAAGCTGACCATCAAGGACATTCCCGTGGAGGCGGTCCTGGTGGCCAAGGCCGTCGATATCCGGAAGGAGTACTACCTCAGCGTTACGGTGGACCGAAGTAATAAAAAGGCGGTCTGCATCGTCAGTGCTTCAGGAGGTGTGGACATCGAAGAGTTGGCCGTGAAAGAACCGGAGAAAATCCTTAAGTGTTATATCGATCCTCTTCAGGGACCGGATGAGAAGGCTCTTCGGAAAACTTTAAGCTCCGCCTTCCCGAAAGGCCTGCTGGATCAGGCCGTTGAAGCGCTGCTCAATCTGTACCGTCTTCTGGTAGATAAGGACTGCTCTCTTGTAGAGATCAATCCCTACGCCCAGATCGGTGAATCGTCCCTGATCGCCGCGGATGCCAAGATCAACTTCGACGACAACGGCCTTCCCAAGCATGCCGAGGTGGAAGCCCTGCGCACCGCGGAGGAGTACAGCCGGGAGGAGATCGAGGCCAAAGAGGCGGGCTTGAGCTTCGTCAGCCTGGAGGGGGATATCGGCTGCATTGTCAACGGTGCGGGTCTGGCCATGGCCACCATGGACCTGATCAAGCTGTTCGGAGGTCAGCCGGCCAACTTCCTCGATGTGGGTGGCAGCTCCAGCCCTCAGAAGGTGTTGACGGCCCTGCAGATCCTCACTCGCAACAGGAACCTCAAGGCCATTCTGATCAACATCTTCGGCGGAATCACCCGCTGCGACGACATCGCCAAAGGCATCCTCATCGCCCGGGATCAGATCGATCTGCCCGTGCCGCTGGTGATCCGGCTGATCGGCACCAACGAGAAGGAGGGAAGAGCCCTGCTGGAGCAGGCTGGTCTGGAGGCTGCTTCGGAAATGACGGAGGCGGTGAAAAAAGTACTAGAGCAAGCAAAGGCGGGGGTGTAGAAAGCATGGGAATCCTGATCGACGAAAGCACAAAAGTCCTGGTCCAGGGAATCACCGGCCGGGACGGCTCCTTCCACACCGCCTCGATGCTGGAGTACGGAACCAAGGTCGTGGGCGGCGTCACTCCCGGGACGGGGGGACAGGAGGTTCACGGGCTGCCCGTGTTCGACTCCGTTGCCGAAGGAGTAGAGAAAACCGGCGCTGACTGCTCGGTGATCTTTGTGCCGGCCCGCTTCGCCACCGCCGCCCTGCGGGAAGCTGCCGACGGCGGCATCGGCCTGGTCATCTGCATCACCGAGGGGATCCCGGTGCTGGAAATGCTGGGCAACTATCATTACATACGGAAGAAAGGGATTCGGCTGATCGGACCGAACTGTCCGGGATTGATAAGTCCCGGAAAGAGCAAGGTCGGAATCATGCCCGGATATATTCACAAACCCGGTGGGATCGGCGTGATTTCCCGCAGCGGGACCCTGACCTACGAGGTGGTGTACAACCTCACCATGAAAGATCTTGGTCAGTCCACCTGCATCGGGATCGGCGGCGACCCGGTGATCGGAAGCGGCTATATCGACCTGCTCGAGATATTCGAAAAAGATCCGGATACCAGCGGGGTGGTAATCATCGGGGAGATCGGCGGGGAGGATGAAGAACAGGCCGCCGAGTATATCAAATCATCCATCAGCAAGCCCGTGGTGGCCTTCATCTCAGGGCGCACCGCTCCCCCGGGAAAACGGATGGGACACGCGGGAGCCATCATATCCGGGGGCAGGGGAACCGCGGAGGCCAAGGTCAAAGCTTTCGAGCAGGCCGGTGTGCCGGTGGCGGATCGGCCGGATAAGATCCCCGAGCTGATGAAGGAAAAACTCGGGAGCTAAAGGATGAGCGAAGCGAGGGGAAGCGGACACAACCTGTTGGACCTGGTGAGCCTGGAGTTCGTCGAGGAGCTCTACGAGGCCTGGCTCCGGGATCCCTCATCAGTAAACAGCGGCTGGCAGGCCTTTTTCCGCGATTTCGATCTGCGCGGGTCTCTTGATCTGGGTACTCCCCGCCGCAATCACCGGACTGCCGCGGGTGCTTCATCGGTGACGGAACCGGCAGTATCAGAGGACAAGTTCGGGCGTTCCAAACAGAGCCGTGTGGACAGCCTGCTCTGGGCCTACCGGGACGTGGGCTACTTCTACGCCTACCTCAATCCCCTGCGTCCCAAACACGAACCGAGTCAAAACTACCTCTACCCCCGAGCGAAAGGCGCCTATGAGCAGCTCTCCATCGAGGCCTTCGGGCTGACTGAGCAGGACCTGGACCGGGAGTTCTCCGCCGGCCGTGCTCTGCAGCCGTCCAAGGCGCCCCTGCGGGAGATCCTGCAGGCTCTTCAGGAGACCTACTGCTCGACCTTCGGAGTTGAGTTTCTCTATATCCAGAACAAGCCGATCCGCAACTGGCTCCTGCACAGTATGGAATCCTGCCGCAACAAGCCCGATTTTTCAGCGGCCGAGCAGAAGAGCATCCTCGAGGATCTGATCAAGGCCGAAGAGTTCGAGCAGTTCCTGCACAAGACCTTTATCGGCCAGAAGCGTTTCTCCCTAGAAGGGGCGGAGGTGGTTGTGCCTGCCCTGCACTCCCTGGTCAACACGGCCATCGGGTCGGGGATCGACGAGATCGTGATTGGGACGGCCCACCGGGGGCGGATCACCATCCTCAACCAGATCCTGAATATGCCCGCAGAGGAGATCTTCACCCTCTTCGAGGACAACCACGAGCCGGGGCAGTACGGGGGAGGCGGGGATGTAAAATACCACCTGGGCTACTCCACGGACCACGGCCATGAAGACGGCACTTCGGTTCACGTGACCCTGGTTTCCAATCCCAGCCACCTGGAGAGTGTCGACGGGGTGGTGGAGGGAAAGACCCGGGCGGTGCAGAGTCAGCCCCGCTGGGGCAGCTTTATGAAGGCCACCAAGCGGGTGCTGCCGGTGATCCTGCACGGCGACGCCGCCTTCAGCGGACAGGGAGTGGTGGCTGAAGTTTTCAACCTCTCCCAACTGCGGGGCTACCACACCGGCGGCACGGTCCACGTGATCATCAACAACCAGATCGGGTTCACCACCTCCAGTCGGGACTCCCGCTCCACCTTCTTTCCTACGGATGTGGGCAAGATGACCTCGGTTCCCGTGTTTCACGTCAACGGCGACGATCCGGAAGCGGTGGTCTACGCCATGGGTCTGGCCCTGCGTTTCCGCCAGAAGATGTCCCAGGATGTGATCGTAGATATCATCTGCTACCGGCGGCACGGCCACAACGAGGGGGACGAACCCTCCTTTACCAATCCCCGGATGTACAAGCTGATTCGGGAGCATCCGGGGGTCACCAGCAAGTATGCTGCGGCTTGCGCAGATCGGGGAGTGATGAGCGTAGAAGAGCAGAAGGCCCTGCGCAAAGGATACGCCGCAGGGCTGCGCCAGGCCCTAAAAACGGCCCGGGAGAATCCCCCCGAACCGACGCTGAAGCCCTTCCAGGGGGATGAATGGCAGGGACTGAGCGGCCGCTACACTCAAGCGCCGGTGTCTACGGGAGTGAACAGGAAGACCCTGTTGCGGATCGCCGATACTCTGGCCCACGTACCCGAGGGATTCAACATCCATGCAAAGCTGAAGCGCATCCTTGAAGACAAGAAGCAGCGCCTCGAACAGGACGGTACGATGGACTGGACCTTCGCCGAGTCACTGTCTTTTGGAACGCTCCTGCTGGAAGGCATTCCCGTACGGCTTAGCGGGCAGGACTGCGAGCGGGGCACCTTCAGCCAGCGCCATTCCGCCTGGTGGGACACGGAGAGCGCCGAGGTCCTTCCCTACATGCCTCTAAACCATCTGGCCGACAACCAGGCTCGCTTCTTCGCCTATGACAGTCCCCTGTCGGAATACTCCATCCTGGGATTCGAGTACGGCTTCTCCCTGAACTCACCCCGAACCCTCGTGATCTGGGAAGCCCAGTTTGGCGATTTCTCCAACGGAGCCCAGGTGATCATCGACACGTTTCTCGCCGCGGCTCAGACCAAATGGCAGCGTTCCAGCGGTCTGGTACTGCTACTGCCTCACGGCTACGAAGGGCAGGGGCCGGAGCACTCCAGCGCCCACCTCGAGCGCTTTCTGCAGCTCTGCGCCGAGGAAAATATGGAGGTCTGCAACCTGAGCACTCCGAGCCAGTACTTTCACCTGCTGCGCCGGCAGATGAAACGGGATTTCCGCAGACCCCTCGTGCTAATGAGTCCCAAGAGCCTGCTGCGCCATCCCGTGGCTGTCTCCCGCCTGGATGAACTCACAGAAGGCCACTTCCAGCCCGTGCTCGATGCTCCCCCGGTTGCAGCAGATTTGGATTCCCACGGTGCACCAAAGGTGCCGGGTGGCAGTGGAAGGGGAGCGAAAAGACTCGTTCTCTGTTCGGGGAAGGTTTACTACGATCTGTGGGAACGGAGGCGAAAGACGGAAACCTTCGATACCGGGATCATTCGGATCGAGCAGCTGTATCCCTTTCCTGAAGAGGCGCTGCGGACGGTGCTGGACAGCTACCAGGGAGTTAAGGAATTGCTCTGGGCTCAGGAGGAGCCGGAGAATCGGGGAGCCCTGCGTTACCTGCGCGAGCAGCTTCTAAAGCGTTTCCCCGACCGTTCGTTTGCCTTTGTTTCCCGACCGGCCAGCGCCAGCCCGGCGGTCGGCTCGCACCGGCAGCATGTGGCGGAGCAGCGGGAATTGGTGGATCGAACCCTGGGAATCGAGTTGAATGCGGAACCCGCACAGAAGCGGAGACCTACAGCAAGGTCCTGAAAAAGAGGAAAGGCATGAAAGAAGACATACTGGTTCCATCTGTTGGAGAATCAATCACCAGCGGCATACTAACTGCCTGGATCAAGAAGGAAGGCGAGCAGGTGGCGGAGGGGGATGACCTCTTCGAGTTGGAGACGGACAAGGCCACGGTGGCCGTGCCCGCACCCGCAGATGGGACTCTCCATATCCTGATCGGGGAAGGACAGGAAGTGGAGATCGGCCAGGTTGTCGGCGATTTGACTGTGGCGGAGGATACCGCCCCCGCCGCGGGTACCCCTACTGCTGCGGAAGCAAAAAAGGAGGAGCGGCCGGCGGCATCGACGGCACCGACGGCAACCCGGGGCGGCGCGGCTGCCGCGGATACTGCCAAAACCGTCAATGCGGCTGCAGTAGAGGTCGCAGGTCTGTCGCCGGCGGTACGGCGGATCGTAAATGAGCACGGACTGTCCGTGGCTGACCTCAAAGGCAGCGGACCCAAGGGACGGATCACCAAGGAGGACGCTCTGCGGGCGGCGGAGGCGAAGAAAAAGACAGGTGCAGCTCCCGCACGAGCAGCTGCCGCAGCCGCGGCAAGCAACGACGGGCAAGCCGCGGCGGCGGCAGCCGGCAATACGGAAGCTCGGGCCGCGGTGGTACCGTCTTTGGAGCGGCAGACCCGGGTGCCGATGAGCCGGCTGCGCCAGACCATTGCCAATCGGCTCGTGCAGGCACGGCACGAAATTGCTCTGCTCACCACCTTCAACGAGATCAACATGGAAAACGTCATGGCTCTGCGGAAACGTTACGGTGAGCAGTTTGAGAAAAACCATGGGGTGCGGTTGGGATTCATGTCCTTCTTCGTGAAGGCCTGCTGCCAGGCCCTGCAGAGATTCCCCGCGGTCAACGGGATGATCGACGGCCAAGAGATCATCTACAACAATTTCTACGATATCGGAGTTGCGGTATCGACGGAGAGGGGACTGCTGGTTCCCGTGCTGCGGGATGCCGACATGATGAGCTTCGCCGAGATCGAGAAGACCATTCTCGATTTGGCCCAGCGGGCCCGACAGAAGAAGATTGCCCCTGATGAGTTGGCCGGCGGAACCTTCACGATTACCAATGGAGGTGTGTTCGGTTCGCTTCTGTCCACGCCGCTGCCGAACTACCCCCAGACCGCCATCCTGGGTATGCATGCCATCCAAAAGCGGCCGATCGCCGTAGAGGATCAGGTGGTGATCAAGCCCATGATGTACGTAGCCCTGTCCTACGACCACCGTTTGATCGACGGCCGGGAGGCGGTTCGGTTCCTGGTAGCGGTAAAGACCCTGGTCGAGGATCCTCAAAGCTTGCTGCTGGACGTGTAGTTATGATGTACGATCTCCTGGTAATCGGATCCGGTCCCGGCGGTTATGTAGCGGCGATTCGCGCCGCCCAGCTGGGACTGTCCTGCGCGCTGGTGGAGAAAAACCACAGTTTCGGCGGTACCTGCCTGAACATCGGCTGCATTCCCTCCAAGGCTCTGCTCGATTCCAGCGAGCTGTACGCTCACCTTCGCGGCGCCGGCGGTCACGACGTCAGCTCCCACGGGATCAAGGTTGGCAAGCTCGAGCTGGATCTGAAGGCCATGATGACCCGGAAGCAGCAGGTAGTGGAAAAGCTGACCTCGGGGGTCGGGCAGCTTCTCAAGGGAAACGGAGTGGAGACCTTCCAGGGAATCGGCAGACTCGTCGGCAAAGGACAGGTGGAGGTCATTTCCGGGGAAGGGAAAAAGAAGACCCTGGCCGCGAAAAACATCCTGCTGGCCACGGGAAGCGTGCCCGTGCAGTTGCCTGCCTTCCCCATTGGCAAGGATGGCTTTGTCACCTCTACGGAGGCCCTGTCTCTCGAAAGTGTACCGGCCAAGATGGTCGTGATCGGGGCCGGAGCCATCGGCCTGGAGCTGGGAAGTGTCTGGGCCCGGCTGGGAGCCGAGGTAACCGTGATCGAGCTTCTCGATCAGATCCTGCCCGGAATGGACTCGGAGATCTCCCGGCGCCTGCGCAGCATCCTCGGCAAACAGGGTTTGCGCATCTCCACCAGCACCCGGGTTTTAGGGTACGAGAGGGCGGGGAAGGACAAGTCGGAGGGCGTGATACTTTCAGCGGAGGGGTCGGACGGAGAGGCACAGCAGTTCGTCGCCGACGTCGTCCTGGTCGCGGTAGGCCGTCGTCCCTACACAGAAGGCCTGGGGCTGGCCGAGCTCGGTGTGAAGACCGACGAGCGGAGTGGACGGGTCATCGTGGATGAGGGATTTCAGACCTCCCTTGCCGGTGTATACGCCATCGGTGACCTGATCCTCGGACCGATGTTGGCCCACAAGGCGGAGGAGGAGGGGATCGCCGTCACCGAGATCGTGGCGGGGTTGCCCGGAGAGGTAAATTACGACACGATTCCCTCCGTGGTGTACACATGGCCGGAGGTTGCCTCGGTCGGAAAAAGCGAGGATCAGTTGAAGCGGGACGGTATAGAGTACAGCAAGGGGAGTTTCCCCTTCCGGGCCAACGGCCGGGCCCTGGCCATGGCCAGTGAGGACGGGCTGGTGAAGATCCTGGTGGACAAACGGACCGATCGGGTGCTCGGCGTTCATATCGTGGGACCCTGGGCTTCGGACCTGATCAGCGAGGCGGTCACGGTGATGGAGTTCGGCGGCAGCGCCGAGGATATGGCCCGAACGGTTCATGCGCATCCCACCTTACCCGAGGCGGTGCGGGAGGCCGCCCTCGATGTCGACGGCCGTTCGATCCATGTATTGAGCGCAAAAATTGGGCTGAGTTCTAGGAAATTTCGGTGAAACGCCTTTCGTGCTTGCCTTTTTCTATATATATTATAGATACACTTATCATTGAACGAGCATATACAGGAGGAGCCCCATGACTGAGACCACCTATGCCAAAGGATTGGAGGGAGTTGTCGCCGCCGAGAGCGAGATCTGCCGTATTGACGGCGAACAGGGCAGGCTCTACTACCTCGGGTATTCCATTCAAGATTTGGCTCGCTATTCCGATTTCGAGGAGACCACGTACCTGCTCCTCTACGGAAAGTTGCCCAGGAGAGAGGAAATGGAAAGCTTCTCCAAACGAATGCGGATCAGCCGTGATCTGGCCCCGGAGATTCTCGACATGGTGCGGAATTTCCCCAAGGAAGCCCATCCTATGGAGCTTCTGCAGTCGGTGGTTTCCTACCTCAGCGGCTATGTACAGCACAAGATCCAGCATTCCGCCACCTGCAACTGCCGGGATACCCTTCACCAGGTCGTGCAGCTGGCCAGTGTGGTGGCGGCCTGGCAGCGCTTTCACGAGGGGAAGAACTATATTCCACCCCGCCAGGACCTCTCTCATGGAGCGAACTTCCTCTACATGATGCGGGGCGAGGAACCCGACGAATATGAGGGCAAGGTCATGGATACCTGCCTGGTCATGCACGCCGAGCACGGCTTCAACGCCTCCACCTTTACCGCCCGGGTGGTGGCCTCCACGCTTTCCACCTGCTACTGCAGCATTTCCGCGGCCATCGGGTCCCTGTACGGCTCGCTTCACGGGGGGGCGAACGAGAGGGTCATAACCATGGTCGAGAAGATCGGCGGCAAGGACAAAGCGGCGGCCTGGGTCAACCAGGCTTTGGACAACAAGCGGAAGGTGATGGGCATGGGGCACCGGGTCTACAAGGCCAAGGATCCCCGGGCCATCATCATGGAAGAATTCCTCCTCGAGCTGTCCAAAAGGAAGAACGACACCAGCAGCTACGATATCCTCAAGGAGGTCGAAAAGACTTTCCGAGAGCGGATGGAGGAGAAGGGCAAATCGATCTACCCCAACGTGGACTTCTTCTCCGGAGGAGTATACAACCTGCTCGGGATCCCAAAGATCCTGTTCACCCCGATCTTCGCCGTGTCCC
>CAZBXU010000117.1:0-11748 GCA_964495755.1 uncultured Spirochaetaceae bacterium | reverse complement strand
TGAAAAAAGTTGTCAGGGGGAACCTTTGTCTCTTGACTCTCGGAGGCCTTATACGGGTTAGGCGCATATCATTTCCGTGTTTTATTGAACAACCACGCTCAATACGAATGTCCAGGTTGCCTTTTCGCCACCTTCCCAAGGCCGGTTGTACTCAACAGATACTGTGGTTTGTCCTTTCCTAATTGCTCTGAAGGTCCACACCTCTTCCCCAGGTTTACCCGGCGGCGGAGGTTGATCTTCATCAGAAGGTCCAACAAAGAGGTGGCCAACTTGCTCAACCACTTCATTGTCGCTGATGTCCGCTTGCTCTGTCCATTGAAAGCCTGTTGTTGGATTTGAGCATAAGCTCATCGTGAATTCATCACCAACCGCAACTTCGATATCGCCACTAATGTGTTGACTTTCATAGAATTCGGCACAACCCACCTCTCTTAGTCCGCTTGAAGCGCAAGCAGAAAGTGCTAAGCATATGGCAATCAGCGGCACTATTGCGTACGGGTATCTCACTTCACATCCCTCCAATCGGTGACCGGACCACAAATTACTAGAGATCACAAGAGGCGAACTGCATATGTCCTATATGCGCCTAACGACCGGGATGAGTTGCGCCGCCGAATCAGGATGTGCATCCCGATGCGCAATGCAGGCCCGCCACCTCAAGATAGCACCCAAGGCGTCAACTCAATCCTTGAGGTTATGCTCTGGATCAATTGTTCCGCGGCGACTAGATGTGCTCTTGCATCACCTTGTGTAGACCGACCATCACATCGTATTTTTGTTCTTCCTAAATGCCTTAATGAGTTGCATACTTCGAAGAAACAGCTCCGATGTATCAGACAGATCTCCCGAGATCGCGCTGATTGGGCCCAGAATCTTGGAATAGAAGTCGCTGTTTGCGATCAAAGACAACCTTGAGAGAAGCCCTTCCCTGTCCAAGAACCTCCTTAGTTCTGCGATTCTTGCCTGAACACACTCATACGTACTAGGAGTTATTTTGGGTGACACGAAGTATACGGATGGATTCCACTCCTTCTCGAAGTATGACTCCAAGACAAAGATCGTTCTTAGGTATTTCTTGGCTACCCGGAGACCAGTTTCCAGTTTGTCTCCGTAATCGAGACCATTCTCATGAAAAGCCACATCGACTGCATGGATCTCGTGTTCGCGGATGTTCACTCCCATCGCGTCAATCTCTGCTTGCTTCAGCAGTTGTTCCACAGTTTTCGTCTTCTTGAATAGGCCGTTAAATTCCTCATTGGCTTTGTCCATTGCCCGTTGGAGAAAACCGACATCATGTCTTGCGTCCCATTTCGGCGATGTTTTCCAATTCAACTGCACGACTTCACACCGCTTAATGTGTCTTAGCCAGCTGTATACGATTGACTCACCTACTTCAACTTTCATCGGTGCTCCTCATGTGAGCATAACAACGTTTTCACCTGCGCCCTCGTCCCGACCGCAGGGAGGGTTGGCGCGGGATTTGCGTACGGCAAAGCCCGTGCCAGAGACGGCGTCAGGTGCAAAACTCATGTTATGAAGACCGACCTTGACCGCCGCCAGGAAGGAGAGATAGCTATCATCCGACTGTCTCGAATAGCTCAACAGCTCTATGCATCTTTTCGATAATAGCGACGTCGAATGGACACCGCTCTTCACATACCCCACATTCGGTGCACGCTGATGCTCTTACCGGGCGTCCTGCATACGCCCTGCGATTAAGAGCCTCGCTCATCCGTGTGCCGCTATAGTAATCTACGTAGTCAACGTGCAGTATCACCCCAGGAATTGGTATATCGACGGGACAAGGCAGACAATGTCGACATTGGACGCATTGGCCTTGCAGCTCTTCTTGGAGATCGTCAGATAGTGTTTCGTACTGCTTCTGTTCTGGCGTCGCTGATTCGTAGTCGAATGCCGCACGCAGTTCCTCCACCGTCTTCGGACCGGGAAGAGCAACCGCCACCGGTTGGCACAACACATAGTGGAGACACTGGATCGGCGTGATCTTCGTTGGTCGCCCTTGCGACTGGATTAGTTTGCCCCCATAGTATGGCTTCATCGCAACGACCCCGACGTTTAATTCGACGCATCTCTCCAGTAATGCCGCGCTCTCTTCGTCTCCGTCGTGTTGGTAGAGATTCACAGGAAACATCAAGACATCGATCGACCCAGATTCTACGGCGGTGCGGGCAACCGTCGGATTGTGATTGCTCAGTCCGATGTAGTCAATGCAGCCCTCAGCTCGGTATTTCTCCAACCGCTTCAACGATTCCTGCGCCCACCCGGTCCAGAGCCCCTCCGAGTCGACCATGGTCATCATGGCGATTTCAGCGTAACCGCCAATCTGCTCCAAACAGGCGTTAAAACGCGACTGACACAACTCAATCTCCTCGTGGTAGATGAGCCCCCAGTGCAGTGCAAGGACGAGTGAATCACGGTGATTGCGCAGCGCTGGTCCGATCGCCTCCCAGTGCTCAGCGGACTCCGCGTCAGGATCGTTGTAGAGTACGTCTACATAGTTCAGCCCGGACGCCACGGCTAGATCAAATACGGCGTCCATGTTGTCACGGCTTACCTTGAGATGCTCGACGCCAAGGCCGATTTCACCCACTCGCAATTGGGTTCTTCCCAGAATCCTGGTGTCCATACCGAATCCCCTTCTGTTTCAAAGGCTAGTTAAAGGTCACTTCAGCTGTATGAATTCGCTGCTCCCTCCATGCCAGTGTACGCTGCCAAGAAATGCGCTGCAAACGCAGCACATACAGTAGGGCTTCATAACATATTATCTCGTTTGTTGCATTTGAACTACGCAATAATACTTCGCGAGTGACTTGCGAATTTCCTCTTCGATATTCGTTCGGAGTCGTTGAAGCAACAGAAACATTGTCCCCGTTAGCTTAGATAGAAGATTGCGAAGTCCTAGGTGTAGGTTATCATACCGGAAAAAACACATTATTTTGAAGCATATCTTGTGGAAACCGCGCGAGTTACAACGAAGTATGTTCCGTATTATCTGCGCTGGGTGATCCAGTTCCCGCAATCTAACACAGCTCCTTTCGAGAAACGTCAGGAAGCCCTGCAGGAGTTTACATCCCGAATGGCACGTGAGGATCTTGAAGGGCAGGCTGAACCTGCTGCCCAACCCGGCGTGCCGCTGTCCCGGTTTAGGAACGTATGGCCGAAAATTCCGGGACGGATAAACTCTGTAGTCGTACCAAGGGCATCCACGACGGCCGGGCCGATCAGGCTCCCCCGGTATCTGTGGATTTTCTCCATAGACTGGAGTATCCGGGTCTGCTTCGATTTTTCTCCGCCCAGTATAACTTGTCTTTCGAACACATCAACAAAACACTCGGGCTACGGGTTTACCAGGACGGACATAGATCCAGCGAAGCTGTTCCGGCGGAGCCTCGCATTTGGGACAGGATCGTGCTTCGACCAGGTACTCCTGTTTCACGCCGTGGCGTCGTTCAAGTCGCGTGTCCTGGAGGCTTTGCTCCACGACCTCCCAGGGAAAATACTGATCCACCGGGTCCTCCTCGCCTACCATCTTAGGGCCTTCCATGCTATATCCATATAGTGAAAACCCCCATCCTGGCGTTCCATTTCCCTGACCTTGCTTCACCTCTTCATCACCGCTCCGTAGATTCTCTCCGGAGTGTAAAAATGCCTGAGGAGCCAGCCCCGCTTCACCGCGCCGGAGCTTCCGCCCACCACTTATCGCAAACTTCGATCACAACTGAAAAGGAAGATTGCGATATCTTCAACCAATGCGAAAATCTTGTCAGAAAAACAAGATTTTCGCACTGTAATCATAATATAGGGCTGCCCAGCTGGTGGTTCCCAAATGGGTTTGCCCGACAAACGTAGGCGAAAATGGTTGACAATTTTTTTGTTTTGGTTCATATTCATCTTTCTTTAATAGACCCAATCTACTAAAGAGGTGGGAATGAGCACTGGTTTTAAAAAAGCGATGAAAGAGAAGCTGCTTAAGATCAAAGAGCAGATCTTGACTCAGCTCGTTTCCGAAAGCGATGAATTTCAAGAGATCGTCGATGATATGGAACAGAAGGATCTCGCCGACATCGCCGCTGATGGTATCGACAGACGGATTTTAGAGGTTCTTGGCTCCCAGGAGATCAAGAGACTGCAGCTCGTCGATTCGGCTCTGGCAAGAATCGAAAACGGGCACTATGGGGTTTGCATGAGCTGCGGCAAGAAAATCCCGCAGGAACGACTGCAGGCCATACCGTACGCAATCCTCTGCATCAACTGTAAATCTTCTGAGGAACGCCGCAACCGATAGATGCGTCTAATCGACCCTCTCTAGTTATCCGATACTAGAAATAGGGAGAAAGGGTCGATAATGGTTCACAGCATCTCTTCCACACAACCCGGTTTTTTTCTCAATATTATCCGCATTCAAAACATGCGGGGCGGCCGTATCACCGCGCCGGTAAATCCAGCTCACGCCGTTTATGCCCGCTTCAAACACATCCAAGTAGTACCGGCACAGGACGGGGGGGCGTCCATCTTCAGGCTCCGCGTTCTGGACAATCTAATCGACAGACTCCTCCGTTATCGGGAAGAGGTTCCCGGTCTCGAAGAGCTACAGGAGTTGGACCCGGGATCCATCGATCCACTGATCAGCAGGCTCCAGAGCCGGCTCCGTAGTCATCTGCTGCAGTTTCCTTCCTCCTTCGGCGGAAATTACCCGGAAACGGGCATGCTGATTGACCTGATCGCCTGAGCCGGTACATACTTTTTCCGTCCGTGAAAAAACCCTACATCTATCCGGCGAACAAGCAACTCATTGCAGAGGATATCCGTATCGACGAACTTCCCGCGATAAAGCTCTTCGGACGGAGACGCTCCGGTGGTAAAGAGGGCTGGTTCTACTTCTCGGCGATAAAGGGCGGCTACCATTCGATCCTGCCGGAGTGGGTTCGCAAGGGGGATGAGGTTGAGTTTTTCGAGCAGGGACCCGGCGTCGAGGTTGCAGGTGGTTCGGTCAGCCGGCTTTTTTTGGAGGATGGAAACATTCTTCTGTTTTCCAATCTCGCGGGAGTGCACCAGAGTTTCTATCTGCTCAAACCCGCGGAGCTTGAAGACCTACAAGAGATTATCGTGGAAACTGTGTATATGGAGGAACCCTGCCCGCAGTGCGGATCGGAGAGGGTGTTTCATCATCGCCACACAAAACCTCAAGAATCGTTCTCCAAATGCCTCTCTTGTGGATATGACTGGCAGGGTAAAGTTCAGTCAGATTTGATTTTGGTCAAGAAAGATATCGAGAGAAGTTTTGCGCAGGAGTTGGAGCGCCATACCCACATCAAGGAAATGCTGATGGAGCATGGGGAAGGGGAGGATTTGCCCTCTGGGGTTTAGTGGCCCGCCTAACTAATGGGCAAAGCGAAAAAATGGATTGCCCTTGATTTCCCTTTCGATTGTTGTGTCCAGCCCGTGGCCGGGAAATACCCGGGTTTCCGGCGGCAGGGTTAGAATCTTACTGCGGACAACATCGAGGAGGGTTTTCTCATCGCCTCCGGGAAGATCTGTTCTACCGATGCCCATAAAGAACAAACTGTCCCCGGAAAACACAAGAGCGTCTTTCTCGCTGTACAGGCAGATGCTCCCTTTGGTGTGTCCGGGCGTTTCCAGTACCACGAGATTCGTGTTGAAAACTGTATCCCCTTCTTTGAGAATTATATCCGGTTCGGGAAGATCGGAGAAGAAGTCCAGAAACTGGTCCGGGTCCGGCAAGCCGAGATCTGCTAGGGTCTCCCGATTGGTTTTTTCCGCTTTTTTACCAAGGAAATTTTTATCCGCCTTATGGATGGCGATAGGAATATCTATCCCCTCTTTACCGTAAAACTTCTTAAGTTTTCCCGAAGAGGCGGTGTGATCAAAATGCCCATGGGTTAGTACGATACCCGCCGGAATCATCTTCAGCATATTTATACTGGACACGATCCTTAACTCACTGCCGCCGGGATCGATGACGATGCATTCTTTTTTCCCATTGGAGTAGATGTAGCAGTTGGTCTCCATGGGACCTACTTTTAATCTTTCTATCATGCTAAGCTACAGACTACTCAAAATGCCGGGCTTTGACAACCTGAGGACAACCTCCCTGTATAGGGTTTCATAATTTTTGAGTTGAGACACGATGCATCAACTGTATTTAATCATCCTGGTATTCGCTGCAGCCTTCCTCTTCTTTGGACTCATTCCGGGAATCGGGGCCTTTTCCGTTCGATCCCGGTGGCGCTTGTTTCGTCGACGCATACAAGAGAGTTCGCTATTTCCTTTTCTAAGCTATTCTGATTTGTCTCGGCGGGGAGACTTTCTAGGTAGGTATCGTGTGTTTGGGCAACTCGAGGCCATTCAGGGCGAAAACAGAATCTGGATCAACACCGGCAATTTTACGGTCGAAGTCGATCTACAGTCGGCGAAACTGTACTTTCTTCCCTCTTTCTCCACCAAAGCGCAGACACTACCGGTGGAACGTCTGGATGAGGTGATACCTGACGAGCAGCCGGCTTTGGTCTCCTGGGACCAGGTTTTTTCCCTTCCCGCGGGGACCCAGATGTTTATCTCCGGATCTCTCTATTCGGTTGAGGATAGAGCGGTTTTTCGATCCCAGGTTAAAGACCCGCTTCTGGTTGTTCTCTACGATGGAGAGCAGCGGACAATAGTGCAACGGGCTATTTGGGGGGGAAGGCAGAGAAACGAGTACTGGAATCAGTTCACCCTCGTCTCCCTGCTGACCGGATCCTTCTGTATGCTTTTACTGGCCTACATTTTCATGCGCTCGACACCTTCCGGCTTGCCCCCCCTGTTCGCCCTTTCTTTGGCATTTTTCCCTATCTCCGGACTGCTGCCGCCGGGATTTATCCTCTACTATCTGTACCGTTTTTTCTGGAAGAGGGCCAGACTGTTGAGAGCGCAGCGGGACCTGCTGCGTCTTCCTTTGCGCTACTACAAGGATTCGGAGGGGATGAACCGAGAGACGATCATAACTCTACCCACGGGAGAAGCCTATCTGTGTACTCAAGACGCCAATTTGTTGATAAAGGGTGAGCTGAAAATCCGTGGCGGGAGCATCCCCTCCATAGAAAGAGGAAAGATAGAAGAATACCTCCTTTTCGGTGCTTACAAAGAGAAGGAAGATCAGCGCTGGGTGGAGGCGCCTCAGGATCCTATGGCGGAACTCGTGCTGGTAATGGGCAATCCCGCGATGCTCGCCGAGAGTTGCAATCGCCGGGCTCGTTTGTTTGAAAATCTCTCCGCTGTGTGTGGGCTTTCTGCTTTGGCGCTGAATCTATTTCTCCTGCTGCTAATCTGGCATCTGATCATTCGCTGATCACCGTCTTTTGCGGGCCGCCAGTAGGTGTACCCCTTTGCCCGTATGCAGGAATCTCTCGGCAAACATGGACTGAAAGATGGACTCGCTGGGCGCTTTTGAGGATAATTCGAGTCCGTCCTGTAGAAGCACGAGAACCTTCGCATGAAAATAGTAATCGAAAAAATCGGTTACAAAAAAAATCAAACCACCGATTGTCAGTTTTCGCAGCAGCATCTCGATATTTTCTTTACGCAGAAAACGACGTCGCCTGTGTTTGCTCTTTGGCCATGGGTCGGGATAGTACAGATGAAAGGTGTCCACAGAGCCGTCGGGCAGGTAGTGCAGTGCCTCCTCGGCGCTGCCGTAAATAACACGGGCATTGGTAATGTTTTGATTGTCGATTTTCGCCTGAGCTTTGAGGCAACGTTTTTTTTTGATCTCAACGCCGATGAAAAGACACAGAGGGTTTAACCGACAGTACTCTATCATGAAATGGCCGTTTCCGCAGCCAATCTCGACTTCGAGTTTCTCGAACCTGTCGGACTTTCGCTCCAACACACCCCGATTGACATCCGGGGAAACCGCCCGCAACACCTGCGGCAAATCTTCGGGACTCAGGAGCTTCTTCGACCCGCTGTGTGCGCTTGCCGCACTCTGCGCCCTGTCATTTAGCGCTTTCGCGCCTGTTCTCCCGTTTGCGGGCATAGTTAACCGCTAGTTTTCGACCTTTGAACTCGATTCCCGAGAGATCTTTAATGGCTTGTTCTCCAAGAGAAGCATCGACCTCTATAAAAGAGTAGTTGTCCAGAATCTTGATATCATGAATCTGAGATCTCTGTGCTTTTAGGCGGTCTATGAACAGCTGTATCAGGTCGCGGGAGAACACCTTCCTGTTTTTCCCCATGCTCAGGAACAGTTTCACCCGTTTGGAACTCTTCTTCTTACCTCCAGCCAGAGACTGTTTGAATAGATAGGCTGCAAAATAAGAACGTAGGGTAAGGGGTACGCTCTTGCGAATAAGCTTGCGATATTGATTCAGGATCTGAGGATCTTCCTCTTCCTTGATTTTTTTCAGGATTTGTTGAATCATACCGCGAAACAGTTGGTCCTCCGAAGGCAGTTCGCTTCTCTCTACTTCCACTTTCAGTTTCTCCTTTAATCGATTGTAGTCCTCGACTGTGCCAAGTGTGATGGCCTGTCCCAGAACAAACGATCGTGGTTTGTAGCTCTCCGGTCGTGGTGGTACGGCCAGATTGATGACGTGGGATACCCACCTCAGGTTTTTCCTGCAAGACGTCTCAAAGGTGCTGATCAGGATCGGCACCTTTCCCACACTGAAGTTCTGACACACCTTGTTCTGTTGTTGGGGGGACAGAGTGTCCAGCAGCAACGCTGCTTCAAAGTTTTGGCTTCGTATCTGTTTGCTCAAATTGATTGCCTCGGTTGGTTCCGCACTCTGAATCAGGAGGCTCTCCATCGGTTCGGCCAGGATGAGCTTGATAACGCTTGAGATCTTTTGGTCTCCACCGACCTCGATAAATCGGTCCCGAAGCGGAGCTGCGAGCTGTCTCCAAGATGACATCGGCAGCGTAGTGGGATGTCTCAATAGAGACAGTAGTCTCTCGCTATCCTTTTCGAGAGTAGAGGAAATGAGTATTGTCTGTCTTTTCTGCGGAAGCTTGGAGCAGATGAACAGGATATCTTCTATGAAACCGGGATGTTCGGTGTCCTCGCTCCTCTTTATAACCACCGTCTGAAGGCCAGAAAGATCAAGGTTCCCCCGCCTAATATGATCGATCACCTTGTTGGGGGTACCGATTACCACGTCCGGGTTTCGTGAAAGCATCCTATGCTCTTTTTTCTCCAGACCCTCGAAGCCAAAGGCAAAAATCGAGAGCTTTTTCCCGGACTGGATAAATCTCTTAAACTCGCGAAATATCTTATGCGAGTTTTCGGTGGAGGAGGTAAGGACTATCGCCTTTATCCCGGGTTTTCCCCGTTTTATCTTTACCAATAGGGGCAGGATGAAAGCGGCAGTCTTACCGGAATCTCCCTCTGCTTCTACTGCGACGTCTTTTCCTTTGAGAATGAGAGGAATCAGCCGTTGCTGCAGACGGGTCGGTTTCGTGTATCCGGCTTCCCGAAATAGCGTCCACGCCTCCGCACTTCCGAAAGATCTTTTTCCTTTCGTTAGTGCCATAACCTTTTTTTTCCAAAGAACGATAGTAGATTTATAGTTAGCATAGAATAGATGCAGTGTGTTTGTCAATGAGCGGCGTGAAAGCGGGCGCGAATGCCGATGATGAGATTAGAAACTGAAGGCCAAGGGAGTATAGCATGCGCAAAAGATTAATCATGGTTCTCGCATTGTTTCTGTCCCTGAGTTCGCTCATGGCAGAAACCTTTCGTTTCAAATATGTGAAGGACGAGAAATACAGGCTGATTACGGAGGTAAACGAAGAGGTATACGTAAACGGGGAGCTGTCCCATCAGGCCAACATACTCAACAAGGTAGCCGTAGACACCCTATCAGTTCGAAACGAGAAGGGATTGCTCTCCGCGACCTTCCTGACCTCCGAACGCTCCTACGGGGTGCAGACCTCATTTTCTCTGACCGAGGAGTACGAATCCCTCTTCTGGCGGGATCGGTTGGGCAGCTACGATATCGGCGAAGCCTATTTCATGCCCGTGGTTCGCAATGTGCCTACCTTCCCCGAACAGGATATCTCCCCTGGTACCAGCTGGAATGCCCCCGGCCAGGAAGCCCACGATCTGCGCCGCAGCTTTGCAATTGAAAAGCCGGTAAGCTTTCCGATGGATGTACGCTACACCTATATCGGTACCGAAGAGATAGAGGGAAGAAGGCTGGATGTGATCTCGATCGAATATGAAGTCCTGCACAGGTTGGAGGGGCTGCGCAGCCGTCAGGCAGTAGTCCCCGTACTGATAGAGGGGAAATCGGAACAGACCTACTACTGGGACAGCGAGAAGGGGAAACCCCACTCCTACAGCGAAGAATTCGATTTTGTTTTTTATCTCTCCGACGGACAAGCTGTTAAGTATATCGGCAGCGCGGAAGGGCTGCTGCTGGAGTCGATTGAGTTGGACAAGGAGCGGGTTGCCGAGGATATCGCCAAGCAGCTCGAAGAACGGGGAGTGGAGGACACTACGGTAACCGCGGAAGAGGAGGGGGTTACCTTGAGCCTTCAGAACATCCAATTCGAAGCCAACTCAGCCTACCTGCGGGAATCGGAACAGGGCAAACTACGGCAGATCGGTGAGATTCTAAAAAATTATCCCGACCGGGACATTCTGATCACCGGTCATACGGCCCGGGTTTCCGGCTACACGGAGAAAGACCATCAGCGTCTGTCCGAGCAGCGGGCCAAAGCCGTGGCAGATTATCTGTTGTCCCTTGGAGCGCTGCAGGCAATCCAGGTGACCACCCAGGGAATGGGACACCGGGAGCCCCTGGCGGAGAACAACACCGAGCGGGGCAGAGGACAGAATCGCCGGGTGGAGATCACGATTTTAGAGAACTGAGGGCGGAATTCTAGTTCTTTCCCCTGTCCACCAGACGGTTTTTGCGATCCAGGTCTTGGCGAAGCTGCCGTCCTGGATCACGCCGAGAAGCTTCTTCATCTCCGCCTTTACTTTCGGGGTAATAATACGAGGACCCGAGACGTAGTCGCCGTATTCGGCTGTGTCGGTGACGCTGTAACGCATCAGCGACATCCCTCTCTCGTAGATAAGATCCACGATCAGCTTCATCTCATGAATGCATTCGAATTAAGCCATCTCGGGAGCATACCCCGCCTGCATCAAATGAATTGATAGGAAAACCTATAATCCGAACTGGGCAGGCAAGCCGCCGAAATTCGCAGCCACGGGACGAACGAGGCAATTCTTTCGTTCATCCCCGGCCGCTCAGAGCCAGTGCCGTGACAACCGCACCTCCCGACTGCTAAGCAGAGCGCCCCGAGCGAGAAACACAGCTTTTAGGAAGAGCAAGGAAAGCCATGGGGACAGCGTGATCCCTGGAGCGCACAAAAAGGGGACAGATTGACAATTACACGAAGCTCTGATCCAGCCCCGGAGGGGATCGGCTGCGCGTCGCAACGGCGCACCGCCCGGACCGATCTTCAGCAGATGGCGCAGGATCTTTCGAACCTCTTCCGGTTCGGTGATCACGGCAAGAATCCGCATCGGCGAGCCGCATCGACTGCAGGTCAAGGGGGCACCGGGGCGCGCAGCCCTCGTAAACCTGGGCAATGAGCCTGGCCCACGTGGAACGGCTTTCCTTGTCAGATACGGAACATGGCGGTTTTTCCGGGCAGGGTTGCACCGACTCAGAAGCCTGCAAGCGCTCGGCCTTCCATCCGGCAGGGGCAAGCCGGACC
>CAZBXU010000116.1:0-11782 GCA_964495755.1 uncultured Spirochaetaceae bacterium | reverse complement strand
CTGGTCGTGGACGGCACAGATCCGGACATCATCAAGAACATCCTTTACAACGAGCTCAACCAGATCCAGTCCCGTCACGCTATCGGCATCGGTATCTTCGACGACTGGAGCAAGATCGCTCCGGCTTTCGGAATGATCGGAACCCTGATCGGTCTGATCACGATGCTCTCTCAGATCGAGGACAAGTCGGCCATCGGTATCGGTATGTCTACAGCCCTGATCACCACCCTCTACGGAGCTGTCATGGCCTACCTGGTGTTTCTGCCTGTAAAACGGAAGCTCGAGGATCGAGACAATTCGGAAAGCCTGGTGAAGGAGATCATGATCGAGGGAATCCTCTCCATCCAATCGGGGGACAACCCGCGAATACTCGAGGAGAAGCTCCTCGCCTTCCTGCCGCCTCTGCGCAGAGAAGCGGTGCGCCAGGAAGCGGTGAGGGTGTAGTACAGAATCGATGCCTGTACCGAGAAAGAAGAGGAGAGTCGAGGAGGGATCCCCCCAGTGGTTGGTCACCTACGGGGACATGACGACTCTTCTGCTGACGTTCTTCATTTTGATGTTTACCACCGCGGAGATAGACGGAGCGGAGCTGCGGATGATTCTGGCAGCCTTTCAAGGCCTTGGTTCCTTCCGGGGTGGTAACACCCTCCAGGTCGGCAAGCTGGCCGAACTGGGACACACGATCATGAGCCTGCCTTCGCGGGAGGCGGGAAAGGCTTTGGACAAGGCTCGGAGAACCGCGATTTCCCAGTTCCAACCGGAACTCAAGACCAAGAAGGTGCGCATCAAAGAGGACGAACGGGGATTGATCATTTCCCTTGCCGCGGATTCTTTTTTTGAAGCGGCCAGTGCCGAAATCAATATCGAGGAATCCCGACAGGTGTTGCAGAAGGTGGCAACCCTGATGAGCTCCCCGGATCTCAAGCAGCGTAAGTTCCGCATCGAGGGGCATACGGACAATATCCCCACTGATCCTGGAGGGACCTGGGAAACGAACTGGGAGCTTTCCGCCGACCGTGCGGTCAATGTTCTCCACTACCTGGTGGATTTCGGAGTGGAAGAGCGCCAGTGCCAGGTGGCGGGATTCGCCGACACCGTACCCCTGGCCTCGAACGATACCCGGGAGGGCAGAGCGTACAACCGTCGGGTGGATATTGTTCTGCTTACAGAGGGGCATCTATGAGGGGTTTGATTTGCCGGGGCAATTTCTCTAAATTTGTATTATGTAGGAGCTGTTCATGTCCGACGAAGAAGGCTTGAGTTTAGAGGATGTGGGTGCGGGACCCGAGGAGATAGCTCCAGCAGGGAGAAAAGCGGGTTTCCTGCCCACCTTTCTAGTACGAATTCTCAAATGGGTGGCGATAGGTCTGGGTTTCGTCATATTGGGGGTCACCACTACTGTTGTGACCTTCAATCTGGTAAACCGGGGCCGGGCCGGTTCTGAACTCCGGGAGATATCTCCCGAATACAGTGCTCGGCCGGAACCTTTGAATTACGACGATACTATGGAGGAGATACGCGGGGTCACCTCCGACGAAGTGCCGGCCATTTTCAGTGCCCGGATCAGCCTGGGGTACGAACCGGGCAAGCAGCAGCTGGCAATCGAGATCGCGGCCAGAAAACGGGAAATACAGAACATCGTTCTTCTGTATTTGAGCAATAAGAAAAGCGATCAGCTCAGGCCTGAGCGATACGCTCAGATTCAGGAAGAACTGAAGAGCAGCATCAACCGGGTGCTCAAGGAAGGTCAGATCGAGCAGGTAGTTTTCCGGGATTTTGTGGTGACCCAGTAGGAGTTTGCATTTCATGGCGGAAGTACTATCCCAGGACGAGATAGACCAACTGCTTTCGGCAATCTCAGCCGGAGAGATCTCAACGGAGGAGATCCACCAGCCGCGGGATCAGCGCAAGATAAAGATCTATGATTTCAAACGGCCGGACAAGTTCTCCAAAGACCAGATCCGCACGGTTTCGATCATGCACGAAACCTTTGCCCGGCTTACCACGACCTCGATGTCGGCTCAACTTCGCAGTCTGGTTCATGTCCATGTGGCTTCCGTGGATCAGCTCACCTACGAGGAGTTCATCCGTTCGATTCCCAACCCGACCACTCTGGCGGTAATCGATATGGATCCCCTCAAAGGCTCGGCGATTCTGGAAATCGACCCGGCCATCACCTTTTCGATCATCGACAGGCTCTTTGGAGGCCAGGGCGAGGGGACCAAGTTCTCCAGAGACCTCACGGATATCGAGCAGGCCGTCATGGAGGGGATCATTGTCCGGGTCCTGGGAAACTTGCGGGAGAGTTGGAGCACCGTGATCGATCTTCGGCCCCGTCTGGGTGGAATCGAGACCAATCCTCAGTTTGCCCAGATTGTGCCTCCTTCAGAAATGGTCATCCTGATCACTCTGGAGACCAAAGTCGGTGAGGTAGAGGGAATGATGAATCTTTGCATCCCCTATCTCACAATAGAGCCGATCATCTCGAAGCTCTCGGCCCAATACTGGTATGCTTCGACTCGACGCGGAACCACGACGGAAAATTTGAACATACTGCGGGATCGTCTGGCTTCAGTAACAGTCACGATGATGGCTGAGATTGGCAGTATGGAAATCAAAGTCCGTGACGTGCTGGCCCTGCGAACCGGGGATATCATTCGTTTGGATTCGGTCAGGGTCAATGATCCAATGACAATGCGAATCGGTGAGCGAAGGAAGTTCCTCTGCCGTCCCGGAGTGTTGGGGAATAAGATGGCTGCACAGGTGATCAAGAAGTTGGAAGATATCGACCAGGCGGATTTTGAGGAACTAACCACCGGTGGGGAGGAAGAGATATGAGCGACGGATCACTATCCCAAGACGAAATTGATGCACTATTGCAGGAAACGGAGAGCTTGGAGATCGATACCGGTTTCGGGGGAGGGGGTGAACCTCTCTCGGAGGAGGAAAAGACGCGGTTTTTGACGCTCCTCGAGAGTGTCATCGCCTCTCAGGCTTCGAATTTGTCCATACTGACGCGGAAAAACGTCAATCTGGAAAAGCCCACTCTCGAGTTGGTAATGGGAGAAGAGATACTGGACCAGCTCCCCGACGAGGTGGTCGATGTAAAACTGGATTTTGCGGATGCGGTGCAGGGGGAACATTCCTATCTGGTAGATTCTGCTACCGCCCGGGCGGTCGCCGGCCTGATGATGGGTCAAAGCGGAGTCGAGCTTGACGACGCTGCTCTTTCCGCCGTGGCCGAAGCCCTGTCCCAGATCAGCGGGCCGGTGGCCACCGAGCTCGGTAATCGAAGCGCTAAAACGATACAGAATGCCCCGCCGGATTTTCAGTTGGCCACGAAAGACAAGGTTCGCCTGCCCCAGGGCGAGGTGGTTGTCAAGCTGCAGTACCCCCTGATGATCGAAGGGGAGAATCCCGCCCAGTTGGTGGAGTTGTACTCTCTGTCTTTAACCAAGGAGATACTCAATATTACTGCAGGAGCCGCACCAGAAACCGGCACCGCTTCAGCTGCGGCGCTAAGTTTCGCCGCCGCCGGAGCAGGTGGGGGTGCTCCGGCTCCAGGAGCTCAGGCAGGTATCGCCCAGACCTTCGGACAGGCTTTTGGAGCCCCTCAGGGCTTGGGCATGGGCTCGAGCCAGGCTCCGCCGAACGTCCAACCGGTGCAGTTCGCGAATCTTCAGAGCTCCGGTGCTCAGGGCGAACAGGGGAATATCGGGCTGCTCATGGACGTATACATGGAGCTGACCGTGGAGCTGGGCAGGACCCGGAAGCTGATTCGGGAGATCCTGGGTATCGGTGAAGGTACAATCATCGAATTGGACAAGTTGGCCGGCGAACCAGTGGACATTCTTGTGAACCACAAGCTCATCGCCAAGGGCGAGGTCGTGGTGATCGACGAAAACTTCGGTGTCCGGGTAACAGAAATTGTTTCACCGATGCAGAGGATGAGTGATTTGACTTAAACTAAAGATTAGCGTACAATAAAGGGCTTAGAGTTTTTGGGAGGGGAACGTGAAATCTACACCTCAGACGCCGTTTTGGGGGCGGAGTAGGCCTCTACTGTTTCTACTGGTGCTTCTTCTCGCGCCGATCCTCAGTTCCGAGGCACAGGAGAGCGCCGAAAAGACAACCTCGGAGACAGCGACGGGACGTCCGCTCGAAGAGTCATTGCTTATCCTTGATACCGGCGAACCGACCGAGGCTGCCGAAAACGACGAGGTGCAGGGGGGACCGCTGGTCTCGTCGTGGGACTTCCTGCGTATGGTATTGATCCTGGCTGCGGTTGTCGGGGTGATTTACCTGATCTTCTGGCTGCTCAAACGCGGTATGCGGCGTCAACTTCCACAAAACGATCTTATACACCTGCTGGGCACTCGCAACCTGACGGGTAACCGTGCCTTGCACCTGGTTGAACTGGGAAAGCAGGTTTTCTTGGTGGGTGCTGCCGAAGGGAGCATCTCCTTGATATCGGAAATTAAAAACCAGGAAACTCTGGACACGATAGCCCTGGAACAGTCGCAGATGCAGACCCGTGCGTCTCAGGGTTTCTCGCATTTTTTCCAATCCTTCTTGAAATCAGGAAAACAACAAGGATCCTCGGCGGGGGATACGATTGATTTCATGAAGCAGCAGAGACAGCGCTTGGAGAAGCTATAGAAACTTCATTTTAACTGGGAGGGGAAATGAAAAAAAAGACTCTGCTACTGCTATTCATACTCGCAATGTTGCTCCTGCCCGTCGTTGCCTTCCCCCAGGATACGGGCTTAAGACCTGCGGCACCTGGCGCGCCCTTTCCCTACGTTGACCTGAACGTGCGGGAGGCGCAGAGCAATCGGGAGGTTGTTCTTTCGATGCAGCTGCTGCTGCTTCTATCAGTGCTCACCCTGGCACCCTCGATTCTCATTCTCATGACTTCGTTCCTGCGCATCGCCATTGTCTTCGATTTCGTCAAGCGCGCCCTGTCCCTTCAGCAGGTTCCCCCGAATCAGATTCTGATGGGATTAGCCCTTTTTCTGTCGCTGTTCATCATGTGGCCTACATTCAGCACAATCTACAATGAGTCCTTCAAACCTTTTGCCGAGGGGGAGATCGGGATCGAATCGATGTACAGGAATGCTGAAAGCCCTCTACGGTTGTTCATGTACAGGCAGATGCAGAATGACCCGGAGAACATCCAGCTGTTCATGAGAATGCGTGAGCTGCCCAAACCGAATACTCTCGCCGATGTACCTACGGAGATTCTCATTCCCGCCTTTGTGCTGCACGAGCTCACCGTGGCTTTTAAAATCGGGATCCTTCTGTTCATCCCTTTTATCGTTATCGATATCGTGGTGGCTTCCACGCTTATGTCTATGGGAATGATTATGCTTCCGCCTGTGATGATTTCACTTCCCTTCAAGCTGATCCTGTTTGTGTTGGTGGATGGGTGGAATCTGCTTACCCTTCAGATCGTGCAGAGTTTCCGATAATAGAAGAAGGAGGGGAAAAGTGTCGATAGGATTTGCCATTAATTTGGTCCGCGGCGGGGTGCTTCAGGCGCTGATGATGGCCGCACCCCTGCTGCTGGTGGGGATGCTGGTCGGATTAATCATTTCGATTTTCCAGGCGACGACCTCGATTCAGGAGCAGACCCTCACCTTCGTGCCGAAGATCGCCGCCATTCTCGGGGCTCTGATTCTTTTCGGCCCATGGATTATTGCGTCCATGGTTCAATTCACCCTGAGATTGTTCGGCCGAATTCCGGAGTTGGGCGGGTAGCCTGTGATCGAAACCCTGGTCGTAAATTTCCGTGTATTTCTCATAATCTTTGTGCGGGTCGTAGCCCTGATCCAGGTCGCGCCGCTGCTTTCCTCCGGGGCGATTCCCCAGACGGCCAAGCTGGGATTCGCCCTGTTCGTGTCTGCGGCGATTTTTCCCTGGGTCGCCGAGCAGGGTTATTTCCTTCCTGAAAACGCCGTGGATTACTTCCTCGTAGTCGTGGGAGAGGCCATGATCGGCATCATCCTCGGCTTTTTCCTAAACATCATTTTCGCAGTTTTTCAGGTCGCCGGGCAATTTTTCTCCCTGCAGATGGGTTTCGGAGCTTCCCAGGTATTTGATCCACTGGCCCAGATCGAGATCCCTCTGATGGGGCAGTTCCTCAACATCGCGGGGATGTTCACATTCCTGGTAATCTCAGGGGCTCAGAAGCTGCTTCTCGTCGGGGTGTACAGATCGTTTCAATCGATTCGAGCGGTCGATCTTGTTGCCGGGCGATCGTACCTGCTGTCGCTGTTTTTGCGCAGTCTCGGAGAGCTCTTCGTCAATTCCCTGACGATTGCCTTTCCGATCTTGGGTACCTTGCTTCTCGTATCGGTAACCATGGGGCTGTTGGCCAAGGCCGCCCCCCAGATGAACCTGCTGATGATGGGCTTTCCCCTCGCCATCGGCACTGCGCTGATCGTCATCGCGGTGGCCACACCCTTTCTTATCAGGGCGTTCAGCAGGCTGCTCGATGGCGGCTTTGAGCAACTGGGAACGATTATAACGAATCTCAAAGGACCGGGAGGATAAGCCGTGATGGAAGATCCGCTTATGCTCCGCGAAGACGCAGGCGTCACGAACTTCTTTTGTGCAACCGTTTGTCCCACCCGTGCCCCAGCTTTTAGAGATGCTACCCCCTTCGACGTTCATCTCCAATGGTTCGCGGCTGAGGACGAAGGCCGAACCGAGGAGCCTACCGAGCATAAGCTGCGCAAGGCTCGTGAAGAGGGCAAAGTAGTCAAGAGCGTTGAACTGAGCTCCTCCCTGGTACTTTTATTCGGGATCGCTATCCTGGGCCTGATCTCTTCCTACTTTCTGAAAAACATTCTTTCCATGCTGCGCTTCTTTCTGCAGCACGCAACGGAGCTGGACATCACATCGGATGGTGGGCTGCTCCCGGCGTTCTACAACTACTTCTTCAGACTCACCTTGCCGGTACTGTTGGTGACTTTCCTGGCGGCATTCCTGGGAAATGTGCTACAGGTGGGATTTCTCTTTTCTTCAAAACCGATCACACCGGATCTGGATAGAATCGTACCGCATTTCGGTCGTTTCTTCAAAAGAGCCCTGTTCTCCGGGGAGGCTGCCTTCAATCTCGGCAAGACCCTGCTGAAAGTGGGGGCGATCTTCGCTCTTGCTTTCATCAATATACGAATCCAGCTGCCCAAGCTCGTCAATCTCGTGGATATGCACCACATGGTGGCTTTTCGACTCGTTGTTTCCATCGCTTTCCGGATCATTGTGGAAGCGGCCCTTGCCATGATGGTGCTCTCGATTCCGGATTATCTGTTTCAGCGGCGGCAGCACAGAGAATCTCTGAAAATGTCCCGTCAGGAAATCAAAGAAGAGCGGCGAATGTACGAGGGAGACCCTCTGATAAAGAGTCGATTACGGGAGCGAATGCGTGACTTGTTGACTCGGAATATGATGCGGGCCGTGCCCAAGGCGGATGTTGTGATAACCAACCCGACCCACTATTCGGTGGCTGTGGAGTACGACCGGTTGGTTATGGAGGCCCCCACGGTTACGGCCAAGGGGGTGGACGCCATTGCCAAGAAGATCCGGGAAATCGCCAAGGAAAACGATGTTCCGTTGGTCGAGAACAAACCCCTGGCCCGCACGTTGTATCAGGAAGTGGATATTGGGGATGTAATACCGGAGAAATATTACGAGGTGATGGCGATTATCCTTGCCGAGGTGTACAAGATGGCCGGCCGCGAGGCGAGTGCGTAAGAGGTGAATAAATGGCGGATGTAAGAGGAGTTCCAACCATAACGGGTGCGCGGAGGAGCGACATATTCGTAGCGGTCGGTGTCATTGCCGTCGTCATGATGCTGATCATCCCCCTTCCTGCCTTCATCCTCGATACCCTGATGTCGGTGAACATCGTCTTGAGTCTGCTGACTATTCTGATCGTTCTCTACACGCGGAATGCCCTCGATTTCAGTGTTTTCCCCACATTGCTTCTCATAGCAACGGTTTTCGGGCTCGCCCTCAACGTCTCTTCCACCAGGCTGATCCTCTCTCAGGGCAGTCAGTTCCAGGGCAAGCTGGTACGTGCCTTCGGAACATTTGTCGTGGGTGCTCAGGGGCTGGAAGGCTACGTTATCGGGTTGATCATCTTCGTGATCATCATCGCCGTGCAGTTTATCGTCATTACCAAGGGCTCCACCAGGGTCGCTGAAGTGGCGGCCCGTTTTACCCTGGACGCCCTTCCCGGCAAGCAGATGGCCATCGAAGCGGAGTACAACTCGGGATTGATCACCGAAGAGGAAGCCAGTCGAAAAAAAAGCGAGCTTCAACGGGAGGCGGATTTTTACGGAGCCATGGACGGTGCCTCGAAATTCGTGGCCGGAAATGTCAAGGTGGGAATTCTCATCACCTTGATCAACGTCATCGGCGGTATGATCGTGGGTATGACGATCCACGGGGAGTCGTTCAATGTAGCACTGGATACCTACGTATCCCTTACCATAGGCGACGGCCTGGTAACACAGCTGCCCGCTCTGCTCATCTCCACATCTACCGGTGTTATCGTCACCAGGGCGGTATCTGATGAATCTTTCGGCCTGGACGTAACCCGCCAGTTCTCCTTTCAGTCCCGCCCGTATTTTATCGCCGCCGGTGTTTTAGGCGTTCTCGCAGTGCTGCCCGGATTTCCCTGGTACGTCCTGTTCCCCCTCGGGGGAATGTTGGCGGGACTGGGCTTGACCCTGAGGCGGAGGAAGCAGGCGGAGGAAGAAAAGGAGAGGGTTACGGAAGCGGAAATCAGAGCCAAGGTCGCACCCGTAGAGATATCCCCCGTGGTGCCCCTGGATCCCCTGTCCCTAGAGATCGGTTATGGATTGATTCCACTGGTAGATAAGGACAAGGGAGCCGAGCTGCTTGACAGAATTACCCGCATCCGTAGAGAGGCAGCCCTCGACCTGGGATTGGTGGTGCCTAGGATTCGAATTATTGACAATATGCGTCTCGAGCCCTCGGAATACTGCTTCAAGATCAAGGGGGTCGAAGTGGGGCGAGGGGCGATCAGGATGGGCAGCTACCTGGCTATCAATCCGGGGGGCATCAAAGAAGATCTGGAGGGGGAGTCCACAAAGGATCCCGCTTTTGGATTACCCGCTACCTGGATCGCGGAATCAGAGCGGGAAAAAGCGGAACGGCTGGGCTATACCGTCGTAGATCCACCCTCGATCATCGCCACCCACCTTACTGAGATCATGAAAGCCTATGCCGGCGAGATTCTCGGCCGTCAAGAGGTCCAGTCGATCCTCGATGCCCTGAAAAACGATTATCCCACAGTTGTGGAGGAGGTGGCTAAGATTTTCTCTGTAGGGGAGATCCAGAAAGTGCTGCAGGGCTTGCTGAGGGAGCAGGTTTCCATTCGAAATATCGTGGTCGTTCTGGAAGCCATGGCTGACTACGGTTCTGTTAGCAAGGACACGTCCTTTCTCGTACAGAAGGTCAGACAGGCTCTAGGACGGCAGATCTGTCTACACTACAGCGGGGATGAAAAGACAATTCATGTGCTGACCCTGGATCCGAATCTCGAGCAGAAGATCGTCGAGGCCAGGGTGGATACCGCCTCGGGTCCTACCGCAGCGCTTGAGCCCCAGATGCAGAGGAAGTGGATTACTTCCCTGACAAATTCGGTACACAACGTCCAGCAGCAGGGGCACTTGCCGATAGTTCTCTGCTCTGAAGCGGCCCGACCGCTGATCAAAGGCAGTACGATACGAGAGATACCTCATCTGGTCGTTCTGTCGGTTCCGGAGATTGTTCCGGATGTAAAAATCGAAACTCTCGGTGAGATAAGGATCGAAGAATGATCGAGAAAGATCTGCAGTACTTCACTATCGAGGCCCCCACTCCAAGAGAAGCCCTTGAACAGATGAGGCGACAGTACGGCCAGGAAGCACGAATCTTAACCCATAAGACTGTCCGCCGCGGAGGGGTCCTCGGTATGTTCGCCCGGGAGGGAGTGGAGATAACGGGATACATTAGCCAAAAACCAAGAAACAAGCCCACAGCTATGTCCGCAGCCACATTGGAGGAATCCCGGAAGAAGATATTGGCAGATGCCCGAAGAGAGCAGTCATTGCAGCTGATTCTCAATGAGATCCAGAGCTTAAAGGAGAATCTATCCAAAGATAATGGAGGTAAGAAACTTCCCGCCGACACGCCCGGCGGTCTGCTGCGAATCGAGAGTATCCTCCAGCACAACGATTTCTCGCCGCCGTTTATAGAAGAAATACTCGGTCGTGTCCGGAAAGAATTCTCCCTTGAAGACCTGGACAACTTTTCCGTGCTTCAAACCCAGGTCCTGGAGTGGATCGGAGACAAGATTCAGATCTATCCAGCGCTGCAGATACCGGAGCAGAGTGCGCAGAGCTCCAAGGTATTTATCATCGTCGGTCCCACCGGCGTGGGAAAAACCACGACGATCGCCAAGCTGGCCGCCATTTTTGGAGTCAACGGTTCAACCTCTCCATCTCCCAAAGTGCGGATCGTAACGATTGACAATTACCGGATCGCCGCTTTGCGGCAGATCGAGACCTACGCGGAAATCATGAGAATTCCGGTGACCTGCGTCGAAAGTGTTGGAGAGTTTAAAAAGTTCCTGGCCATGGCTGAAGGTACTGGATTGATCCTGGTAGATACCATCGGCCGCAGCCCCCGGGATCTCTCCAAATTAGCCGAAATGAAGGATGTGCTGGACGCTGTGGGGACGCGCAGCGAGATCCATCTGGCCATCAGCGCCACGACAAAGGCATCAGACGTGGAAGAAATCTTGAAGACTTTCGAGCCTTTCAAATATAGAGCGGTGATTTTAACGAAGATCGATGAAACCCTCCGGATAGGGAACATCATCAGTGTACTTGCCGCTTCCCGCAAACCGATCTCCTATATCGCTGATGGACAGTCGGTGCCCCAGGATATCGAACAAGCTTCGATTTTGCGATTGCTTATGAATCTCGATGGATTTCACATCAACCGGGAACGACTGGAAAAACGTTTTGGAGAGAGGGTGAAGATAAATGCTGCATTTTGGAGTTGACAGTGGCTGATCAGGCAGAGAAACTACGAGAAATCATGCGTAATAAAAAACCTTCATCCCGGCTCGAAGGCTCGCCCCCGCAGAAAGCTTCCCGCATCATCTCCGTTTCCAGCGGAAAAGGGGGGGTGGGCAAGACCAATATCGCAATCAATTTAGCCCTGGCCTACGCTAAGTTTGGGAAGAAGGTGATCGTCCTGGATGCAGATCTGGGCCTGGCAAACGTGAATGTCGTCCTGGGAGTGATTCCCCGCTATAACCTCTACCACCTGATTCGGAAGCAGAAAAAGATGAGAGATATACTTCTTGACACTCCCTACGGGATTCAGATAGTTGCCGGGGCCAGCGGTTTTTCCAAGATTGCCAATCTTTCCGAAGAGGAGCGTAGGGGCTTCATCGAGGAGCTCCAGGAGCTGTCAAGCGCCGATGTCATCATCATTGATACCAGCGCGGGGGTTTCCAGCAATGTGTTGACCTTTGTGGCTGCTTCGGATGACGTAATTATTGTGACCACCCCGGAACCAACAGCCATAACCGATGCCTACGGAATCGTGAAGATCATCGCTACTGAGATCGACAATCTCGATTTGGGGTTGAAGCTGGTGGTCAACCGGGTAAAGTCGGTAACAGAAGGTAGAAAGGTAGCCGAAAGGGTGATCAACATCGCGGGACAATTCTTGAACATAAAACTGGATTATCTTG
>CAZBXU010000115.1:0-11852 GCA_964495755.1 uncultured Spirochaetaceae bacterium | reverse complement strand
AGACAATCTGTCACCGTGCTAAAAACAGAACAGGCCGCCCTCGGTAGGCGGCCTGTCGGAGAAAGCGGATTTAGTCGAGGGGGTTGGGTATCGGCTACAAGAGCAGAGAGATCTTCGCACCCACGTAGGGGATGATGAGCATTCCTTCATCGGAAAGGTCAGGCAACAGCATTCCAAGGACACCGCCGCCGATGCGGAAGCGACGTTCCTGTCCAAGGCCCAGCCAGATCGACAGATCGGGGAGCAGGACTTCTCCGAAATCAATGTTGTTGGCTAAACCGAAGACGGCAAAAATCAAGCCCCCCAGCTGTGCTTGTATAAACACAGGATCGAAGGCGAGTTCGGCCATAAAATTGGGCCACAGCACGCTCTCGAGGATGAAGGTGAAGACCCGCACGCCCGGAGCAAGCTTCAAAGGTCCAACATCGAATTGGTAGTAGAAGCTGGCTTCGGGAAAGGGGAGGATGTGGTCTCTAAGAAATTCCCCTACTTCGCTGCTCGTCGTCACCCCGCTCCCGCTGATCGCTCCTACGGTCAACGGGACGTCGAATCCCAGGTCGAGACGAACCTGACTGAAGGCCGGAAATGCGAGGACCGCAACAAACGCCGCAAGCAGAACAATACGTTTCATATGAACCTCCTATACACTGCTTTTTGTTTCCCAGTATATCTCATTGGACTGGGATTTTCCACTTGATGCAAGGTAAAGGGCGCGAATGCTGGTACAAATGAAGGTGAATGCTCTATTATTGATTGAAGCAATAAATCCAACCTTCTCGGAGGGATCATGAAACGGACAGTGCTTGCTCTGATGATAGCGTTATTGGCCGTTGGGTTGTGCTGGACCCAGGAGGCGGAACAACGGAAAAGCGCAGTCTCGTTTCAACTGGGCGGCTCCTTTGTAGCGCCGGTGGGAGCGGAGGTTGAGTTTTTTCAGGGACCCGTCGGATTGAGTGTCCATACACGACTTCTGGTTCTGAAGCTGGCCGGAGAGTGGGCCGGTACCCTCGAGCCTGGTATGAGCCTCCGTGTTTATTTTGACGGTTTGAATCGCAGCCTCTTTTTCTTTACCGGAGCCGGCTTCCTGGCGCTTTGGAGCCTGAATCCTTTTTCGTTTGAACAGGGGA
Source organism: uncultured Spirochaetaceae bacterium (assembly GCA_964495755.1). Lineage (GTDB taxonomy): Bacteria > Spirochaetota > Spirochaetia > SZUA-6 > DRHE01 > JAFGQJ01. The sequence goes on along the minus strand of CAZBXU010000115.1, from coordinate 10,725 downwards.
TATTGAAGCCCAAAGCAGGGTTCGGCTACAATCTCTTGCTCGGCAAAGACGGCAGATATCGGCTCGGTTTTGAAATCGGAGCGGCCTGGCTGCAGAACGTGATCGAGGGCGACCTGTACGACATCATGTTCCCTCTAGTGCCGCACTTTCTGCTGATATTCGGCAGAGCGTTCTAGCGTCCCAACCGCTTGAGGATCTTCTCCGCTTCGGCCGCCCCTTCTTCGATCAGCTGATCCAGGATCTCCCGCACGGGCAGGATTTCCTTGACCAGCCCCACGCTTTGGCCGGCCATCAGGGAGCCCTGCTTCACGTCCCCGTCGATCGCCGCCCTTCGCAGGCCGCCGATCCAGAACTCCTCCAATTTGTGCCCCGCTTCCCTGGCCGTGATTGCCTTGCGCTCCAACTGAGCGATCAGACCGAGTTGCAGCGTGTTGAAGTCCAGGGTGCCTTCATTGACCAGGGCACGGACCGGGATCACCGGCATCCGGGGGTCGAATTGAGCGGTGGATACGGCATCCTTGGCCGCCGCCCGCAGCAGCGCCCGTTTGAAGTTGTCATGGGCAACGGACTCCTTGGCCACGGCGAACTTCGTGCCAAGCTGTACCCCCGCCGCTCCCATCATCAGGTAGTGGACCATCATCACACCGCTTCCGATCCCTCCGGCCACGAATACGGGCACCTCATCGACCTGCGGCAGGATCTGCTCCGCCAGAACTGCTGTGGAAATCGGTCCGATGTGCCCCCCCGCCTCGTGTCCTTCGATGACCAGCGCATCGACCCCTCCTTTGATCAGGTTTTGGGCGATTCCTACGGTGGGGGCGAAGCAGAGCAGTTTGCTCTTGGTATGTCTGATCTGATTGATTGCCTCTCGCGGCGGCAGCCCGCCGGCGAAGATGACAAAGGGAAACTCAATCTTCAAGATGTGATCGAGGTGCTTGCCGAAGTTGGGGGCAATGGTGATCAAATTCACACCGAAGGGCTTATCCGTCTTGTCTCGGGTCCGCTTGATCTCATCCTTCAGCATCTCTAGGGGCATGTTTCCCCCGGCCAGCACGCCGAAGGCGCCCGCATTGGATATCGTGGATACCAGAGTCGACTCGGAAATCCAGGTCATGGCTCCGCCCAAAACGGGATATTCTACGCCGAGGAACTCTTTGCCCCGGCTCCACAGCCTCTCTATCAGTTTTCGTGGCATGATTACCTCCTACCCGTTCCACGTCCGTGGTTCGAGGGTAGTCAAAATATGCTCATTTTTGAGGCAGGTTTCAACGGTGAAACCCGAAACTCCGGTTCTGCCGGCCAACACATCGGTGGTGCAAGCACGACATGCGAAGCAACTAGATTTTTCACAAAGGAGTACTGAAGAACTTGCCGGTGCGGTGGGAGGGGGTACTTTGACAAATCACCGATATTGGACGAAGATCTACGGAAGATGAAATCTATCGTATTGGCGGAAAAACCCAGTGTCGGCCGGGACTTGGCCCAGGTGCTCGGCTGCAGAAAAAAGGCCAAGGGCTACTCGGAAGGGGATGCCTACATCGTCACCTGGGCGATGGGCCACCTGGTCGAGCTGGCCGATCCCCAGAGCTACGACGAGAAGTACAGGACCTGGTCCCTTCACTACCTGCCGATGCTCCCCGAACGCATGAAGCACCGGGTCATTCGCCAGACCTCCCATCAGTTCCGCACCATCCAATCCCTTTTCCGCAGGAAGGACGTGAACAATCTGATCATCGCAACAGATGCGGGACGGGAGGGGGAGCTGGTGGCGCGTTGGATTATGCGTCTTTGCGGCTGGAAGGGTTCCTACCAGCGGTTGTGGATCAGTTCCCAAACCGAGGCGGCGATCCGGGAGGGGTTCCGTACCCTCAAGCCCGGCAAGGACTTCGACAATCTCTTCCAGGCCGCCGAGTGCCGTTCCGAGGCGGATTGGATCATCGGGTTGAACATCTCCCGGGCCTTGAGCTGCAAGTACGATGCCCGGCTGTCCGCCGGCCGGGTGCAGACACCGACTTTGGCCCTGATCGTGGGCAGGGAGGAGGAGATCAACAACTTCACCCCGGAGAGCTACTGGCAGGTGCATGCGGATTTTGGATCCTACACGGGATTGTGGCGGAGCCCAGGGGGTGTTACCCGGATCAAGGAGGAGAAGCGGGCTCGGGAGATCGCTGAAAAGGTTCAAGGGTCTGAAGGACGCATCGTCAAGGCCGAGGCGAAAGACAAGACGGAGAGCCCGCCGCTGGCCTACGATCTGACCGCGCTGCAGCGGGAGGCCAACAGCCGACTTGGCTTCAGCGCCCAGAAGACCTTGAGTACCCTCCAGGGACTGTACGAACGCCACAAGCTGGTCACCTATCCCAGGACCGATTCCCGCTACATTACCCGGGACATCGTGCCCACCTTGAAGGACCGCTTGCAGGCGGTTCTGTCATCCCGCTACCGCAGTACGGTTCAACAGCTGTTGGCCGGAGAGATCAAACCGGGCAGCCGGTTTGTCAATGACGCCAAGGTCACGGATCATCACGCCCTGCTGCCGACCGAGCAGCGGGCCGAAGCCCAGAGGCTTAACGGCGATGAACGGGCGCTGTGGGAGATGATCGTGGCCCGTTTCCTCGCCGTTCTTTTCCCCCCCTACCGCTATAAGAGTATCACCCTGATCACGGAGGTGGAGGAGGAACAGTTTCTATCCAGGGGAATCCAGGTGGTTGATCCCGGCTGGAAGGCGATCGAAGAGAGCTTATCGGACAAGGAAGGGGAGGAGGAGGAAGCCCCCCAGCAGGAGCTGTCTTCCCATCGTCAGGGCGAAGTCGTTCAGGTGGCCGGTACGGAGGTCAAGCAGGGTTTTACCAAGCCTCCGCCGCGCTATACCGAGTCTACCCTGCTCGATGCCATGGAGCACGCGGGTAGGTTCATCGAGGACAAAGAGTTGCGCGCCTCGATCGCCCAGGGCGGCATCGGAACTCCGGCAACCCGGGCCGCGATCATTGAAAAATTGCTGTCTCACTACTACATCGAGCGGCGGGGCAGGACGCTTCTGCCCACACCGCGGGGGCTGGAGCTGCTGGAGCTGGTGCCCGGCGATCTGCGATCGCCGGAGCTGACCGCCCGCTGGGAGCAGCGTCTTTCCCGCATCACCGACGGCCAAGAGAGGGCTGCAGATTTCAACCGGGATATACGCAGGAATGCCACGGAGCTGGTGGAAATGGTGAAAACCAGCACCGCTTCTTACAAACCCCGCAACCTGAGCAACAACCCCTGTCCGGTGTGCGGCAAGATGATGATGCCGGTTCTAGACAAAAAGGGTCGAAAGATGCTCGTCTGCCAGTCCCTGTCCTGCGGGTACGAGCAGAGCGAAGGCCAGGGGGATTCTCTTTCACGCCGGCCGTCGAAGAAGCAGAAAACCATGAACCAAAGATTGATCCGGCAGTTCAGCGACAAATCCAAGGAGACCGCGACCTTCGCCGACATGATCAGGGCAGCCCGGGAGCGGCAAGAGAAGAAGCAGTGAACACGATCGGTGTTGGGGTGATCGGTGGTCGCTATCTTGACTTTTTTGGTCATTATCAACTATTTCAATAAGATGGCAATCAGAGTGGTATCCCTGCATCCTGCCCGTGATCACAGGTCGTTTTTGGAGATTGAATGAGCGCTGATTTTCTCTCCTCCAGCGACAGCGATCGGGCCGTCAGACCGCTTCCCCATGCCCGGCTGGTGACCTTCTCAGAAGGCCTCGATCTTCAGCTGGAAGGCCGTCTGGAGGAGGTAACCGTCTGCTATGAAACATACGGGGAGCTCAATCCACAGGCTGACAACGCCGTTCTGATCTGCCATGCCCTGAGCGGTGATTCCCACGTAGCCCGGCACGAGGAGAATGACGATCCCGGCTGGTGGGAGACGATCGTCGGCCCCGGCAAGCCCATTGATACGGAGCAGTACTTCGTGATCTGCCCAAACGTACTCGGCGGCTGCCGCGGCACCACCGGTCCCAATAGTCCCAATCCGTCCACCGGTAGGCCTTACGGTCGGGATTTTGCCAGCATTACGATCTGCGACATGGTGAACCTGCAGAAAAAGCTGGTGGATTTCCTGGGAGTGAGGAAGCTGTTGGCGGTGATCGGCGGTTCCATGGGGGGGCAGATGGTTCTCGCTTGGGCGGCGGAGTATCCTGAAAGCTCGAGAGCGTATATTCCGATAGCCACCGCCGCCCGCCTGACCAGCCAATCTCTGGCCTTCGATATCGTGGGCAGGAATGCCATCCTTCACGACCCGACTTTCCGGGACGGACAGTACTACGGGCAACCCAAAGGCCCGGATACCGGACTGGCCATCGCCCGCATGATCGGTCATATCACCTATCTGTCCCGGGAGTCGATGCAGCTGAAGTTCGAAACAGATCGCCACAACCCACGGGATGTATCCACGGAGTTCGAGCAGCGCTTTTCCGTAGGATCGTATCTGGGCTACCAGGGCGAGCGTTTCGTGGAGCGTTTCGACGCCAACAGCTACATCACCCTGACCCTGGCTATGGACATGTTCGATCTGGGGGACAGCCGGGAAGCCTTGAATCAAGCGATGGGAAGAACCGACGGGCGCTGGCTCATCTTGAGCTACACCAGCGACTGGCTGTTTCCCCCCGAGGAATCCCGTGCGCTGGTGGACGCCCTGATTCGTTCCCGTACGCGGGTGAGTTACTGCAACGTGCCCAGCCCCTATGGGCACGATTCTTTCCTCCTCGAGCACAACCTCGAGATCTACGGCGAGTTGATCCGGGCTTTTCTGACCACCTCCAACGGAGCCGATGCAGTGCAAACAGGTGGTGCACAGCAGGAGAAAAGTCCCTCCGCCGGCACCACACCCGGACAGAGCAGGCACCCGAGGGTGGACCCGGCCAGTATCTTTCACCCCGATCGACTGGACTACGACAGGATCATCGATCTGATTCCGCCGGGATCGAGCGTCCTCGACTTGGGCTGCGGCCACGGCGAGCTTCTGCACCGCTTGAAGCAGCGAGGGTTCGAGAAACTCACGGGGGTAGAGCTCGATGAGGAAGCCGTCGTCTCCTGCAGCAGGCTCGGCCTGGATGTCCTGCATCTGGATCTGAATCAGCACCTTGACCCCTTTCTTGACGGCAGCTACGACTACGTGGTGCTGTCCCGCACGCTTCAAGCGGTACTGGACGTGGAAGGACTGTTGACGGAGATCATCCGGATCGGACACCGGGGTATCTTGAGTTTTCCGAACTTCGCCTACAGCAAGCTTCGACGTATGCTCTACGAACAGGGGCGGGCTCCGGAGAGCGAGGGAGTGCTGCGCTACAAGTGGTACAACACACCGAACCGGCGCTTCTTCTCCATCGCTGATTTCGAGGACCTCTGCGGCGAGCGAAACATCCATGTTTACCGAAAAGTCGCGATGGACACGGAGGCGGGGCGGGAAGTCGCCGAAGATCCCAACTACAACGCCGATCTGGCGATCTTCGTGATCAGCCGTTGAGTTGCCTTCCGTAATACACGAAGGGGGCCCAGTAAAAAGGTTCGTTCAGGGCCCGCTGGTAGGTAAACCCTTCGGATTGAGCCAGCTCGTATAGCCCGACCATGAACTTTCTGGTCGACTCATCGGCGACCTGCCACAGCGATACGGACCGGCCGTTGGCTCCGGCTAGGAGGAAGGCCTGAGTCAAGCCCATCGCCTCCTCGCCGCCGTAAATCTTTCCCAGGCCGATCTCCCTGACCTCGGTCAAGGTCCCGGGTAGATCTTGCCAGGAAGTCAGTCCTAGAGTTGCGTAGGCGTCGCGGGTGCCGAGCTTCTCCTGGAGGGTTACGCCGGGCCCGGGCTTTTGAAATGCTCGAGGGCTTCAGCCGAGACGATCGGCTCTGCACGGTGGCGCCGCTGTTTGAGCTGGGAGGATACGATAAGGGAGGGCAGGTAGCGAATGTTGTAGCTCTCCACCAGGTACTTTCCGTCCGGCATGATCAAGGTCTCGAAAGGGAGAAATCCCAGAACGCCGTCGGGAACGATGATCAGCTCATCCTTGTCCTTCAGGCGGTCGCCAAGGGGTTGCAGCAGCAGGGAGTAGAGCTCCCGGCCCAGGCTGTTTCTCGCTTTCCGCTCGGCAGGGGAAAGACCGGGTTGGCTGAGCAGCCAACGGTAGGTGCGGACGATCTCAGCGAAGCTTGCGCCCTGCGCCCTGCTCCCCGCTTGGATCTTCCGGCTCTTCGATCTCTACCATTGTAAAACCACGGGTACGATTATCCGCCTTGATAATAGTAGTTCGATGCTCACGATAATTTCGAGAGAGGAACTCTCCGTACTCGATCCCGCAAAGATCCAAGGTCCTTTTTTCGGCGTAGGCGGCCAGCGGAAGGAAGAAATCCAGGAGGCGGACCCCGCCGATTTCCAGGTCAAGCTTTGGACCATCCGTGGTGACGGAGCAACCTATCGGGACGGGGAAGAGCAGATGCAGCTGATCTTTCCCAATCGTTTCTTTCCCGACAACTTCCTCCGAAAAGGCCGGGTGTAAAAGATTCCGGATACCCGATATCCCTTTCGCTTCGTTCTTGGCGAGCCCTGCGGCACCGAGTTCGTGAAATCAGCTACACCATCGCGGAGTAATCAGGGAACGACCTCGAACTGGCCCATCATTCCGTCATCCTCATGCTCTAGTAGGTGGCAGTGGTACATGTAGATGCCCGGGAACTCCCGGAACGGGATGATGATTCGAACCGTATCTCCGGGCCAGACCAGAACCGTGTCTTTCCAGCCGCTTTCGCCGGCAGGTGGTTTTTTCCCATTGATGTCCAGGATCTGAAACTGGACCCCGTGAAGGTGAAAGGAGTGGGGGATCTCCATCATCCCGGTCCGCACATTGACGATTTCCCAGATCTCCGTGCTTCCCGCTTTGACCGTAGCATCGATCCGCTTCATGTCCATCTTTCTGCCGTTGATGGTAAGACGGCCGCCAATCATCCCCATTCCTCCACGCCCCATCGTCTTCAGATCGAAGTGCCGGGATCGCAGGGACTGACTCTGCGGGATCTCGGCAATCGAGACCAATTTACCTGGGATTTGTGTGGCTGAGGTATGGCTCCCGGATTCCCGATCCGCCACCACGATCTTTAGTACCTCGTCCCTCGGCCCCTGGAAAATTTCGGTGAACAGGTACAGGGAATCCCCGCTCTCTCTGCGGCGTAGATCCAGTAGGATTTCCCCCCTCTCTCCCGGACTGAGGGTCAGGGAGCTCATCTCTACCGGGTGCTCCAAAAACCCCCCGTCACTGGCGATCTGGGAGAAGGCGCTTTTGTCACTGAAGCTGAAGCGATAGATGCTCGAGTTGGATCCATTAAGAAGGCGAAAGCGAATGACCTCCCTTCCGGCGGACAGGTAGGGTTTGATGGCGCCGTTCACCAGATAGGTGTCGCCGATGAGCCCTTGCATCAGATCGGGCATGGCGAGCCGGTAGAGAAGCGAGCCGTTGGTCTGGAAACGACGATCCTGGATGACCAGGGGAATATCGTTGCTTCCGTATTGCTTCGGAAGCTTGAGGGATTCGGCGGTGTCGTCATCGATGATGATCAGACCTGCAAGCCCCAGGTACACCTGACGGGCGGTATTGCCGATAGGATGCGGGTGGTACCAGAGGGTGGCAGCGGGCTGATCCACGGTGAAGTGGGGCTCCCAGATCGCGCCGGCCTGAATCACCTGATGGGGGCCGCCGTCCACCACACCGGGAAGCTCCATCCCGTGCCAGTGCACGGTTGTTGATTCCTCTATGGTATTGCGTACCCGGATGCGCACGTCCTCACCTCGGCGCAATAGCAGCGTAGGACCGAGATAATCCCCGTTATAGCCGTAGGTGAGGGTATCGGTATCTTGAAAGAATGTTCGGCTTCCTGTTTGTGCGGTGAGCTCGTAGACGGTCTCTCCTCCCCGCCGAGTCCCTGTCAATAGAGGTGGAATCGGCAGCCTTTGACTGAATGCCGGCCGGGATGGTTCCAAGGCCCAGAGTGGAGAGATCAGCAGCAGCGGGAGGAGCAGCAACCCTCCCAACAGTATTTTCCGCGGTCGTATGGTTTTCGATGTACTCATGCCTTTAGAATCTTAATGTTTATCAAATAAGTCAAGTTAAAAGCATCGATCAATGCGGGATAATAAGACAAGGTAAATCCCTCCTCCTCCGGCAGGGTGTTGAGGTGCAACGGGTGCGCAGTTGACCACCGGCCCGGCAATAGATAGTCTGTGGGCAAGCATGGTTGCCTCTACCCGAAAAACAGCTGGGTATCTCCGGTGGGTCGTACTAACGATCTTCGCCCTCGCTGTGCTAGGCTCTTGTAAAACAACGGCGCAGAAAGTCAGTGCCAAACCGGAACTCTTTCGGAAGTCCGTGCTCCGGCCGCGATTAGCTCCGGAAGCGGAGACCAGACGAGTGCAGAGGATCATGCGGTCCATGACCCTGGAGCAGAAGATTGGTCAGCGATTCATCTGCTGGATCGAAGGAAAACAGATCAGCGAGCAAACCCTCGAGCTGGTCCGGCAGGGAGCGGCCGGAGTCATCCTGTATCCTTGGAATATCGAAGATCCCGAACAGGTCCGAGACTTGACCGATGCGATTCAAAAGGCGGCCCGGGAGAGCGATCCGCCCATAGGATTTTTCATCTCCGTAGATCAGGAAGGAGGCAGGGTTGCTGCCTTTCGCTTTGCCGAGATGACCCGACTGTCCGCCGCTTATAACTGGGGTCTCTACGACGATCCCCGCTATATCACGGCGGTCGCCTACATTGCCGGGAGGGAGATACGTGAGCTGGGCTGCAACATGAACTTTGCTCCTGTATTGGATCTTTATGGTTTGGCGGACTCTACGATTATCGGCGATCGGTCTCTGGGCAACGATCCCGCGGCTGTAGGGACGTTGGGAATCCACTATTTGCAGGGTGCCCGCCAGGCCGAGATTATCCCGGTGATCAAACATTTTCCCGGGCATGGAAGCTCCACCGTAGATTCTCACGGACGGCTGCCCGTTGTCGATATGCCTGAGGAGCAACTTCTCGAGCGGGATTTCAAGCCTTTCCGAATGGCAATTCAGGCCGGGGTCGAAGCGCTAATGACGGCTCACATTCTCTTCCCCCAGATCGATCCGGACTACCCCGTAACCCTGTCCGAGCGCATCCTCCGGGATATGCTGAGGGGCCGTTTCGGGTATCAGGGGGTGATCGTTTCCGACGGCATGGCCATGGGAGCCCTGGCGGAAAACTTCACCGTCTCCGACAGCCTGAAGCTCATGATCCTATCCGGGCTGGATCTGATCCTCGTGCACAGCCGCTACGACCTGGTGGATCTGAAACTGGAGATTCTCCGCCTCCTGCACCAGGGGGAGATCAGCGAAGCTCAGATCGATGAAGGGGTGGAGCGCATCTTGAAGCTCAAACTCCGCTATGGGCTGATTCCCTATTGAGTCGATCCTATGATTGTTTTTAACCCGCGCAGCAGCTCAGCTTGGCTATATCTTTCTCGAAGGTAAAGGCGGTAACCTGGATCATCTCCCCGGCCAGGGGTGCTACAATGTGCGCGCCCAGCAGCCGGTCGGTATCCCGATCGGCCACAAGCTTGACCATCCCCCGCGTGTCCCGCAGCCTGGCTACCAGCTCGTCCTTCTGGGTGATCACCTCTTTCCAGTCCAGGCGTTCGGCGCGTGTGGATGCACCTCGAAAGGGCGAACTGCCGGCCCGGTGGACCTGTTCCACCGAGCGGATCAGAGTCTTGGAAGGGACACAGCCGACGTTCACGCAGGTATCGCCGATCGTACCGGCTTCCACCACCGTGACGCTGAAACCCAATTCGGCTGCCCGAATGGCGGCGGCAAAACCGGCTGAACCGGCGCCGATTACCATAAGGTACGGCGAATAGCCGCCTCCCGTGCCCGGAGTCAACGATTGGCCTTGCTCCTCCACGTGCGGGGCGCAATCCTCACAGCTCATCCCCTGTGCAGCAAGCTCTACTATGTTTTCCGATTCCATCATTATCTGCTCACAAGTCTGAGATAGTAAGCAAATACCGTCCCTTGCCCATGTAGTTTGTCCAAAATCTCATCCACGGCTTTGTGAGTATTCGATTTCCGGACTTGAAGGACTGGCGAAGGTGATGATTCTGTCAGTACAGCAAAATTGATGCTGTCTTTGTGGACATCCATCCCCACAAAGAACTCACTTGGTTCATTCATTTTGGTCTCCTCCCGAATTGTGGTATGGCTTCGATTTTAAGCCAATCCACCTATTTCAGGCAGGAGACCTACTCATATTATCTATCAGTATCTGCCGCCCACTGTCAGTCATCAACGCACAACGCATAAATCTCAGCAGCAGTGGGTGAACGCGCAACTCCTCGCTTATCCGTTTTTACATGTTCCCGGCAAGCTCAACGAATGTAGCCGATACCGAGTCCCGAGGATATAAAGTAATCATTGATGCTGCGGATCAGGGCATTGGCGGCAAAGGATAAAACGATCGAAGTATCGGGAATCCTCCAGTGCAGTTCCGCAGCCAATGGGAAGGGAAGATCGATCTCCAGGCCTCTATCAAACGGATCGGTACGAAAGGAGGCTGAAATGCCTAACACCACCGATTCAAAGTCCAATACGATACCGAAACGTAAATAGCCCCAAGTGAACACACCTTCATCCGGTTCCTCAGCCGGATCGAAAGTGACCGTTGATGGCGCTATAATTACCTCCGG
>CAZBXU010000114.1:0-11901 GCA_964495755.1 uncultured Spirochaetaceae bacterium | reverse complement strand
AAAAAGTCGTTGACCCTGTACTGGACTAAAAACGGGAACACCGAGAGGGTAGCCCGACGCATTCACGAAACACTGCACAAAGCCGGGATCGAGGATTCGATCTTCCGCATGACCAAGGACCTGGAAGTGGAGTACCTGGACTACAACCTGGTATTCATCGGCGCTCCGGTGTACGAAAACCTCCCCCCCAAACCTGTGATCGCCTTCCTGAAGAAGCACAGAAAACGGGGCGTGGAAATCGTCGCATCGGCGCCCGAGAAACCGGGAATCGTGGCCACACCCTACTGCACCTACGGCGGGGGACATACCGGCTACAATGAAGCGGTGCCCATGCTGAAGTACATCGGTCAGTTCTTCGAGCACGAGGGCATCCGCGTGGTGGACGATATCGCCGTCCCCGGCATATTCCCCGAGGCCGACGAGTCCTACAACACCAAGGGACGATTCGGCATCATCACGGATCGGCCCACTGCGCAGGACCTGAGAGAAGTCGAAGGCCGGGTCCTGGGAATCCTGCGCAGACTCCATCTGGTGCTGCCGCTGGGGGACGCGTTTTTGTAGGATCTGCATCGACTGGGGGATCGGAGGATCTCCCGGTGTAGCACGATGCCTGATCGCCACAGCGGGTCCGAGGTACGTGCAGTTGGTCAGTTGACTATAGCCGAGCTTATTCCATCGGGTATTTCAAACCCCACTGTTTTCGGATCTCATCTAATGTCTTCATGATACGCAGGCTCTCCTCCAAGGGCATGATGTCGCTTTCCAGTTTGCCGGCCCGCAGGCAGCGCATCACCTCAGCGGCTTCATACTGATATTCTACACTGGCCTTGATCATCCGTTCCAGCTCTTCGACGGGCAGAGATTGGATTTCCTTGGAGAAAGGTTCAAACGAAATGTCACCGGAGTATCTGAGCTCAAGGAGCAGGCCCACCTGCTCGCGGCTCTTGAGCCTAACGTTCGGTCCCACCAGGACCCGGTTCGTCAACCCCGCGGCGTTCACCAGCCCGTCGACGCGACCGAACCGCTGGAGCGCCTGTTGCACCACATTACGGCAATCCTTCTCGTGGAAAAAATCAGCCTGCGCGTATTCACAGGAACAGCCGGTCTGTGAAATCTCGAGCATCGCTGCCTGACCGTTATCCCTGTCGCGGCCACAGTTCGTCAGACCGGCGGCTCCTTCTTCACCCAGATGCAGAGCGATTCCTCTACCTAACCCTTGCGTCCCGCCGGTTACTATGAAGTAGCGTCCCTCTAGTAATTTTCCCGCCATTGGTCTTCTCCATTCTGTTCGCCGATTAACACACGGATCGATCTATCCTATACGGACCACTTTCCGGTCCCGAACAGCCTCGGTGGCGGCACAGGCCCACTGCACGGCCCGGTAACCGTCTTCCAGACCGACCAAAGGTTCCTTTTCCCCTATTACGCAGTCAACGAAGTGCTGCATCTCTGCGCAGAAGGTTGGCTCCCAGTACTCGAAGAACCACTCCACGCACTCCCTGTACACACCGGTAGTGTTCATATAGGTGACCCGGTCTTTTTCAGGCACGGTGCCGATGCGGATACAGCCGTCACTGCCGTAAACCTCCGTTTCCACATGATAGCCGTAGGAACAGTTGCGACTGGTCTCGAATTGACCGATAACCCCGTTTTCGAACTCGACAAGGATGTTGCAATTGTCGATATCATTGACTTCCCGCAGTCCCTCGTAGACAAAGGCGCCGCCCAGGCCGTACACGCTTTTTGCCTCCGAGCCGACAAACCAACGGGCGCAGTCATAGTCGTGGGTCAGCATGTCCATGACCAAGCCGCCACTGGTCGGACTGAACTTGATGATGAACTCGGCCATGGCCGCGGGATCACGGTTGATCATCCGAACCTGGATCGGTGTTCCAATGAAACCCGCTTCGAGCTTCTTCTTCGCCGCCTGCACCGACTGGTCGAAGCGACGATTGTAGCCCACCTGCAACAGCATTCCCTTGTTGGCCTGCACGGCAGCCTTGATCTGATCGATCTCCTCTATCGTCATCCCTAAAGGCTTCTCGATGTAGACTTTTTTTCTGCCCGCTTTCGCAGCGGCGCAGAGCATACGGCAGTGCGCTTCCAATTCGAGTTCCTCCTATGCGGGCGTATGAATCCAGTTTAAATTCATTATGGGCTTCTGTCAAGAATCTTATTAAGCTCTATTGACAAAAATATCGTTTAAATATTAAACTAAATTAATATTATTTCCCGAAAGGTGTGTTGGAGAATGAAAGCTAAAATAGCCTTTATGTACGGGCCTCACGATCTTCGTGTGGAAGAAATGGAGATTCCCAAGTTGAAACCCGATCAGGTCCTCATCAAAGCCGGAGCCTGCGGAATCTGCGGCTCCGATGTGGAGTGCTTTGAAGGTCACTCCGCCGAAGGGCGCTACGACATCGGTCCCTATACTCCCGGTCACGAATGGGGCGGCCAGATCGTAGAGCTCGGTTCTGCGGTAAAGAGCGAGCTCAAAGTCGGTGACAAAGTCACAGGCGACTGCGTAATGGCCTGTGGTGTGTGCAGGAACTGCAAGGACGGACGGATGCCCTCGGCCTGCCTGAATATGAGGGAAATCGGTTTTCGGCCGGATTCCCCCGGCGGGATGGGAGAGTAGATGGTCGTAGAGGAACAGTATGTTCATGCCGTTCCGGATGACTGGAGTTTTGAGGATGCTGCCTGGGTGGAAACTTTCTCCATCGGCTATTTCGGCATCTGGGGAAACAACGGATTCATCGATGCCAGCGACAATGCGCTGATCTTCGGGGCCGGTCCGGTGGGGTTGTCCGCAGCGATGGTGGCCAAGACTTCAGGAGCCCGGGTCATCATGGTGGACCCGATCGAAAGCCGGAGGAAACGGGCACTGAGTTACGGAGCCGATGAGGCCGTCGATCCAACGGACGGCAAGTTGGTTGAGAATATTATGGACCTTACAGGCGGTGAGGGCACCAGTGTTTGCGTCGAGGCCTCGGGAAACGATAAGGCGATCGCATCGCTGTTTGACGTTTCCGGCCACAGCGCCAGAATTCGTCTGATCGGACACTCGATCGGCCGCAAAGTATCTGTTGAGATCGGCAAGACCATCTGGAAGACCCTGAGCATTACCGGTTCGGGAGGTACGAAGAACTTCGGTCAACGGACCATACGGTTCATGAGCGCGATCAGGGACAAGTACGATTTTTCCGCCCTGAACACTCATTTTTTCCCTTTCTCGGATTTGCACAAAGCCTTTGATGTGGCCATCCACAACAAGGAAGATGCCTTGAAGGTGATGCTTAAATTCTGACCGCTCTCCAGCCGGCCGCGGGCTCACCGAATACAGGCGGATTCGGAAGATCAGAAGCGGGAACCGCGGGCGAAATGGCCCCGCAATCAAAAAGTCGGAGGGTTGTTGACCCAGATCGCCGTGGTTGTGCCTTCAAAGATATTTACCAGTTCGTGGGGCTGAGAAGAGGGGATCGTAATGCTGTCTCCCCTGTTCAGAATATAGCGGTCTTCATTCAGCTTGACTTCCAGCTTGCCTTCGAGAACGATTCCACACTCATACCCGCTGTGGGTGTGCATCACCTCGGTGCTGGCGCCCTTTTCGTACTCTACATACAGCATCTCGATCTGCACTTCTTCGACATTCGGGGAGAGCAGGTAATAGGTTATTCCGCTTTTCGTATGGACCACGGGCCGTTCGCTGGAACGAAGCACAGGGGATTTGGCATGGCTGTCATCCTGGTCAAAGAAATAGGCAATCGGCGTGTTCAGCACTTTGGAGATCGCCATCAGGGAAGTGATGGATGGTTGAGCCTTGTTGGTTTCGATCTGAGAGAGAAGACTTTCCGTCAGGTTTGTCATGTGGGCCACATCTTTGAGAGTAAGCATTTTTTCTTTACGGATCCCGCGAATCTTGCTGCCCAACTCCATTCGTACTTCTCCTGTTCCATTCACGATACTCGTCGGCCTGCAGAGTAAATATTGATGGAAAATAAGGAAAAAATCAATATAAAATCAAATTTTTTGGGGAAAAATATTGATGTAAATTAATCCATATGGTAATATATATTAAATTATATTTAATATACTGCCGCAAATAGGAGGAACGCATGGCAAAGAAATGGTACACCACAGACAATCCCTTAATTTTCTTCGAAGATACATCGGTGGGCAGACTGAAGAAAGAGATTTGGGATGCTTCGGAAGAAGAGATCGCCAAGATGCTCGCCGACTATGAGATCCCCTCTCCTTCGGAACTGGGGAAGGCCGGGTGCTATATTCAGAACACCCCCCGGGCCCATTGCATTGAGAAGCGACGGAAAAACGATATTCTGTTTCTTCCCATCGGCTGTACGGAAAATCATGGACTTCACGCCAACTCCGGGCTGGATACCTTCATGGTGACCCAGATTTTGGAAGGGGTGCGCAGGTACACCGCGAAACAGGGAAAGGAGTGCAACCTGGCCTTCACACCCCTGAACTACGGGGGACATCCCTACCACCACATGGGTATGCCCGGGACGGTCATCATTCCCAAAGAGGTTGTGGAGGAGATGCTGATCTACACCATGCTCGGTTTCTGGAACGACGGATACCGAAAGATCATCCTGCTCAACAACCATGGACATCTGTGGATGCTCGTTTCAGCCATCCAGGAGTTCATGAAACGCTTTCAACTGCCGGGGATCTTTCAGGTTCTCGACTGGCATAGAGCGGTGCGGGAGTTTTTCATCCCCGCCGGTCGACCGGACAGCCTGGAGACCGATTTCGTTCATGCCGATGAGAGTGAAACCGCCGTCGGACTGCTCATGTTCAACGAAATGATCGACATGAAAGAGGTGCAGGACGCGGAAGGCCAGAGTTTTCTGCCGGATGGTCATTTTGACAAATCAGTAGATCCCTACCGCCGGCCGCACCGCTGGTCGGAGGGAGAAGGGCATTTCGCGATCGAACGTTTTGCTACCCCGGAGGGGGTCGTCGGCGCTCCTTCCAAGGCGACCGCCCGGAAAGCAAAGCGCCCGATTGCCGCGATTTTGCGTTATCTCACCCTTCTGAACGACGAAATCCTGGAAGCGTTCCCGGCCGGCAAGGTGCCGCCCGTTGACAAGGTAACCCTGCGCACTCCCTCGGAGATGGAACCGTATCTGAAGGAACCTTTCAGCAAGGGTTGGAAGTCGGTGTACGAACTTCCCCATATCGGACCCTTTCACAAGGGCTGACGCTGTCATGCGGCTTTCCATAGTTCTGTCGACCCACGCTGCAAAATTCCAGGGCGTCGCTTACAAGGGCGATTTTGAGCAGAACGTGGCCAAGATCGCTTCGTACGGCTACGACGGCGTGGAACCCGCGGTTCGAGACTCGGGACTGGTCGACCCCGACAGCCTGGTCGCGTCCGTGTCCAAGCATGGGATGGCGATCCCCGCAATCGGGACCGGACAGGCCTGGGGGGAGGAGCAACTGTCCTTCACCGATCCGGATCCTCAAGTTCGCCGCAGGGCGGAGGAGAGGATCGCCGCCCACGTGCCGCTTGCCAAGAAGGCCGGTGCGGTGATCATCGTCGGCCTGGTTCGCGGCATTATCCAAGACGGCGTGAGCGGAAGCCAAGCCCGGGAGTGGATGTTTTCCAGTTTCAAGACCTGTGTGGAGATCGCCGGCAAAGAGGGGGTTCGAATAGCTTTCGAGCCTCTCAATCGCTATGAGACACCGCTGCTCAACACGGCGAAGGAGGGCCTGGAGCTGATCGACCGTGTGGGCGCGGACAACCTGGGGTTGCTACTCGATACCTTTCATATGAACATCGAGGAACCCTCCATCGAAGAGAGCATCAGGGCCTGTGGGGAGAGGATATTTCACTTTCACGTGGCCGATTCCAACCGCTGGTATCCGGGGGCCGGGCATCTGGACTTCCGGACGATCCTCGAGGCTCTGTTCTCCACGGGTTATACAGGTTTTGTTTCCGGAGAGTTCATGGCAGTGCCGGATGCCGATTCGGCCGCCCAGAGAGCAATTCGCCATCTAAGAGAGTTGAAGATTTGAGCATCATCGCTCAACAGACGTAGATATTAGAGAAGGAGAGAGAAGATGATTGGAGCAGTATTCAAAGGAGAGGGCAAGCTGGTCCTGGAAGACCGACCCAAGCCTGAACTAAAGAAAGACACCGAAGCCCTGATCAAGGTCACCGGAGTTGGGATCTGTGGAACCGATCTGCACATTCTCCAGGTACCTCCGGCTCATCCGGCCAAAAAAGGAATCATCCTGGGACACGAGTTCACCGGACAGATCGTTGAGGTGGGAAGCGGGATCCCTGATTTCAAGCCCGGAGAGTCCGTGCTGATCGATCCGCATCCCGGCTGCGGTCAGTGCGCCGCCTGCAAGCGCGGCGAGCCTGATCGCTGCATCCCTCTGTACTCCACCGCCGAGCCGGGGCACCCCGACACCATCGGGATCTTCTCCGACGGCGCCATGACCAGCTACGTGATCGTGCCTAGACAGTCCCTGTACAAGGTGAGCACGAAAGTACCTTCCCACATCGCCGCTCTGGCCGAGCCGCTGTCTTGCGTGGTGAACGCCTTCGACAAGCTGCAGATGCAGCCGGGGGAATCGGTGGTGGTGTTGGGAGCTGGCCCGATCGGGCTGCTGTTCACCTCGCTGTTCAAGGCCGCAGGGGCTTCAAAACTGATCGTATCCGAACCTGCGGAGTTTCGTAGGAAGGCGGCACAGAAGTGCGGGGCCACCACAGTGATCGACCCGAGCAAGGAGGATCTGGAGGCAGCTGTTCGCAAGGAGCTTCCCGACGGGCCGAATATCGTCGTCGAAGCAGTGGGGCCTCTGCTGCCCCAGGCGATCGAGCTGGTCGGGGGTCACGGCAGGGTACTGCAGTTCGGCCACGATGAGTCGGTGGAACCGGCGGTTCCCGTGGGAACCATGCTGAAGAAGGAAGTTGTGATCTACGGTGCTTTCATCGGCAGACACAGCTTCGAGCGGACTGCGGCGATCATGGAAAGCGGTATCCTGCCCCTGGAAACGATCGTCTCCCACCGCCTGCCCCTGAGTAGGATTCAGGAAGGCCTCGATCTGCTGCGGCAAGGCAAGGGCATTAAGGTCATCCTTGAACCGCAGGAATAGCAGAGGAGAAATTACCATGACTGAACGATACAAGAGTCTGTTGCACAAGATGACCCAGACCACCCCTACCTGCCTGTGGAATGATTCCGCCTCGATCGAAGAGCTGACCTATTCGATCGAGCATGGAGCCGTAGGGGCCACCTGTAATCCAATGATTGTCTTGAACGTACTGAACAAGGAGATGCACCTGTGGAAGGATCGCATCTACCAGCTGATTGAAGAGATGCCGGCGGCCACAGAGGATGAGATCAGCTGGCGGCTGGTCGAGGAAATCTCGATCAAGGGCGCTGAGCTCCTAAAGCCGATCTTCGACAAGCAGAAGGGAAAGAACGGCAGGCTTTCCATCCAGACAGATCCGCGTTTCTACAGAAACACGGAGGCCATCGTGGAGCAGGCCGTGCATTTTTCCCAGATTGCCCCCAACATGATCGTGAAGATTCCGGTAACCAAAGCGGGTATTGCCGCCTTTGAAGAAGTCACCTATCGTGGTGTGAGTGTCAACGCCACCGTATGTTTCACCGTGCCCCAGTGCATCGCCGTGGCCGAAGCAGTGGAACGGGGATTGCGGCGACGGGAAAAGGAAGGGAAGGACATCTCCACTATGGGGCCGGTGTGCACGATCATGGTCGGCCGGACCGACGACTGGCTCAAGGTGATAGCCAACAAGGAAGGCATCATCACCGATCCGGGCTATCTCGAGTGGGCCGGCGTGGCGGTGTTCAAAAAAACCTACCAGATCTTCAAGGCGCGGGGCTACCGCCTCCGTCTTCTGTCGGCGGCCTTCCGCAATCACATGCATTGGAGTGAGTTCATTGGCGGGGATGTCGTGATTTCACCGCCCTACAAGTGGCAGCTGCGATACAATGCCAGCGATGTTGAGGTGATTCCGCGGATCGACAAGCCGGTTGAGCCGAAAATAGTGGGAGAGCTTTTGAAGAAGTTTGCCGAGTTCCGCAAGGCCTATGAAGAAGACGGAATGAAACCTGAGGAGTTTGACGGCTACGGCGCCACCGTTCGTACGATTCGAGGGTTCAGTCAGGGATGCCAACAGTTGGCCAGCCTGATCCGGGATTTCATGCTGCCGAATCCGGACGTGTAAGGCTCTCAGCTTCGGCGGTTTTTTATCCCCGTAGCTGAACGGGTTGCACAGTCTGGGAACAACGGCGGGATAGGCATGGCACGTACAAACAAGATTGGTATATGCGAATGGTCGCTTCCGATCGACGGTCCGTATGCCTGCAAGCTGGCAGCGGAGTTGGGCTTCGATGGGCTGCAGATCAACATCGGTGATTACCACCGTGGATTCTCGATGAGCAGGAAGCTCGTGCAGGATGCCTATTTGGAGATGGCGATGAAAAGCGGGATAGAGTTCCCTTCGATGGCAGCCAGGGTAACCGACTACTTCACCATGTTTCCCTCCAAGGATGAAGAGGAGAGTCGGATCGCCCGCAGCGGAATCGCCAAAGCCATCGAAGCGTGCCAAGCAATGGACATTTCGATTCTCCTAATTCCCAACTTTGTAAAAAGTGAGATCAGCGGCGGAAAGGAATTCGAGGAGGCGGTGAAGGTGTTTCAGTGGGCCTGCGAAGAAGCGGGGGAAAAGGACATCATCATCGCTGCGGAGAACACCCTGTCGACGGACGACACAAAACGCTTTCTGACCGAAATCGACCGGAGGAACCTGCGGATCTATTTTGACACTCAAAACTATTACCTGCACAAGGGTTACGACACGCCACAGATGCTCGATGAATTGATTGAGAATGTGTGCGAGATCCACGTGAAGGACGGGAAGGGTAAGGACCTGAGCGGAGCGCTGCTTGGACAGGGGGATACCGACTTCCACGGCTCGATGGAGGTAGTTAAGAAGCACGGCTACAACGGATGGATCGTCATCGAGAACTACTACGACCAGAAACCGATAAGCGACCAGGATGACGATCTCAAGTCCCTGATCAAAGTAGACCTAAAAACCCTAAAAGCTGTACTGGGGTGACGCCGGCGTACACTGGAGTATACCCACGGAGAAAGAGTCCGGCTGCAACATCTACTTCGAGGACTTCTTCAAGGGAATGCTCGGTTCGAAGGGGAATGATTTGTCGTGGGTCGCGAAAAACCGGCCTCGGGTCCTCAAGGAGTATCTGCGACTACAGGGAATCCAGCAGAGCTGCGTATGGCCTGGCTTCCTAAAATGATCAATTCATCGGATTCGGCGATCGCACCGGCAGCCCGGATTACATGCTCGAGCTCAGTTCGTGTCATGTTTTTGGAACTCGCGGTAGATCTGCCATCTCTCTCTGTTCGAGAGGACACTTCCAAAAGGACTATTCTGCCGCAGTCGTTTTCCACGCTCCTCTTTATCCAGGAGGATCGCACGGATCTCAGCCCAGGGTTTCTCTAGGATTTCAAGCCATTCCGAAACCGCTGTGGATGGCCGCCGGAGATTCCATCGCTTACAAACCGAACGCGCAATTCCCAACCCCTTGCGCTCCGGATCCTCTTCGATCTTCTTCACAATCTCCCGTGCCATGGCAAGACTTCGACTGTCGATATCCTGGTGTGTCTTCATGATTTCATAGTATCCGCTGCGTAGCCTGCTTTAAACAGGCCTCTAGTTCAGATAGGTTTATTATGGACGCTACAGGCAGGAGACCTTTTTGCGCTTGACAACCTGGTCATCGCCTACTATATTGCTTACCAACAAATACAGAAAAGGTTGGAATAGAGTGTCAGCTCTGGGGTTCAACACATTCATCCCGATTCTCATAATCCTGCTTGGTGTAATCATTATTATTCCCGAACCCACGGGCCGGACGCCGGCTGCCGGATAGGCAGCCTAAAACTGGCAACAAGCCGTGGGGCACCCGACGAACCCTGCGGCTTTTTTTGTCGTTGAGACTTTAAGAGAGAGTCAGCGATAGAGGTGAAGAAGAGGGAGGAAAGGCATGGCCGATGTGAAAGAGAAGGTGAAACGCTCTGCAGGTAGAGCTCCGCGGTCCGACACAGTCGAGGTGATGGACACCACCCTGCGGGACTGCGAACAGATGCAGGACGGCAGCTACACTCCGGAGGAGAAGCTCACCCTGGCCCAACTGCTGCTCGAAGAGGTGCGGGTCGACAGGATCGAGATCGCCAGCGCCCGGGTCAGTCCTGGAGAGCAGAAGGCCGTTGCTGAGGTCATGAAGTGGGCTCGCCGGCGCGGTCATGGCGAGAAGGTCGAGGTCCTCGGCTTCGTGGACCACAGCCATTCGGTGGACTGGATCCGCGATTCCGGAGCCAAGGTTATGAACCTGCTGGTCAAGGGCTCCCTTCTTCACCTGGAAAAACAGCTGCGTAAAACCCCGGAAGAACATTTTGCAGACATCCGGCGTACTGTGGAGCATGCCAACGGAAAAGGAATCCGCTGCAACATCTATCTGGAGGACTGGTCCAACGGGATGCTCAATTCGCGGGAATACGTATATCAGTTGCTCGACAGCCTGGGGGACGGTCCCATCCAGCGCTTTATGCTGGCCGACACCATAGGCGTGCTTCATCCGGGCCAGGTGACGGAGATGGTCACCGACCTGATTGCCCGCTATCCGGAGTATCACTTCGATTTTCATGGGCACAACGACTACGGTGTTGCCACCGCCAATACTATGGCGGCGGTGCAGGCCGGTGCCAGGGGTGTCCACTGCACCGTAAACGGGCTGGGGGAGAGGGCCGGCAACGCCTCCCTCGACGAGGTGGTCGTGGCGATCCACGATTTTCTCAGGCTTCGGACGAGCGTGGATGAAAAAAAGCTCATCAGTATCGCCGAAACAGTCGAGGTGTTCTCCGGCAGACGTCAGGCGGTAATCAAACCGATTACCGGTTTGAACGTTTTTACCCAGACCGCCGGTATCCATGCCGATGGAGACAGCAAGGCGAACCTGTACGAAAGCCGCCTGGTCCCGGCACGGTTCAACCGCCGCCGCCAGTACGCTCTGGGAAAGATGAGCGGCAAATCGAATCTGGACTACAACCTCAAAGAGCTTGGTATCGAGCTGACCGCCGAGCAGAAAAAGCTCATGTTGAAGAGAATCGTCGAGATCGGGGATCGGAAAGAGTCGATCACCCGGGACGACCTGCCCTACATCGTCGCCGATATCCTGGAAACCCCCCATGAACGGCGCTTTATACTTCGTTCCTGTGTCGTTGTGTCCAGCATGGGACTGAAGCCCATGGCCACGATCAAGCTGGCCTATCGCCCGGAAGGTGAGAAGGAGTACGAGGAGTACGAGGAGAGCGCCCAGGGGGATGGCGGATACGACGCCCTGATGCGGGCGATCCGCAAGGTCACCTCCAAACTCGGATTGGAGTTCCCCGCCTTGGCGGACTACCGGATCACCATCCCCTCGGGGGGGCACTCCGACGCCCTGGTCCAGTGCACGATCACCTGGAAAGATCGCACCACCTTTGTGACTAAGGGTGTGAACCCAGACCAGGTGCTGGCCGCGGCGGAGGCAACCGAGAAGATGCTCAACCTCGCGCCTCTGAAGAAAATCGGGCAGGGCGGATGATTTTTATTACGATGACAACCGAAATTGCATCGCGATCGACCGGGAAGGGCGGGCGGCAATCCCGATCTTCGATGCTCTGGTGGACTCAGGCGTAAAGCTGATTCTGACCCGCCACGAGCAGGGGGCGGCTCATATGGCCGACGGTTATGCCAGGGCAACGGGAAAGCCGGGAGTCGTCCTGGTGACATCAGGTCCGGGGGCCACCAACTGGCTCGATCGGGAAGGC
>CAZBXU010000113.1:0-11913 GCA_964495755.1 uncultured Spirochaetaceae bacterium | reverse complement strand
TTCTCGAATTTGAGTAACAACTCATCGAAGTTCCGTGAAAACTCGCTGTATGTGCTGTCCCTCGGAGCGATTATAAATCGGGATTTCAACAACACATACATTCTGCCGCCTACATATCTTCTAAGTGAAAGAGCGGCAAGCGAGTAGTATCTGTAGTTCAGGAATGACGCTCGCGTCTTATCTCTGATAGGAGCGATCGTTTCTATGTCGTACTTCTGCGCGTCTTCTTTTCCTTGTTTCTGAGTAATTTCTACAAGGGTTTCCCGCTTTGCGTCCAGCTGTCGTTTCAAATCTGAGTATAGTGAGTAGTAGTCCGTTGCATTTGTGATGTAGAACTCCATTCGGTCTCGTATCCTGCGCACCGCCTCAACTGGATCCGCCAACATGGCGTTGAGCTTGTCTTCATTCCATTTGCGATAGTCGATCTGGTCGCGCTGCACCACGAACTTTTCACCCGGCGGCTCGCCGGGTTGGACTTCCACGCCCTCTGCGGCGGTAAGCTGTACCGCCTTGCCCTCGGACTCCACCTCTACAAGGCCGGAGTCCACCACGATCAGGGCGGAGCCGTCGGCACCGGCGTATACGGAAAACTCCGTTCCACGGACACCGGCGACACAGCTGGGAGTCTGGATCATCGGCTCCTTGCCGGTGATGCGGTCGTAGCGGAACTTGATCGAACCCAGAGCAAGGGAGAACACACCGGTCTTTTTGCCTTGCTCCTCCTTCTCCTGAAGGGTGAACACCGTATCCGGGTTGATCTTGAGCACCAGCCCCGCCTGGTCCAGCTCGACGAAGCCGTCGAATCCCGTGGTGACGGTATCACCGGTGTCGTAGACATCACCGATGAAAACATCATCTGCATAGCCTTCCTGGTACTTGACCGTGGCATCTCCTTCGGAGTAGATCACGTCGTTGGGAACGGCAAATCCGGAAAGGAGAACGGCAACCAACAGAATCGCAATAAAAATTATTTTTTTCATGTTAGTACGGTCCTTTGAAGCCGTGAATGGTACGGGTGAACAAGGTATCCGTTACCAGAAGCAGAATTCGCCGGCCCGTGTTGGTTTTCAACTCCAGGAGGCGGGATTGCTTCTTCAAGTACTTGTTGAAAAAGGTTCGAACCTCCATGGAATCGTAGAACTCCTTGTAGCTGTCAGGGCCTATCTTCACGCCCCGCTCCAGCACCGGTTCCTCGACTTTGAATCCGACTTCGATGATCGTGCTCCAAAAGGTCTGTACATCCTTGCCCAAGAGTACGATTTCCTGGTCGAGGAGGAAGGGGAGCTCGGTCATGGCGAAGAGCTTGTCCGCTTGACCCGTGTTGATAAGCTCCGAGACCCGTTCGATATTTCCCTCATCCTTGGAACGCTGGATCGAAGCGCAGGAGGCGAAGAGGACCAGCACTAACAGTAAATACGGTGGTTTTTTCATCTGTTTTACCCGCTGTTTACTAATGTATCTCCAAATATGCAAATTTCAATCGGAGATCTCATTAATACTATCGGATGAGTCGTCTTATTTTAAGCGGTTTTTAGACAGAAATGCCCGGCCGCGCGAGGCTCCGCCGTGCGTGCCCTACCAGCGGTAGTGAACGTCGGCTTTCACGTATTTCTCGTAGATCTCCCGCACCCCGTCCAGCACCTGTTTGGACAGATCGGGCAAGTCGGAGGCTCGGCAGTTGTCCTCCACCTGGGAGGGCCGCTTTGCCCCGGGAATCGTGCAGGATACGGCATCGTGCATGAGGATCCATTTCAGGGCGAATTGAGCCATGGTAAAATCCTTGGGCTTGATACGTTTCAGCTCTTCTACTGCTTGGAGCCCCTTTTCATAATCCACGCCGGCGAAAGTTTCCCCTCTGTCGAAAGCTTGCCCTTCCCGATTGTAGTTGCGGTGATCGTCCTTTTCGAAACTCGTTTCCCTTGTCATCTTTCCGGTTAGAAGCCCGCTGGCCAGAGGCACCCGCACGATGACGCCGATCTTTCGCGCTTTGGCCTCGCGGAAGAACAGTTCTGCGGGTCGCTGGCGGAACATGTTGAAGATGATCTGCACCGTCTTGACGCCGGGGAATTCGATCGCTTTTAACGCTTCCTCCATCTTCTCGACACTCACACCATAGTTTTTGATCAATCCTTCCTTGACCATACCATCGAGGGCATCGAAAAGTTCGGGCGTGTAGTACACCTCTCGAGGCGGGCAGTGCAGCTGGAGTAGGTCCAAGGCGTCGACCTTGAGGTTTTTCAGGCTTTCTTGGATGAAACCCCGGATATTTTGGGGAGTGTACTTTTCCGCCACATGAGGATCTAATTTACGCCCTGCCTTGGTCGCCACGTAGAGCTGCTCCGAACGTTCTTTTCGCATTTGAGCGATCAGCTGTTCGCTGTGGCCCATGCCGTAGACATCCGCCGTATCGATGAAATTGATCCCCAGATCCACCGCCTTGTGCAGGGCGGCCAGTGAGTCCTTGTCATCCACCGTGCCCCAACCGGCACCGATCGCCCAGGAGCCGAAGCTCACCTCGGAGATCTTCATCCCGGTTTTTCCTAAATCTCGGTACTTCATAAATGTTCTCCTTCGTATTTACTTTGTGGGAGCCATAGCGGCGATTTCTTTGAGCCGCTTGATAATCGGAAGGTGCTGGGTGCAGGCTTCTTCGCACTGCCCGCACTCGGTGCATCTGGCCGCCTCGCTGGGTGGTATGTTCCAGTGCCATTTCAGGCGATCCAGAGCTGAATCTATTTTCCCGTGGAGCTTAAAGTGGTTGTAGGCGTCCATCAGCTTCGGAACCGGTATTTTTTCCGGACAGTGATCGCAGTACTGGCAGCCGGTGCAAAGATCGAGGAAGGCCTCTTTGAAGGAATCTCTGATCTTGCTGATGTGTGATTCATCGACACCGGTGTATGTCTGCACCGCGTGCAGGGCTTGTTTCACCTCCTCGAGGTTGCCGAAGCCGACCAAAGCGGTGGTAATCCGTTGGTGGGAGAACAGGAAGTGCAGGGCTGCCTCCACCACGCTTTGATCCTCGTGGGTTTTGATGAAGTCGAAGATCTCCGGATTCTCGGGGATGATTCCTCCGCCCAGGGGATTCATGACCACGCAGCCCAGATTCCGCCGGCTGATTGTTTCAAACGCCTTCTCCCGGATCGAGAAGTTGTACGCCGAATAACCGAACAGAACGCCTTCGAACACCTCCTCTTTGAGAAGTTCCTTGATCTGGTCTCCGATCAGATGACTGGAAACGCAGATGTGCTTGATCAGCCCTTCTTCTTTCAGCTTTCGAAACGTTGTGACCACCCCGTTTTTCTTGCGTTCCTCCCATGTATTCAAGTCGATGATGCACCACACGTGGTAGAAATCGATCGAATCGAGTCCGAGACGCTTCAGCTGGGCCTCGATTTCTTTCCGGATCGCCGTCTCTGTCGAGGCGAAGGTCTTGGTGGCGCAGTAGAATGGCAGGTTCAGCTTGCGCAGCTCTTTGAATCCGGCCCCAAAGACGGTCTCGCTCTTGACCCCAAAGTAGGAGGGAGCGGTGTCGAAGTAGTTCACCCCTCCCTTGGCGGCTTCTATCATCATCTCCACACAGGCGTCCTGGTCGTCGATGCTTTTAAAGCGCATTCCACCGAATCCAAGGGCCGAGCATTGTTTTCCTGTTTTACCGTACGGTTTATAGATCATCCTTTATCCTTTTCCGGTTGTCCGTAGTAGGCGTTTTCACCATGTTTGCGTAAGAAGTGTTTATCCAGCAGTGTCTGCTTGATTTCTCTCAAACTGGGATCGAGGGATAGGGATATGATATTCATTTCTGCGATGTATTCAAGCATCAAACCGTGGTACACAGCCTTCGCCGGTGTTTGCCCCCAGGTGAATGGGCCGTGGCCGGCGACGAGAACCCCCGGTATCTGTCGGTAGTCGAAGCGTTCAAAGGTTTCCAGGATTTGGACGGCCGTCTCCTCCTCGTAATCCCGATGGATCTGATCGTCCCGCATGACTGAAGTGCAGGGAACCGGGCCGTAAAAGATATCGGCATGGGTGGTCCCGAAGCAGGGGAGGGGTTTCTTCGCCTGTGCCCAGGCCGTGGCGTACTTTGAATGGGTATGCACGACTCCGCCGATCTCGTCGAATGCCTTGTACAGCATCACATGGGTTTTCGTATCCGAGGATGGATTTAGCTCCCCCTCGACCACGTTGTACTCCAGATCTACCAGCACCATTTTGTCGGGAGACAATTCTTCGTAAGGCAGTCCGCTCGGTTTGATGGCAACGATCCCGCCGGCCCTGTCGATTCCGGAGACATTACCGAATGTGGCCAGCACCAGGCCGCTCTCCTTGAGCTCCAGGTTGGCTCTGTACACCTCTTCCTGCAGGTGTTTAATGGCAGCGCGATCCATCGATCTCATAGCTCCCGAAGCTGCTGCTCGAGGGTCTGGCCCAGCTGCAGATACTTCTTGTAGAGCCCGTAGTACACCTTCGCATTCGCATCATTCGGTGTGTAGGTCCTGCTGAAGCCGCTGCCCATCTTGCCTTGAGCGGCGGCTACGGAATCATAGATTCCGGCGGCAACTGCGGCGAACATGGCTGCACCGAGAGCACAGGTCTGTTCCGACGTTGCCACCTTGATGGGCATGTTCAGCACATCCGCCGTGACCTGCATGACGAAGGAGGATTTTTGGGCAATTCCTCCCAGGGCCACGACCTCCTTGATGGCTACTCCCTCGTCTCGGAAGCGCTCGACGATCGCTCGGGAGCCATAGGCTGTTGCTTCCACCAGAGCACGAAAGATCCTCGGAGCGTCGGTTCCCAGACTCAATCCGATGATTGCACCTTTCAAGCTCTGATCCGCATCAGGTGTGCGGCGGCCGTTGAGCCAATCCAGGGCGAGGAGCCCCGACTGTCCGGGAGGAATCCGGGCCGCCTCTTCGGTAAGGTTCTGGAGAAGTTTGTCCTTGATATCCTGACGCAGTTTTTCCTTCTGCCCGGGATCCTCCGGAGTGGACTCGGCATACTGGAGCGGCCAGTACAGCAGGTTGACCAGCCAGGCATATACGTCGCCGAAGGCGGACTGGCCGGCTTCCAATCCGATCATTCCGGGTACGATCGATCCATCCACCTGGCCGCAGATCCCGGCGACTTGTTTGCCGCCCACCTCACCTTCCGGTGCCACGATCATGTCGCAGGTTGAGGTTCCCATGATCTTGGTGAGGGTAGCCGGGCCGATTCCTCCTCCCACGGCGCCGATATGGGCATCGAAAGCCCCGACGGCGACAGCGATTCCCGCAGGTATCCCCAAGCGGCGAGCCCACTCCTCGGTTAATTCCCCGGCTTTCACATCCGAGGTATAGGTGTCGTGATACAGCCGGTCCCGCAAGCCTTTCAGCAGAGGATCGAGCTTGACCAGGAACTCTTCGGAAGGCAACCCATCCCACTCGGGATGCCACATCGCCTTGTGCCCGGCGGCGCAGCGGCTGCGCTTCAGCTTCAGCGGGTCCGTATTCCCCGTCAACAGGGCGGGCATCCAGTCGGCATGCTCGACCCAGGAGTAGGCTTCCGCCGCCACCCGGGGATCTTCCCGCAACACGTGGAGGATCTTGGCCCAGAACCATTCTGAGGAGTAGATGCCTCCCTCGTACTTCGTGTAATCCACACCGCCCCAGCTGCGGGCCAGGTCGTTGATCTGTTCCGCTTCTTTGACCGACGTGTGATCTTTCCACAGGACGAACATGGTGTTGGGATTGTCTTGGAACTCAGGCTTAAGAGCCAACGGAGTGCCTTCCTTGTCCACGGCACAGGGGGTAGAGCCGGTTGTGTCGATGCCGATACCGGCCACCTCCTTCCCCGCGCCGGCGGAAAGCTGAGCCAGTGCTCCTTTGACTGCCTCTTCCATGGATTCGATGTAGTCTTGGGGGTGCTGCCGGAACTGATTTTTGGCCGGATCACAGTACCGGCCCTTCCTCCAGCGTTTGTAGTAGGCTACCTGGTTGGCCTCTTCCTTGCCGCTTTGGGCATTCACAACCACTGCCCGAACCGAATCTGTTCCGAAATCTAAACCAAGGATGTACGTCATGTTATCGCCTTCCTCTCATCCCTGATGATAGTACACTTCCCACTCGAGGTACTTGTCCATCGCCTCGCAGACCGCATCCGCCACCGGGGTTGGGTTGACCGCCACGTGGTGCTCGAATCCATTCTCGCAGATGAAGCGCAGGAGCTTCTGGAAATCCGGAATCTGGATGACCCCGTAGCCGCCAAAGGTTTCGACCTGGTCTTCGGTGATGCGACCTTCCCCCAGATACGCCCGGATCGTGCCGTAGTTGTCGTCGGTGGATACACGGCAGTAGGTGAGGGGAGTGGGTTTGATCTTCCCAACCATCGTGCCGTAGGTGTTTTCCTTGCCCACGCTGCCGGCGATGATCTCCTGGTAGCCCATTACCGCCTCTCCGCCGAATATGTCTTGAGGCAGGTTGCTGCAGTGAAAGACCACACCCTTGTCCGGATCATCCCCGTAGTTATTGTTCCAGTCCAACAGCGCGCTCGGCCTTCCTGAAGCCAGTACCATGGCATACATTCCGATCAGACCGGTGATATCGGTTTCACAGGCGCTGGGCTGCAGGGTATTGCTAAGCATACTCATAACGGTACATGGCACTACGCCGAAGTACTCCTCCATCGATGTCCAGCACTGCACCGCGGTCCCGACCAACTCGTTTTCCTCCATAAAACGGTCCATGACAACGGCAAAACGAGCCATCTTGTCCAGAGCCTGAGCCGGGATCCCCTGCGTCTTGGCGTATCCCTTGATGGCCTCGAGCTTGGCCTTCACCTCGGCGTCGCCACTCTTGAGTCTTTCCGCCCGTCCGAAGGCATCGGAAAGGTCCAGACTTTCCACGCTGATCCCGCAATTGTCCAGTATCTTTTCGCTGTAACGCACCGTCAGGAAGGCGGCGGGACGGGCCCCTACCTGACCGAAGCGGGCGCCCCGCAAACCCCTGACAACCCGACAGGTCGCCGCGAAATCGGCCAGATCTTGGCGGAACTCCTTCGATTCCGGGCGGACAGTATGCGTTGTGGTCAGGCTGTAGGGAATGCCGTACTGCCAGAGATTGTTGCAGGCGGACATCTTGCCGCAGAAGCTGTCCCTGCGGTGTTCGATGGTCATGTGCTTCATGTCGTCGGGGAAGGCCTGGATCAAGACGGGCACGTTCAGGCCGGCCATTCGGATCGTGTCGGCTACACCGCGCTCATCCCCGAAGTTGGGTAGGCTCACCAGAATACCGTCGATCTTCTCCCGATGCTTCTTGAACAGCTCTGCGCACTGTTTGGCTTGCGCATAGGTTTCCACCGAGCCGTACGGGGTGTCTTCGGGGGTCAGTGTGACCGCATCGATGCCTTCCTCTTTGAGTACTTTCAGCAGGGTACTTCGGCCCTCTTCGCACAGTTTGGAGGGAAAGAAACCACGGTTTCCAATGATGACGCCAAGGGTAGTGTTCATAGCTACGTCCTCTCTTGTGGGATTAGTGTATGCTTATTACTTGCCTAAATACCCCGTAAAGTCAAGCTGATCTGGGTGTTTTGCGGGTGTGTCATTATGCACCAATCGGATTTTTAGGGAAGTCTTTGCATTGCGGTTAGCTGTAAAATTATCCGTTTTACTTCTAATTTTCTAGATAACCACTGGTAAGCTGTTCTTTTTGAAAAATGGTGACTGAACCCTTGATTTATGTCCGGCAGCAAAGTATATTAAATCAGACCGACCGGTCGGTCTGATAAAACCAGGATTTGTACAGGCATAAGGTGGTAGAAAAACAGAAGAGCGAGGAAACAAGAAACCGGATACTCGAGGCAGCGGAAGAGTGTTTTGCCCGCTACGGCTACGACAGCACGGGAGTGGCGGAAATCTGCAACACCGCGGGTGTAAGCAAGGGGGCCCTGTATCACCACTTCCCCAGCAAGCAGGCCATCTTTGTGGAGATGTTCGAAACCTGGATGCGCGGCTTTGTCGGGGAAATGGAACGGATTCGGGACACCGCAGCATCGGTTCCCGGTGCCCTGCTCCTGATGGCGAAGATGACCGGATTGATCTTCCAGACCGCCGCCGGCCAGCTGCCCCTGTTCATCGAGTTTCTAACCAAGGCCGGCCGAGACCCGGAAACCTGGAAAGCGACAATTGCCCCCTACAAGTTTTTCCGCAAGTTTTTTACAGATTTGATACATCGCGGAATCGAAGAAGGGACGATGAAGGAAGTCGATCCCGAGCGGACCGCCCAAATCATCGTATCCTACGGAGCGGGGCTGGTGATGCAGGGGGTCTTCGATCCGGAAGGGGGCCGGTGGGTCGATGTGGGTGTTCAAGGAATTACGCTGATTTTGAAAGGAATAATCAAGGAGGGGACAGGATGAATGTCCTGGTCACGGGTGCGTTCGGGAATATCGGTGAAGGAACGGTTCAGGAAATACTGAGCCGCGGTCATCGGGTGCGCTGTTTCGATGTCCCAAACAGTGTAAATAAAAGGAAAGCGGCCAAACTAGGGAGACAGGCTGAGATTTTTTGGGGAGACTTGAAAAATCCCAGGGCAACGGCTACTGCTGTACAGGGCATGGATCTGGTGATTCATCTGGCCTTCGTCATTCCGAAGCTCTCGGCCACGGGAATAGACTGCGAGGATCAACCGGACTGGGCTCGGGAAGTGAACGTAGGCGGTACCCGGAACCTGCTTCAGGCGATCGTCGCCCTGGAGAATCCAGCCAAGATCATCTTTGCCTCCTCCCTGCATATCTATGGAATTACCCAGGATCAGCAGCCGCCCCGCCGGGTCACAGATCCTCTTAAACCGATGGAGAACTATGCCCGGCACAAGGTGGAGTGCGAAGGACTGGTGCGCAATTCCGGTCTCGAGTGGTCGATCTTCCGCTTCGCCGCAGCTCTTCCGTTTTCTTTGAAACTCGATTCTGCAATGTTCGAGATCCCCCTGGACAACCGGATGGAGTATGTCCACAACCGTGATGTCGGTTTGGCCTTGGCCAATGCGATGGCCGGCCCGGAGATCTGGGGCAAGATCCTGCATATAGGCGGCGGGACACGCTGTCAGTATACCTACCGGGAAATCGTGGAGAAGGTGCTCGACGGTGTGGGTGTGGGCATGCTTCCCGACCAAGCCTTCGGTCACCGACCCTTCAGCACCGATTGGATCGACACAGAGGAGAGCCAGCGGCTGCTGCACTTCCAGCGATACACTCTGGATGACTATATGCGGGAGTTCTCCGCCAGGCTGGGATTGCGCCGTGTGTTGGCGAGGGTTTTTCGCCCCCTGGTCCGTGCTGCCTTGCTGGCCAGGTCCCCCTACTACCGCGTTCGCCGGTTTCAGAAACAGCGGGAGGCGATGTTCGGAAATCTTGCCGTTGTCACCTGCGCCGCTACCAGTTTTGGCGAGGCGGCGGCAAAGAAATTGGCCCAAGAAGGCATGCGAGTGCTGCTGGTAGAGAAACCGGGACAACATCTGGAGAGTTTGGCATTTCAGATTTGCGAAGAGGGCGGTCAGGTCGATGTGGTGGCTGCGGATATGTCGAGGGGTGCGGAGGTGCTCCGGTTTTATCGGGAAATCAGCCGTTCCTGGGGTCCGATCGATGTGCTGGTGAATCATGCGGATCTGGTCTGGTTCAATGGCAAAAGATATGCGTACAACACGGGGATGTGGAAGCGCATCGAGAGAAACCTTCTGGGTGTTATCCGCTTTACCGAACTGGTGCTTGAAGATATGAAGAAGAGCGGCCGGGGGCACGTGATTTTCTTAGAATCGGCCTTGAAGTTATTTCCGATTCGACCGACCGCATTGCTGCGAGGGGTCCGGTCGTTCTTCAGGGTGTACGTTCAACACCTGAACAGAGAGTTGCGCCTGTCCCCGGTACGGGTCAGCCTGGTGAAGGCGGGGATCGCCACTACGGATCTGCTGAAACTGTCCCGGGTTCTCGCTGTGTTCACCCGACGTCGCCGGACCTACGGCGTCGAGGTGCGTCCCGAGGTCCTGGCGAATCGGATCTGGCTGCTCCTGGTACGTCCCGAACCTGTGATCTATATCCCCCGATTCATGCGGCTCTTTGCCTGGATGGAGACCTACGCCGGTTGGCTGGTCGAGTTTATACGAACACGTCTGTCTCCTGTGCGGGTGAAGACCGGTGGAGGCTGAAAGCTGAAATCCTACAGCCGGGAGAAATCCAGGGTTTGAAAGTAGTCCTCTACGGTTTCTGCTCGCCGTATCTGCTCGACTTTTCCCTCCGGTTTGAGCAGCAGTTCCGCAGAGCGAAGTTTGCCGTTGTAGTTGAAACCCATGGCGTGCCCATGAGCTCCTGAATCATGGATTACCAGGATGTCTCCCACCTCTACCGGCGGGAGCTTCCGGTCGATGGCGAACTTATCGTTGTTCTCGCAGAGGGAGCCGGTCACGTCGTAGAGCTGATCATGGTTCTGATCCTGTTTGCCCATGACCGTGATGTGGTGATAGGCGCCGTAGAAGGCCGGGCGCATCAGATTGGCCATAGAGGCGTCCAGGCCCACATATTTCTTGTACGTTTCCTTGATATGACGCACCCGGGTAACCAGGTATCCGTAGGGACCGGTAATCATCCGCCCCATTTCCATATACAGGTTGAGAGGGTGCAAACCCGCCGGTCGGATCATGGACTCGTAGGCTTTACGGATTCCGTCGGAGACAATGCTCAGGTCGACAGCCTTCTGATCCGGCTTGTAGGGAATACCGATTCCCCCGCCGATGTTGATGAACTCGATGCGGATGTCCAGGGTCTTCTTGATTTCAACCACCAACTCGAACAGCATCTTGGCGGTATCGATAAAGTAGTAGGGGTCCAACTCGTTGGAGGCGATCATGGTATGCAGCCCGAAATGCTTGACCCCCTTGTCCTTCACCATGCGGTAGCCCTGGAAGAGCTGCTCCTTGGTGAATCCGTACTTGGCTTCCTCGGGTTTCCCGATGATCGCGTTTCCCTGGCGAAGCGGACCGGGATTGTAGCGAAAGCATAGAAGTTTCGGCAACCCGCCGTGTTTTTCCAGATAGGGGATGTGACTGATGTCATCCAGATTGATGATTGCGCCCAGCTCCTTGGTTTTTTGATACTCCTGGTAGGGGGTGTCATTTGAGGTGAACATGATGTACTGGCCGGGAAGGCCTACTTTTTCAGAGAGAATCAGCTCCGGGAGGGAGCTGCAGTCGGTGCCGAAGCCTTCCTCTTTGAGTATCTTCAGAATGTAGGGATTCGGCGTGGCCTTGACGGCGAAGTATTCGCGAAATCCCGGCGCCCAGGAGAAAAGCTCTTTCAATTTGCGGGCGTTCTCCCGAATCGCCTTTTCATCATAGATGTGAAATGGAGTAGGGTGGGTTGCGATAATGCTTTCGATCTGGTCCTTGGTAAAGGGAACGTGCTTGCCCGCCATGACCTCCTCCCCTGCTTTGAATTAGGTAGGAGAATAGAAAGGGAGATTACAAAAGTCAAGGGTATTATTGACAAGCGACAGCGGGATAGATATTTTAATGTCGATTTACAATGATACGAGTTGGAGTGTCCGGGCTGACCGGCATGATCGGTAAAAATCTAATCACCCAGCAAGCCCGGCATCGGGAGGCAAAAGAATCAATCCAGCTCATTGCCTTTACCCGCAGGGAGTCGGACACTTCGTTTCTTCAGCGATACGAAATCGAATGCCGCCGGATCGACTACGGGAACGAGGAAAGTTTTTCGGGAAAGCTTGAGGACATCGATGTCTTTCTACACCTGGCCGGACTCACCAAATCGGTGACGCCCAGCGGCTATTACCGGGTCAACGTCGACGGCACGGCAACGCTTCTCGGCGCCTTGTCCCGCTACGGGAAAGGGGTCAAACATCTCATCTTCGCCTCCTCTACATCCGCC
>CAZBXU010000112.1:0-12197 GCA_964495755.1 uncultured Spirochaetaceae bacterium | reverse complement strand
TCACACAGTGGGCCCCGATCTCATCGTCCTGCCCGATGATCCTGTACGATTCTGCCCTTCGATCGATATCTTCATCCGGGAAGTTCAAAATGAGTTTGACCCCGTTCTCCGCCGCATTTTCAGCTGCTGCAACGGCAATTTCCCAGGGATCGATGATGCCCGCTTGGGGGGCATGGAGCGCGCAAACCGCCGTATCATCAAGATTCGGCTCGAGTGCCTGCAGCTCTTCTCTTTCTATAATTCTGAGTCCCTCGACGCCGTTCGTTTTCCCCCGCTTGTAGAGCTGCTCTACGGCCGTCCTTTCGCGTTCACTGAAGGCCACCACGAGAGAGCCGATCCTGTTGAAGCGCACATCGAGATGATCGCACAACTCGTCGAAAAGAGGATTCCCCAGTACGTTGAACTTTGCTTTATTGCTGCCCGGCACTGCGTCATAGCCGGCATGAATGATGCCGCTGTTCGCCTTGGTGGAGCCGTTGGCCACGTCATTACTTCTGTCCAACAGAGCAACCTCGAGCCTGTACCGGGACAGCTCCCTGGCGATCAGCGTTCCAATAATTCCCGCTCCGATAACGGCTACATCAAACACCTTTTTGGTTTTCTCCCTCGAGCAGGATCTCCCTCCTCCCCAGGCAAAAAAAGACCCTACCCGCTCAGCCACTCGTGCTGTACGCACAGAGTCTCTCCGGGTAGGGTCTTCTCTCGTTCTCTGACCCCGATTGTGTTCGTCCCAGAAAACGTATCATATCTGCCCACCTTCAACAAGGGTCAGCAGAGCCTCTGTCGTAGACACCTTCCGTGGATTCCGGTACACTCTTCTCTGCTGCCCTGTCTGAATATCATGGCTATAAAATTCCTCGAAGTATTGAGAGAAAGTCCGGTTATTGCTGCGGTGCGTGAGATGAGGGACTTGGAATACGCACTGAGCAAAAAGATCAGGGTTATATTTCTGCTGGCAGGGGATATTTTCAATCTGATCGACATCGAGAGGAGCATGCGGGCAGAGGGGAACCTTTTTCTGCTGCACCTTGATTTGATCAGAGGGATCGCGCGCGATCAGGTTGGAATCACCTATTTAAAAAAGTCTTTCGGGATTGACGGTATCATCAGCACGCACTCCAATATCATCCAGTATGCGAAGAAACAGAATCTCATTGCCCTGCAAAGACTGTTCATAGTGGACTCCGAGTCGGTGAATACCGGTGCCCGGCTTGTGCAGAGCTCAAAGCCGGATAGTGTTGAAATTCTTCCAGGTATCATTTTGCCTTACATACAGACTGAGCTAGACAAACTGCACCTACCACCCATTGTCGCCGGGGGACTGATAAAAACCAGGGACGACGTCGATCGGATCCTGGCCTCAGGCGCGGTGGCTGTTTCTACGAGTCGAAGAGAGCTCTGGTAAATGAAAAACAACATCTACGACGTAGCGATCGTGGGTGCCGGGGTAGTCGGGGCATCGATCGCCCGCAAACTTTCCGCCTATGCCTGCGACACGGTCATTCTGGAGAAGGAATGGGACGTCTCTTTCGGTGTTACCAAGACGAACTCCGGAATTATCCACGGCGGCTTTCACTACCCAACGTCCACGCTGAAAGGCCGGCTGGAAGTACTGGGCAACATCATGTTTGACAGGCTGCAGCAGGAGCTGCACTTTCCCTTCAGGCGCTGCGGTATCCTGGTAGTGGCCTTCACCGTTGAGGAGATGAAGACAATAGAAAAACTGTACATGCAGGGGGTGGAGAACAAGGTCATCGGGCTGGAGTTGTGCAATCGCGACCGGATCCACTCCCTCGAACCCAAGCTGAATCCCGATGTTGTCGGAGGACTTCACGCCCCCTCCGGCGGTGTAATCGAGCCATATCGCTTCGTTTTTTCCTTGATCGAATCAGCGAAGAAAAACGGGGTCGAGCTGCGAACCAGGTTCAACGTGGTCAAGGCTGAGAAGAAGAAAAATCACTTTCTGATCCACGGGGAGAACGGTCAAAGTCTACGAGCCCGCTACCTGGTCAATGCCGCCGGCTTGCACGCCGACGAAATTTCGGCGATTTTCAACGCCGAACGCTTCGAGATCAAGCCTTTCAAGGGACAGGAGTTCCTCCTGGACAGGAACGCCGCAGGGCTCCCCGGAAAGGTTGTTTTCCCCGTACCGACCACCGTGTCAAAGGGAATCCTGGTCATCCCCACTCCGGAGGGCACCTGTATGGTGGGCCCGACGTCGATCGAACAGAAAGACAAGGAAGACCTGTCCACCACCCAGAGCAACTTCGAAATGATTTTTCACGCCGCCCGCAGGCTGATCCCGAAGATTTCAGAGCGGGATATCATCACCGCCTTCGCCGGCTTGCGTCCCACCTTGAAGGGAAACGATTTTTACATCGCCGTTTCCGAAAGGCAGCCCAAGCTCGTCCAGGTGGCGGGAATCCAGTCCCCCGGTTTGACCGCCGCGCCTGCGATCGGGGAATATGTAAAAGATCTGCTCAAGAAAGCAGGCCTGGTCCTGACCGAGCGCTCCGACTTCGCCCCCTTCATAGACGAGGTTCCCCGCATCCGCAGGCTGTCCCCCTACGAGGCTGACGCTCTGATTCAGAAAGAACCTACCTACGGCGAAGTCATATGCCGCTGTGAGTCGGTCTCCGAAGCGGAGATCGTGGCTGCCATCCGCCGGGGACACACCACGATGGACGGCATCAAGTTCTACACCCGGGCTCAGATGGGCCGCTGCCAGGGCGGGTTCTGCAGCTACAAGATCCTGAAGATCCTGCAGCGGGAAACGGGAATGTCCGTTGAGGAGATCACCAAACGTGGTCCGGGTAGCAACATCATCACCCAAAGAGTTGGCGATCTTTCGGTGAAGGCCCCTCCGGCAGCCGTGACCGGCACCGAGGAACTGAAATGATCGAGAAAATCTACGACGCCGTTGTCTTCGGTGGAGGGTCCGCCGGCCTGGCCGCGGCGGCACGGATCGCCGGACAGGGGTGTTCGGTTGCCCTCCTGGAGCGGGAA
Organism: uncultured Spirochaetaceae bacterium; assembly: GCA_964495755.1. Taxonomy (GTDB): domain Bacteria; phylum Spirochaetota; class Spirochaetia; order SZUA-6; family DRHE01; genus JAFGQJ01. The sequence goes on along the minus strand of CAZBXU010000112.1, from coordinate 9,191 downwards.
AACGAGCTCGGAGGGATCCTGAACCAGTGCATTCACAACGGGTTCGGCATTCAGCGCTTCAAGGAAGACCTGACCGGGCCGGAGTACGCCGAACGCTTCATCGAAATGGTCGGAGAATTGGACAATGTCTCAATTTTTCTGGAAACCACGGCCCTCGAAGTCACCCCCGGCACACCCCACTCGGTGTTTGCCTACTCCAAGCGGCACGGCGTAATTAAAATCGAAAGCCGCGCGATTGTCCTGGCCATGGGCTGTCGGGAGCGAAATCGCGGCAACATCGGCATTCCCGGCACCCGTCCGGCCGGGGTGTTTACAGCAGGGTTGGCTCAGAGACTGATCAACATCGACGGCTATATGCCTGGGCGCCGGGCGGTGATCCTTGGTTCCGGGGACATCGGGCTGATCATGGCCCGTCGTCTGACCTGGGTCGGAGTAGAGGTGCTCGGAGTCATCGAAATCCAGGGCTACCCTTCCGGCCTCACCCGAAACATCGTTCAGTGTTTGAACGACTTCAACATCCCCCTGTACCTCTCCCACACCGTCTCGGAAATCCGAGGTCAGGACCGGGTCACGGGGGTGAAAGTCACTCCTTTGGAAGAGGGTAAGATGGTCACGGCCAAGAGTTTCGACCTGGACTGCGACACGATCCTGCTCTCTGTAGGACTGATTCCGGACAACGAGCTGTCCAGGAAATTCGGCGTACACCTGAATCCGGAAACCGGTGGTCCCTTCGTGGACGGCGGCCTGATGAGCTCAGTGCCCGGCGTATTCGCCTGCGGGAACGTTCTCCACGTACACGACCTGGTGGACTACGTAAGCGAGGAATCCGATCGCTGCGCCTCCTTTGTCGTCGAGTACCTCAAAGGAAGCTATCACTCCCAGCATCACCCCGTCGTCTCGGGAGCAAACGTGAAATACGTGATCCCGAACAAGTATCTGCCGGGAATGACGAATCGCTTCTACCTTCGCTCCCTTATCGTCAAGAACAAAGCAGAGCTGGTGATCAGCCTGGAGGGAGAGCCGCTGAAACGCAAAAATTTGGCCCACGTCCAGCCCTCGGAGATGGTCAGTTTCCTCCTCGACGAGCAGGATCTTTCCCGTGGATCGGAATCGAGGGAGAAAAAGTTGGAGGTCAGCATCTACTGATGGAACGGAAGATGGTGTGCATATCCTGTCCCCTCGGCTGCCGCCTGACAGTCACCTGGGAGGATGAGAACGATGTAGCGGTCAAGGGAAACAAATGCGCCAAGGGTGAAAACTACGCCCGGGAGGAAATACTTGCACCCAAACGGGTCGTAACCGCCACGGTGCGGACAGCTACCGGAGCTGACCGCCGCCTGCCCGTGAAGACCAGTGCGCCTATGCTGAAAGGTTATATACCCGCTCTCCTCAACCGGGTCTACAAGCTGGAGCTGCGTCCTCCGATCGTTCGCGGGCAGGTTCTATTGAAGAACATCGAAGGAACCGGTGTGGATCTGGTGGCTACGAGGACCCTCAGAGAATAAGTGTGATACACGGGGGAATGTCCATGCTGCGCATCGGCACATCGAGCTGGAACTTCGACTCCTGGGAAGGGCTGGTGTATGCCCGGGAAAGCGGCGGGAGCTACCTGGAGCAGTACGCCGAGGCTTTCGATACCGCCGAGATCGACAGGTGGTTCTGGTCTCTCTTTGAAAGCCCTGAACCGCGGCTTCCCGATCTGGCGACCGCAGAGGGGTACAGCCGCAGCGTTCCCGAAGGATTCCGCTTTACCGTCAAAGTACCCAACAGCATCACCCTGACCCACCACTATCAGAGAGATAAGAGCAAGCCCTTGCGGGGGAATCCTCACTTTCTCTCTCCGGAGCTGTTCGCAGCTTTTCTGGAGCGGATAGAGCCATTGCGTAACCGGATCGGAGCGCTGATCTTCCAGTTCGAATACCTCAACAAGCAGAAGATCTCCTCCCAAAAGCAGTTTGAATCCCAAATGGAGGAATTCTTCTCTTCGGTCAGCTGCCCCTACCCCTGCGCCGTGGAGACCCGCAACCAGCAGTACCTCAACGACCTCTACTTCGAGTTCCTCCGCAAGAACAGGCTCTACCCATGTTTCCTGCAGGGATACTACATGCCCGACCTGCGGAAGATCTTGCCCGGCAGGGAGGAGTGGTTTCAGGAAGGGGACCTGGCCGTTATCCGCCTGCACGGGCCGGACCGCCGGGGCATGGAGAAGATGACCGGCAAGCAGTGGGACAGAATCGTGGCTCCCAAAGACGAGGAGATCGGGGATATCCTGGATACGATCGGCAGGCTGCTCGGCCGGGGCGTCGACATCTTCCTGAACGTGAACAACCACTACGAAGGCTCCGCGCCCCTGACGATCCGCAAAATCCGGGAAAGACTGCCGGTTTGACGGGATCTCAGGCTTCCCAATAGAATAATACCATGGAACGGGAGGCGGTGAGGAAATATAAAGAGCGATGGCAAAGAGTCAACGAGGTAACTCTTCGGGAGCAGCTCGAAGGATCCCCGGAAACAAAGTTTCGTCAATTGGCGGCATTGTTGCGAATGACCCGACAACTCGGTTGGGATTTGAGTGGTTCCGAGACCGATATTCAGACAGTCCGGAAGAACTGGAATGTCTTGAGATCGAGGCTTCATGACCGATCTTCTTGAGGACTTTCGAAACCCGCTTCAAGCACTGCTGACAATACTAAGAGATGCGAATATTCCCCACGTAATTATCGATGGCTTGGCTGTTTCTCAAGCTAAGATTCTCTCCCGGGTCTGTTTTGCCAGCCGGGAGGGATCGTTGAAGGCGAAGCTGGCCGCCGTCTTGGAAACTCCTGCCCGTTCGGCGATGTCCTTGATCGTCACCCGCATCTGTTTTCCTCCCGTTCCCTGCTCAAGATCTCGAAGAAGTATGGCACGAAAGGCTGGGGTGTCAGAGAAAGATCGAGCAGATCCCGGCCCTTCCAGCCGTCTGTCCCGTACTCCGACCAGTCTCGGCGGCCGATCAGGTCTTTCAAGCCGTAGCTGCTCTTTTCCCGAAGCCCTAACGTTTCCAGGGGCAGGGAAAAGCCGAAGGTGGTTTTTTCCGGCCAAAGACTGATCACTCCCCAGACGATCTGTTCATGAGCTTTGCGTAAAACATTCAGCACCCATGGGTGGGAGCAGGACACGGCGTTGAACAATACCTCCCCCCGCAGCAGTGCCGGCGACCCGGCCCGCACCGCCAGCACGCTCCGATAAAAATCCTCCTGCCCCGTCTCCTGACCGCTCCAGACCAAGGGGATGAACCCTGCCAGCAGCAAAGCGGCGAATCCCGCCCTGCTTGCTTGAGAGCCCCGCCACCCGTAGGCCGGGGGGTGGAATTCCCGAGTATCGTGGGTTTCCATAAAGCACACCCGCCGGGCGCCTTCGGGCAGGGAGAGGCGGTGGTCCTCGATCCAACTGCCCCACTCCGCCGGGGTCAGCCGGGCCTGAAGCAGCTGGTAGGTTTGGATACAGGGGAGGTAGTCACAGGCCATATCGTGGGACTTGGTGAAAACGGGGCCGAAGATCTCGCAGAGAAGGGCGGCACCCGTGTCGATCTCTTTGACCCCCTGCTGGAGTTTTTCGAGCAAGCTCAAGACTCCGAGGTTGGTTGCGCTGGCATGGTAGGCAATGCGTCTGTCCCAGTTCGGCTCCTTGGCCAGCGGCGCATCGACCCGATAGCCGTCGAAGCCATAGGCACGCATCAGCTCCAGAGCCCAGTCCAGCATATACTTCTGATACTCCGGATTGGCCCAGTCAAATGAGTAGGTATCCTTCCAACCGTGGGAAGACACCAGCGCCCCCTCCTCGTTCCGGCAGAACCACTCCGGGTGCTCTGTTACGTAGCGGGCATCGAGGCAGCAGCCCTGGGGCACGAAATCGAGAAGCAGACGCATGTCCAGACGATGAGCTTCAGCCACGAGAGCGCGAAAATCCTCCCCGCCGCCGAGGGTGGGCTCAAAGGCTTCGAAGTCCCGCATGGCATAGGGACTGCCGTTGGCTCTCCAGTTCTCATCCCAGATCCGTCCAAGAGGATTGTGGTAACGCCAGATCGGAAGCAGATACAGGGTGTCGAAGCCCAATCCTTTGATCCGGGGAAGTTCTCGAGCCAGCCCTTGAAAACCGCCAAATTGACCGGCATGAACCTCGTAGATCCCTGCCCCCGCCACCCAGTCCGGAGCCTGCCGGTACAACGCCGGCTCCAGGCCCATCGACGGAAAAGTCCTGCGGTACTCGAGCATCGCCTCCCGCCAGGATCCTGAAAAGACGAGCAGGTACTGATCGCCGCCGCTCAGGGTCTGTCCCGGTGGGAGCCAACCTGCCAGGGCACTGTCGTGAACGAGGGATACCGACTCTCCCGTGCCGTCAACGGCCGGCAGGGCTTCTTCCACCTCGCTGAAGTACCAGCATAGAAGTACCTGCTTATCTCCCGTATTGTTGACAGCCATCAGGCCGGGGGTGCAGTCCGGAGCGGTCTCCATGGCCATACCCCAGCGGGCCCGGGCTCCCGGGGCGAATTCTTCCGACGGGGGAACCCCGATGGCCTCCGATGCCGCCACCGATAGGGGCAGCCGGGGGCGGACCGCGGTTCCCGGCGCCTCGAACAGACAGTGCTCCTCAAGCCCGATTCTGACACCGGGGATGAGGAGACGCAGGCCCTTGACCTGCAGCTCCCGGCGGCTGCGGTTTTCCAGGGTTACCCGCCGTCGGATCAGACGACCGCTGATCGTATAGGAATCCCGCAGGGTCAGAGGACCGAGGCTCGAGGTGATGGTGATCTCGGTCGGATCCGCCCCTTCGCTGATTCTGTGTTCCAGCAGAGCCGGAGGCTGCCGGTCTCCGAGCCAGCCGTCGGCCAGACGGATATCGAGGCTGGGCCGCTCCGTCCCATGGCCAAGCCAATTCTCTTCGAAACCACGAGGGCGCAGCAGGCAGAGACCGCCCCTATCCGCCGAAAAGCCAATCTCAAGATCTGCGGTCTGAAAGCGATGGATCTGCATCTGTCGATTCCCTCATCCGCCGGCATGTACCGACCGGAGCTTGACCCCGATCTGCACGTCCCAGCTTGATCCCGGAGCCAGTTTCAGCGACCAGAGCCAGACCAGGCAGGAACCCTGATAGATCGATTCGAACTCAGCCGCCGCCATCGCCGGTACTCTCTCGGCAACGCCCCGGGCTTCAAGAAACACGTCGGGCCCGCTTCCGCCAGTCCCACTCGAAGCACTGTCCCTCCTCGGCAGGGTGAAAGTAGAGGCTCTGACAGTCGCTCTCCAATAGAACCTCTTCCCTTCCATCCCTGTCGAAATCCGTGACCTCCACATCCACCCAGGCGCCCTCGCCATGCTTCAGCGAGTCGATCAAGCTTTCCGCCTTGATCAGATGCTCGAAGGTGGCGGCGCGAATGTGGAACAGATAGATTCCTCCGAACACACCGTGCCAGTAGGGACAGTTGCACTGACCGGCCCACAGATGTTCGAGGGCCTGTTGGATACCGGGATCCTCTTCCGCCGCGCCGCCGTCTCGGCACAGCTGCCGGATCTTCTCGCTGACCCGAAGCAACTTCTTGTGCATCGTGTTGACCTCCGGGTACTTGACCATGAAGTTACACCAGAATCCTCCTCGGACAAAGCGCAAGGTTTCCTCTCTTCCCTCTCCCCGATCCAGGTGGTGTAGTCCGGAGTGAACCAGCAGCCCTACCAGAGTTCCTTCAGCCTACGTGTTCGGGGAAGCTCTCCAGATACTCCGCCGGTGTGACGGTGCGTATACTTCCAGCGCCGGTTCTCATGCGTTCCTATCCCCTGTGGAGGATCTACCCTTTCACGGAACCCAGGGTCAGGCCGGAGACCAGCCACTTGGAGGAGTAGAAAAACAGAGCCCCCACCGGCAGGGTGATCAGCAGCGAAGCGGCGGCATACATCCCCCACTCGGTCTGGAACTGGTCCTGCAATCGAAACAACCCCAGGGTCCAGGTAAGCATCTCCCGCTTCTGCAGCATGATGCGGGCCAGCATATAGTCATTCCAGGCGTTCATGAAGTTGAACAGAAAGGCGATGGCCAGTGCAGGAGCGGCCAGGGGCAGCATGATTCTATAGAAGGTGCCCATCTGACTCATACCGTCGATCATGGCCGCCTCCTCCAGCTCTCTGGGAATCGTGTCGTAGTAGCCTTTAAGGATCCAGACACTGAAGGGAACGCTGGTGACCGAGTAGGCCAGGGCCAGGCCCCGGTAGGTGTTGATTAGCTGGAGCTTGGCCGCGATGATGTAGATCGGGACCATCATCATGGCTGCAGGGATCATCTGGGTGGAGAGCAGGAACACCATGCCGGCGTTTCTACCGGGAAATTTCCAGCGGGAGAAGGCGTAGGCAGAGGCCGAGGCGATGATCACCCCGATCGTGGCCGTGGTAATGGTGATGATCAGACTGTTCCACACCCAGAGCAGAAAATCCTTCTCCGTGAACAGACGTCTGAAGTTTTCAAAGGTGGCGTCCTTGGGGATGATGGACAGATCCGTCGAAAGGAGCCTGTTGCCGGGACGCAGGGATACCGACAGGATGCGCAGGGCCGGATAGACGGCGATGGCACAGGCAAGGATCAGCACCAGGTGGATCAGCACTCGCTTGAAGGGGCTGTCCCCCCGGGAACGGTAGAAGAAGCGTTTAATTCCTTTCATCGTTCGTACACTCCTTTCAGACCGCCGGTGAGCTTGATGTATGCCACCGAGAAAACGAATAGGATGACAAAGATTACCAGAGCGAAGGCTGCGGCGAAGCCATAGCGGTTGTACTCGAAGGCCGCTCGAAACAGAGCGGTGACCAAGATATCCGAGGTCTCCAGCTCGTACTGGTTGATCAAGAAAGGAACGTTGAAGAGGTTGAAGGTCCAGATCGTTCCCAGAATGATCGCGGGGGTGAGAACCGGCTGAAGAAGGGGAAGAGTGACAGAGTGAAAGCGCATCCATCCTGATGCGCCGTCGATCTCTGCTGCCTCGTAGTAGGACTTGGAGATACTCTGCAGACCGCCGAGGATGATGACCATCATGAAGGGAACGCCGAGCCAGATGTTGGTCAGGTTGACGGCGGCGAAGTTCCAGAAGGGATTGGTCTTCCAGCTCACGGCATTCAGGCCGATGCGGGTCAGCATGATGTTGATAAAACCGTATTCAAAGTGAAACTCGTTGCGCCAGGTCAACACGGCAATCACCTGGGGAATCGCCCAGGGAACAATGATCAGCGCTTGATACACGCCTCGCAACTTCATGGGCCGGTGCAGCAACAGGGCCAGGCACATCCCGAATACCACATGGGAAGTGACCTGGATCACCGTCCAAAGAATGGTGCGGAGGAACAAGGGAAAAAACATGGCCTGTTTCAACACCGGTTGAGTGAAGATCATCCGGAAGTTTCTCCAGGCCTGGTCCAGGCCGAACTCGGGATTCTTGAACGAGCGTAGGCTCATATTGCTGAAGGCCAGACGAATCTCGTAGCCGATCGGGTAAATGACCAAAAGAGCAAGACCGATCGCCGCCGGAGCGATGAGCATGTAGGGAAGCGTATAGCGATGCTTCAAGGCCTTGCCGAGGATCAGATACAGGAGAACCTCGACAACCGCGATCACCAGGATCAGAAACGCCAGCGTCGATCCAACCTGACCCAGACTCCGGGCAATGATTTTTCCGGTTAAGCCGCTCATGGGTTATCTCCTACCAAGCAGGTGCGTCGGGGGACGCACAAATGAAAGGAGGAACAGGGATATTTCCCTGTTCCTCTCTGGTGGTTAAACCGCGGTTGCTATTCCAGCGTCTTCACACAGGCTTCCGCCGCTCTCTGCATGGCCGCCGCCGCGTCGGCGGGGCTCTTTGTGTCGTTCAACACGGCCTGCATCTCCGGTTTCATCGAGTCCCAGTTGCAGCGCATCTCGAGGACCGTCGGCATCGGAGTACCGACCACCATCTGGTCGGCGGAACCCTTCAGGAATGGATCATTTTTGACGATCGTTTCATCCAGGGCTACCTTGAGGGCGGGCAACCTATTGAGACTCCGCACCATCTGCACCTGGTTTTCCTCGTTGGTCACAAAGTTGACGAAGGCTTTGACCACATCCAGCTTGGCCCCGGAAACCTCCTTTGGCACCATGAAGAAGACCCCGCTGGTGTAGGGGGCGGGCCACTTGCCGGTGGAAGAGACCTTGGGAATGCGGGCCACTCCGAGCTTGTCGCCGAAAATTTCTTTGTATGCCCCGAGGGACCAGTCACCGTTGATGATCATGGCCGCCTTCCCCTCTTTGAACAGGCTGTCGGCGCCGTTATAGTCGCTCTCCTTGGGAACGATCTTGTACTTGTACTTCATATCGTAGAGGAACTGCAGAGTGTCTCTCATGGCCTTGGTGTTCAGGGTGGGGGTGACACCGTCGGAGGCGAATACGCTTCCGCCGAAACCTCCCAGCCAGGGCACCATCCAGAAGGGCTCGGTCTGATTCCAAACCAATCCGTATCGATCGGCGGTGGTGAGCCGCTGGGCGACCCGGAACATTTCCTCCGTGTCGGCCGGAGCCTGGGGCACGAGGTCCTTGTTGTACAGCAGCATCAGATGATTCCCGTTGTTGATGGGAACACCCCAGGTCCTGCCGTCCAGTTTGACAGCGGCCAGAGCGGCATCGACGTACTTGGATAGGTCGAACAGTCCGTCCACAGGTTGGATCAGGTCGGCGGCGGTGAAAGGACCGGCATGGTCATTCACCGTCCAGAGCAGGTCCGGAGCGGTGCCGGCCAGGCTGGCCGTCTGGAAATCCTCGCGCAGGGCCTCGACATCGCCGGGTTTCACGACCTCTACCTGCTGATTCGAATTGATCTGGTTGAACCCTTCGGCCAGGTCGTATACCCACTGCAGGGCATTGTCCGCCTCCCCCTCCTTGGTCCAGAGGGTGATGGTGACGGGTCCTTCCGCGGTCGTCTCTCCCTGCCCTCCCCCGATCACCATGGCGGCTGCCATGATAAGGACGAGAACAACAACTACTTTTTTCATTGAAGCCTCCTTTGCCCAAAGGGCACCTTTTTTAATTTGGTAAATCGATCGTAATCAAACCGGTTTACATCGTGAATTTATAGTAATCCCCTGTTTTTCCATTGTAAAGAAAAAAGCTCGGGATTATTCTTTCACTCCTCCGGCGGTCAGTCCACC
>CAZBXU010000111.1:0-12273 GCA_964495755.1 uncultured Spirochaetaceae bacterium | reverse complement strand
CTAATCTATCCCCGGATCTTGATTTGAAAGATCTGCACTTCAAACAATATGAGAAATTGTTTCCGTTTCCACTGTTCGTAGAGAATGAAGCAAACGCTGCCGCCTTTGCCGAGCTGCTGTTTGGGGTGGCAAAAAAGAAACGCAATCTTGTTTATCTCTCACTGAACCGTGGTATCGGTGCAGGTATCGTGGTCAGGGGCCATATTTACAAGGGCAGCAAGAAAAGAGCCGGTGAAGTCGGCCACATGACTATTGAGTCCGAAGGAATTGTATGCACCTGCGGCAGAAAGGATTGTTGGGAGATCTATGCCGCCTCCGGTGCTTTGATCCGAAACTACAACAAAAACTCAGAAGATAAGTTGAAGGACACCCAGGAGTTTCGGTCCAAGCTGGAAAGCGGTGATGCATTGGCGGCGGAGACTTGGGATGTTTTTCTCGACTATCTTGTCAGGGGGATCAACAATATCATCTTGAGTTTTGACCCCCACTACATAATCATCGGCGGAGAGATCAGTGAGTTCGGAAAGACGCTTCTCGAACCTCTGAAGACCAGGATTTTTGAACAAAACACCTATTACGAAAAAGATGATCTTGAAATCATGCTCTCGAGTTTCAAAGAAAAGGCTTCGATGTTGGGAGTTGCGTTGCTTCCCTTTCAGAAATTGTTCTACGGCGATAACAAGATCATCTGAAGACAGAGGGATATCACCAATGTCGGAACCTACAAAGACAGATCCGATAAAAGTCTACGATGCACGCTGGGAAACGGATGAGTTCACCCCTCTGGAGATACGGCGCTTCATCGAGGCAGTGCTGATCTACGGCCGCGGGTTGGGTGTCGATACCGTAACTATTGCAAGGGACGCTCGTTTGGGAAGCGGTTCGGTTATGGAAATGGCGCTTAAGTCCGCCGTGCAGGCGGGGTTTACCGTATATCTGTGTACCGATCCGATCAGTACACCCCAGAGTTACTTTTTATCATTCTGGGCATCAAAGGATCACCCAAAAACAATGGGCCTGACTATTACGGCTTCACATAACCCGGCCAACTATGTTGGACTCAAAGTGGTCGTGCCGGGAGTACAGGCGATAGGGCTGAACTGTGGTCCTGACGGCGGTTTCGCCAAGATACGAGAAATTTATCACGGTAGCGAAACGCTTCAGCTCGGCGCCGGGGGCAAGCTGATCCTGGTCGATCCGACCGAACGATACCTTCGATTCTCGATGCGGGCAGCCGGAATCGAAGACGGTGAGCTGGAAGGGATGAAGGTCATCCTCGATGCTTTAAACGGATCTGCCGGACCCGAACTGTGCCGCGCCCTTCAACAAGCCGGTGTTTCCGTACTGCCGCTGCGCCTTATCCCTGATGGGACGTTCCCATCAGGCTCGCCGAATCCTACCAGCCGGAACAAAATGGATGAGGCAGTTCAGCTTGCCGGAAAGACCGGTGCAGTGCTGGTTATCGGCACAGATGGTGACGGAGACCGGCTGGTTTTCGGGAATGCCCGGGGGATCATGAACGCCGGATTTGCTTCAACCCCCATTCTGAGGAAGCTCCTTGCCGGCGGTTCCGCCTCCGGCACCTCTTTACCCAAACCGGCCAAGATAATTTACGATCCCAAAGTCAACCCTTTGGCCCTGGTTGAGTGGGCTAAATTGGACATCAAACCGGTCCTGTTCGGAAACGGGCACTCCCAGATCAAGGAACATATGCGCCGGATCGGCGCCCTGGCGGCGGTTGAAGAGTCCGGGCACTACTACCATAGTTTGACCACCGAGGGGTTGACCTTCTTTGCCGAAAACTCTTTGGTCACCGTTTTTCTTCTGGTAAAGGCACTCAAGGAGAATCCGGCGTTGATGGGGAATATGTGGGCTCTGCAGGACAGGGTGTTCACCACGGGGGAGATTAACTACCAGATGGCCGATGATGAAACCCGCGATCGAGCATTGCAGGCGGTGCTGCAGTACTTCAAAGACGACCACGCCGTGTTGGTCTCCGAAACCGAAGAGGGCATAGATCTATTGGGCACGATCGCTAGTAGAGGGGTGGATCTCGATGCCGGTAAGCTGGAAAGCGACTGGTACAACGGATATCTTCGTGCTGCAACCAATGAAAAATCAGTTCTTCGTTTCTACCTTTCGGCGGGAAGCTCTGACCTGGGTATGCAGATAGAGCAAAAAACCAGGGATATCTTCGGCCGCTACCCCGGGAATGCGATCGACTAAAAACGGATGGCTGTCCACCCCCTGCCCGAAGAAGATAGTCTGGAAGGAGGAGCTCACAAAATGCGACTGAAGGTGTTGGGATCCGGTACGATCTCAGGGCGGACGGGCAGAAAGTGTTCCGGCTATCTCATCGACGAGCAGATCCTGGTTGACTGCGGACCCGGGATTTGGTCTGCTCTATACAGTTCGGACCAAAACCTGAAACCGATCAATCACATACTGCTCTCCCATTTTCATGTTGACCACATTGCGGACCTCGTTCCATTTCTTTTCAGACGATGGGTCCTGGAAACAGAACGGCGGAACGATTTATCTTTGTACGGCCCTATGGGACTGCCGGATTGGTTTGATAAACTGACGGCAGTTCACCACGATTGGATAAAGGATCTGTCAATCTCGTTCCACGAGCTCGATGATGAAGAAACAGAAGTCGGTTCTTACAAGGTCAAAGCGTGTCTGACCGGACACACGGAGAACAGCATCTGCCTCAGAATAAGCGACGCCGACGACAAATCTGTGTTCTACTCGGGCGACAGCGGCTGGAACGGGGACCTGATAAGATTGGCAGATTCCAGTGATCTGGCCATCCTGGATTCCGCTAATTCAGTACAAAATCAAACGAAAGATCATTTAACTCCGGTGCTGGCGGCCAAGATCGCGGACCTTGCAGGGGTGAAGCGACTTATGCTGACCCACCTTTACCCGGAGGTTTGGCAGTTCGAACCTGCTGTTGAAGCAGCTCGGTATTTCAAAGGAGAAATCATTTTGGCCCAGGACGAGCTGGTGGTTTTGATATAAGGTGCGGTGCGCACCCTCAGCCTTTAAGGCCGGAGTACATGAAGCTTTGTATGAATCTTCTTTGGAATAAAACGAAGGCGAATAGTAATGGAAATACAACAATTAGTGTTGCGGCCATTGTCAGCGTCCATTCCGGGCTGCTCTCAGTAGCTTGGGTCAACATCGCCAGACCTACCGTGAGCGTTCGAGCTCTGACAGTATCGGTGATGATAAGGGGCCAGAAGAACTCATTCCAGTGATAGCTGATGCTCACCAGAGAGAAAGCGATCAGTGAGGGCTTGGCCAGTGGAAGAAAAACATGTACGATGGCTGTCAAACCACCACCGCCATCCATCTTCACCGAGTCTTCCATCTCCATGGGGATAGCTTTGAACGCTTGCCTCATTAGAAAAGTGCCATAGGCAGATGCAAAGTAGACAACTCCGATCGCAATCTTTGTATTCAACAGCTTCAACGAGGTAATTGTATGATAATTCGGCACAACGATGCTCTGCGGTGGTATCATTAACTGGACGAGGAACAGAATAAGAAGTGCGTCTCTGCCTCTAAACCTCAGGCGCGAGAAAGCGTACGCCGCTAGCGAGATTGTTACAACCTGGATGGATAAAATCATAACAACCACAATAATTGTGTTCAGGTAGTATCTTCCAAACGGAGCAACAGCCATGGCTTTACTGAAATTCGATAAAATGATTTTTTTCGGTATCCAGTTGAAATCCACATTCATCAGCTCGGGAAGGCTTTTAAAAGCAGTGCTGAGGAGCAACAAAAGAGGAATCAACATCAGAATCGAGAAGGGAACCAAAATACTATAGGAGAGAACGTTGATTTTTCTAAATCCCCCGGGCATGAATGTCTTCTCCCTTCCAAGCTACTTCAATAAATTGAACCACCTAGACCTCATAATAAACCCTACGACCAATAGTGGAAAAAATCGCAACCACGCAGCATAGTAGAAACAGAGTCAATATTGTTGTCAACGTCGAACCCATGCCCATGTTCCAAAACCGGAAAGCTTGCTGATAAATATAATAAACAATCAAGTTCGTGGCATGGGCTGGCTTACCTTGCGTCATTATGTAAATGAGATCTATCGATTGCAACGAGTCCACGATGTTAATAATAAAGACGAAAAACGTGTATGAAGAAAGCAAAGGAAAGGTCACACTCCTGAATTTTTTCCAGCTATTTGCTCCTTCCAGAGTCGCCACGTCGAGGAGCTCGGCCGGTATATTCTGCAGTCCAGCCAAGAATAGGATCATATAGTAGCCAACATGTTTCCAGATAGCAACGAGGACTACACACCATAGAGCGGTGTCCGCTCTTAGGAGTAAACCCATATTAGGCAGACCTAGATTACGTAAAAAATTATCTAGCAGTCCGTAGATAGGTGCATAGATCCACAACCAAATCAACCCGGCCGCGGCCATCGGTATCAAGGTTGGATAAAAGAGGGATACTTTGAAAAATCCACCTAATTTTATTCTCTTATTCACCTGTATGGCCAGTACAAGCCCCAATGTCATACTTAAGAAAATCGTGCTGATTGAATACAAGAACGTGTTCTTAGTAACCTTCCAGAACAGTGGCTCCTGTACGATAGCAACATAATTTTGCAGTCCGTTAAAAACTTTTTGGGGGTAGTCCGTGCTCCAATGGAATAAGCTGATATAGACGGCGCGTAAGATAGGATAATACGTAAATATGAACAGGAAGAATAATGCCGGCAGCAGGTAGAGAAATGGTTTAATTCTGTTTCTAAACGACGATGTGAAAACACTCTTCTGCATTCGCCCGTCCTTGCAAGAACAAACAAATGCTCCCATTCAAAACTTGTGCAGAATGGGAGCCCGTTTTTCTTAGGAACCAAGCCGCTGCTTCACACTATAACATCAAAACGCCCGCTATTGCCACTTGCTGAGGATTTTGTCAGCTTCTGCCTGCGCCTTTTTCAGATCGGTGTCCATATCCGCACCACCGCGAATGGACTCATTCAACGCATTCAATAGGTCATAGATTTCATTCATCCTGTGGGTCATCATGTTTCGCTCTATTTCAGCCTCGGTCAGTTGGCGGTATGCGGTTAGAGCCTGGGGCCATTGATCCGTATATTTTTTATACTCGGGGATGTCGAATGCAGCTTTTTTAACCGGGATATATCCGGAACCCAAGCTCCATCGTGCCGTGTTCTCGGGTTTGGTCATCCACTTTATGACCTCCCACGCAGCATTCTGATGTCTCTCATCGGTCTTGAAGATAAAGAAGTTGCCTCCACCTTCAATGGCGACCTGCCGTACTTTTTTGGGTAAAAATCCTGTTCCAAAGTCATACTTGATGTTGTTGCGTATATATGTCAGCGCTCCGGTAGAGTTGTACAACATAGCGGTTGCTCCACTGGCGAAATCCGTAACAGACTGTGACCAGCGAGTTACACCGGTAGTGACTCCCTCGTCAGCTAAACGGAGTAAAAATTCGAATGTCTCTCTGTTTTTATCTGTATCGATTAGAATTTCCGTACCCTCTTCATTATCTCCCTCTCCGCCTGCCTGAAGGAGCAAGGGCTTGAATATCCAGTAGTCGTTGGGAATGAGAACACCCCAGCGCACGACATTGCCTTTATCGTCCTTTACCGTCAATTTTTTCGCATACGCTTCCAGATCGTCCCACGTTGCCGGCGGTTTATTGGGATCCAGACCTGCTTCCCTGTAGAAATCCTTGTTGTAATACAAGATTGGTGTGCTTCTCTGCCAAGGAATCGACCAGATTTTTCCGCCATGGCGGGTAATATGCATGAAGGCAGATAGAAATTCATCTACAAACTTGTCTCCCCCTTCTTTGGCTATTAGATCATCCAGAGAAATAATGGCATCGATATCCAACAGAGTTAACAAGTTCGGGGCATCAAGTACAGAAAAGTCCGGGGGACTACCGGCAAGAAAAGCTGTTTGGGATTTATCCATAGCTTCCTTATACCCCCCAGCAAATATGGATTCCACAAAAATATCCGTTTGCGAGGCATTGAAATCATTGATCATGCCATCCATGAGCTGGGCCAAAGGACCGGCAACACCTACAGGATAATACATTCTAAGGTACACCGTTTTTGCCGTCTCCTGCTTTCCTCCTGCCCAGGCAAATGCCACAACACAAAAGATCAAAATCAAGATAACAAATTTCTTAAACATCACCTTTCTCCTTTTGTTTATTTATCTGACAAGTCCTGACTTAAACTAGCTCATCAGGCACCACCTCCTTATTGGAACCTAATACCAAGCCAATCCTTCAAGAAATTGTATGTTACCACTATAACCTAACATAAAAGACAAAAATAAATAAGTATAAGCAAAAAAAAATAACTTCCTGTGCCGACCACAACCACCGCATCCCCTATATAGCATATCAAGCCAACTTTGTCAATAGCCTTTATAAAAGCTCTTTTTGAAAGACCATTGATAAAGTGAAATGGGCAGAGTAATAATGGAAAAAGAGTATTGTGAAAAAGAACCTATTGCTAACCGGTGGTGGCGGCTTTACGGCGGGCAATATCATTGTCCAAGCGAAGACGATCGAGCATTTTGAGGTTCACGCCGTGGAGCTTCAAGAGGTCCTTTTGACTCAAAATCGTTTAATGTCCTGGGGGTCGTTGAACCCTTCGACCAGACCGTCCATCAACTGCGCCAGGCATCCTGCTACGACGACCGGGTAGTACATCCATAAGTAGACGGTTCCCCCTACTTCCTTCTTGGCTCCCCCCAGGAATGAGTCAGAACCGCCAAAAGCATCAATAGAACAAGAAATTTTTTCATTCGTCCGCTCCTCTCGTGAAATTTGACTAGACACACAAGAACTCAGCTCATGGCTCACCACCCCCTTTGGCTACCCGATCTTACGGTGTGTGACAAAAATGCTGATTGCGGGAACTCACTTTTTCATTTAATCATAGCAAAGGATTAGAAAGAAAATGGACAGCCTGGAAACAAACAGCAGCAGAGTGATTATACTCCGCTGCTGTTAATAAACCTCGATCGAGCTAGAACTTATTCAATAGCTGCAACTTCGTCCCAACCTTTGGCAATTGCCTCTGCGGCAATACCCAAGGCTTCAGCATCGTTGACAAAGCTGACCACTTTATAGTCCTTCGCCGTCGGGAACTTGGCCAGAACGTCAGCCGGCAGCTTTACACTGGTGCGAATGGGGTGGACGAAACCCTTGGCATACTCGATCTGGCCCTCATCGGAATATTCCGTTTCAAGGAGGAGCTTGGCGGCATTCAGGTGAGGTGCACCGGCTGCAATAAATTGAATGTACATGCCGGCCACTGTACCGTCCTGGGGGATCACCACTTCCAGCGAATCCATGGGCAGGGAGTATTTTTTTGACAGCCCGTCGAAATCCCAAAACAGTGCGATCGGGGCTTCACCCTTCTGGATGGCGGAAGTACTGGGCCTGACCGGCCTGATATTTCCCGCCTGTTTAAGCTTCTTAAAGTAGTCCAGTCCGGGCTGAACGTTCTTTTCGCTGCCGCCGTGGGCAAAGGCAGCCGCTAAAACCATCATGTTGGCGGTACCGGATTCTCTGGGATCTTTCATGGTCACCATGTTCTTGTACTCCGGTTTCAACAGATCGTCCCAGGTTTTAGGAACGTTTTTGACGATGTCCGTGTTCACGGTAAAGGCGAAAGCTCCCCAGTAAGCGGCGGACCAAAGGCCGTCCGGGTCTTTGGCATAATCAGGGATCTCATCCCAGTACTTGTTCTTGTACGGTTGGGAGAGCTTTTCGCTGGTAATCACCGTGGCAAAGTTAAATCCCAGGTCGGTTGCGTCGGCAACCGGTGCACTCTTTTCCGCCTTCAAGGCGGCAATGATCGATCCGCTGCCCATATCGGTGTCCATGGACTTGATGCCGTACTTACTTTTCAGTATCCCCAGGATACCTCCGTAGTTGACCCAGTCATCCGGCAGTCCATAGGAGACCAGCACGCCTTCCTCTTTTGCCGCCGTAATGAGTTCTTCCATAGAGCTGGGTTCTGCGACCGGTCCCGTGCTTTCCTGAGTGCCCGTGGCAAATAAGCCTCCGGTTAAAAGAACGCACACCAGGAATAAAAGTGTGAAAACGATTTCTCTTCTCATTTCTCTTCTCCTTCTTTTTTTTGATGATCCCTGAAAAACTTGAGTCTTAAGATGACTGATTTTCTTCTATCACCTCCTTTTTCATACTGTTCACTACCTGGCCTGTAGCGGGTTTTCTGCTTCTTCTGGCGATGATGATAATGGTCAGGGAAAGGAGCAGAGCAACCGTAAAGGCGACCACCGATATCGCCGAAGCGATGCGTCCGTCCCTCCGGGTAAACTCGACCAGAAGTACCGGCAGGGTTTTAAAACGGGCGCCCGTTATCAATCGGGCCAACGTGTATTCCGCGAAAATGGCTGAAAACACCAACAAACTTCCGCTTATAATTCCATTCATGATATTCGGTCCGATGATATAAAACAGAACCTGCAAGGTGTTGGCGCCCTGCAGTTGGGCTGCGTCGTTGAGGGTCCGTAAATCAATGGCCGATAAACTGTTGGACACCGGCCTGTACATATAGGGCATGGAGAAAATCGTGCAGGCGCAGACTAGAAGAAAAGGGGAGCGAGCGACGGGTTGAAACGTATACACGGTGATCAATGCCAATGCCAGGATGACCCGGGGAATGCCGAAGGGAAGAATCGTCAGAATGTCCATCGGCAGTCTTGCCGCAGGAAGCCGGGTGTGGGCGACATAGGTGGCGGGGACGATCAGGATGATATTAGTTATTACACTGTATACAGCCAAAATGAATGAGTTTTTGAGGGTAATAATGAAATAGGGGTGCTGGAATGTCTTTGCGTACCACTCCAGGGTGTATCCTTCGGGCAGGATAGATCGGTCCCAACGAACAGCCACGGAAAACAAATAAGTGGCCAGGATAGGAATCAGCATGTAGAGCACAAAAAGAACCAGAAATATGGGTTTGGCCGGATTTCTGGTTTTCATTTCTCCCACCCCCGGGCCCGGGCAATAGTTATCCGGTAGATGAAAATGCAGACAGCCATAATAATCAGCGAAACAGTGGCCATCGCTTTAGCCAGGGCGGGATCGTGCAAGACTTCACCGGTGATGACGAAGGCAATCTGCGTGGTTACCAGCATGAGTTTGGATCCCACCAGGGTGTACGCCGTGGCGTACGCTCCGTAGGCATTGGCGAAGAGGAGCACCAACCCTGCAATCAGTGAAGGGGCGAGCAGCGGAAAACCGATGTAGCGCCAGTACTGCCAGGTGGTGGCCCCCATGCTCACGGCGGCTTCCCGCCATTCCTGGCGTAGACCGGTGAAGGAGGGGATGATCAGCAGGATCATCAACGGAAGCTGGAAGTAGGTGTAGGCGACCACCAGACCGGCATAGGAGTAGATCTGAAAACCGGGATAGAGATTGAGGTGCAGGAGCTGGGCGAAGAGCAGGGTGATAACCCCGTTGGCTCCCAGGATGATGATAAAGGCAAAGGCAAGGGGCGCCCCTGCAAAATTCGTAGTGACGTTTGACAAGGCTTCAAAGAGGGCGCGGATACGTTTGGATCTTATCTGCAGGATACTGTATCCGATAAAGGTCCCAAAGACCGTACCCAATAGGGCGGTGATTGCAGAAAGCCGAATGCTGTTCCAGAAGGAGCTCAAGTAGATCTTCCGGCTCAAACCGGTATAGTTGGCCAGAGTTAAACCGCCGGCGGCGTTAAAAAAACTTTCTTTAACTAACACGATAATGGGTACAATTTCGAAAGCCAAGCAAAAGAGAAAAAAGGGTAGTATTCCTATGAAAGCGGTGAAACGCACGGATTTCATCTGAAGCCGCAGCGGTTTCTTAGCGGACAGGGAAAAGCCTCCTTTCCGGGTGTCAGTTCTGCTTCATTTTGTCCTCAGGTGTGTACTTTGTCAAGAGGCTTTTTAAAGGCTTTTTTCAAGTTAGTTGAAACGCTTAAGCAGGAGAAGAAATTTCGCCCTCTGTGTACCTAATAGACGAACTCCAGCCCCGTGGTCCAGCTAAGGCCGGCGTAGCCATCCCAGCTGTACAAATCGTCCGAATCTCCGGTCATCAGGGACAGATAACTGAAAACATCCAGCCCCTGGTAGACGTTCCAGTTCACGCCGGCCACGGTAAGAGCGGACAGATCCACCGGCGAGACCAGGGTTCGCAGCTGCAGGGACAACGTGTCGGATGGGGAAAAGGCGATCTCCGGAAACAGGAAAATCCCATAATCCACACCCCCAGAGTTTTCTATCCAATCGGCGCCAGGATGGATTGCCGCCTCCAGACGAAACGACAGGCTTTTGCTCCCGCCAAGATTGACGAAATGAAACAGCCCTGCGGAGACCGCCAGCCACTCATCCCACTGCTGCCACTGCGGACTAAACATGGGAATGGCCATGGAAGCGGAAAGGTTCCAATCCACCAGCAGGTGGCCGTGAAGGCTGATGTACGGCCGGTGCTCTGCCTCCCGCCCGGAGGCGAAGTAGCCGGTCTCCAGGGTTGTGCTGCCGACCTTGAAGGCGCCCCGCACTCCCCCGGCCAGCTCGTGGAAGGGAACGGTGTTTGACAGAACCGATAAGTCATCGGTAAAGGTACCTTCAGGACCGGGCAGGGGGTAGGGAAAGACCACCGCTTCGAGAAACGAGAAGGCACCGAGGGGCAGGTACACCGCTCCCAGCCAGCCGGTCTCGTCCCGAAGGGATTCGGCCGAAAGATCCCCCGAGATCACACCCATGCTGTCGAACACCACATCCCCGGCGTTGAATACGAACCCGTCACCCCAGGAGACCCGGGTCTTCCCAAGGGTCAATCGAAACCAGGGGAATCGTACCTTGAGGTAGGCCCGCGGAACATCGATGCCGAAAGAATCGGCAATCAGTGAGTCGAGCTGGAAGTAGCCCTTCACGTTCTTGTTTCCCACGGAGTTCAGATCGAGACTGCTCTTCAGCACCGCCAGCAATTCTGCAGAGTTACCGGATCGTAGAACTGAAGTATAGCCGGTGATGGTTACCGAGGAAGCTACTTCGGCCTCGAGGACCGCAGGGCTCAGGAGCAGAGCGACTGCGGCCAGAGCGACCAGCCCGACCCGGGTGTTCCCCGCCCTCACCACGTCAGCTCCTCGAGACTGAAGATATCCGGCGGCAGCTCCGCATTTAGATCGAGCGCCTCGATCCTCATCTCCGTGGAGGAGTTCTTCTTCATCGCATCCCGCATGATCACGTAGTGGGGCACATACTTCCCGGCAACTACCCGGATATCGCCGATCTCCAGCTCCTTGAGCAACCGCCCGGACAGGGAGAAAGCGTTGGCCCGGGTCATCACCCAGTACTCCGCATCGACCCAGGCCTCCTGTTTCGGGTAGGCAAGGCCGCGTTTCTTGGCCTTGAGCTCGAGGTGATAGTGTTTCCTGCCCTCAATGGTCTCTTCCCCGAGCAGGGTGACCTTGTAGAGATCGAGCAGGTCCCCCTCCCCCGTCAGGTCTTCGTAGGAAAAATCCGAACCCATCAACGATTCCTTGAGAGCCGAACCCTGTAGGTGGATGATCTCTTCGGCTTCAGGGAAATACAGATAGATCTCGTCTTCCAGACGCAGGATCTTCTGTCCCTTTTCCTCCGGGTTGGTGAACTCGAGCAGCATCTTGTCCGCCCCGGAGGCGTAGCTGACGAAGGTTTTCACCCGCGATCCGAAACGATCGGTGATAATCATCGATCCTTCGATCCGTTCCTCCTCGTTAATCTCGTTATTCTCCACCGCCTTCACGATCTCCTCGGCGGTGATTGCCCATGCGCTCAGGGCTGCGGCCAGCCCAAATGAAAGTATCAATAAAGCGATTCGTCTCATAGCAACTCTCCTCAAATTCATCAGAGTACTCTTAAATTGCTCGCAGTGCCTCAACCGGTTCGATCTTGGCCGCCCTCCGGGAGGGAATGAACGATGCCAGACTGGCAATGGCCGTGGAGTAAAAGAATACGAACACAGTGGATCGGATATTCAACCGCGGATACACAACCGAGCTGATTTCCAAGCTCACCCCCTCCATGGACCGGGTCAGATCGATACCCGTTTTAGACAGAGGGATGGTGATGCCGATTCCGAGCAACACCCCGACAAAAGCGGCGATCGCTCCAATAAAGAAGGCTTCCAGGAAGAACAGGCGCACGATCTCCTGAGGGGTCATACCCATAGCCGCAACCGTACCGATCT
>CAZBXU010000110.1:0-12375 GCA_964495755.1 uncultured Spirochaetaceae bacterium | reverse complement strand
TGTCTACCCCAACTGACTCTAGGTCGAGCATGCCGATGATCCCCTGCGGCAAAACGCTCAGCAGAAGATCCCGGGCGTTGTCCTCCTTGGTGAACACCGCACGAAAGAAAATGTCATGGGATTTATGCAGCTCCTTCTTCATACCCTAAACAACGGGCAAAACAGGACCGTTGCTTTAAAGAGTGAAAAAAAAGATAAGACCGCGGGATCAGGAGGAAGGGAGTTCCATACGGAATAAATAGAGTTATGGATCAGGAGGGAGTATCGGAGAGATCGCCGGCTTTCACCAGCTCGAGGAATGCTTTCACCACCTCCGGGTCATACTGCTTGCCCGCGCCTTTCTCGATCAGGGCCACGGCATCGTCGAAGCTCATCCGCTTGCGTTGCGGTCTGTCGCTGGTCAAGGCGTCGAAGACATCCGCCACGGCGATGATGCGGCCGGGCAGAGGGATATCCGCTCCGGCCAGGTGTTCCGGGTAGCCTGAGCCGTCAAACCGTTCGTGGTGATACAGGACATGGGGGATCGCCTGCTTCAGGTAGGAGATATCCTGGATCATCCGCTTTCCCTTCAGCGGATGCTCTTGGACCGTCTTCAGCTCGCTCTTTTTCAACGGTGCGGGCTTCTGCAGGATCGAATCGGGGATACCGATCTTGCCGATATCGTGGAGCAGAGCGCCGATCTCCAGGTTGAACATCTCCTCTTCTTCCAGTCCCATCTCTCTGCCGATCAGTTTTGAAACTTTAGCGACCCGATCCGTGTGTCCCCTGAAGAAGGAATCCCTGTCTTCGATGGCATGCACCACCGTGTTTACCGTATCGAGGTAGGCTTTGGCCAGCTGACGGTTCTTGCGCTGCAGATAGGAGACCAGCAGGGCCCCGGTGTCCCGCAGGCGAGAGCTCAGCGCTTTCATGATCGTGAACGCCACCACGGGGGCCTTGTAGAGCAGGGTCTCAAAGTCCGTGCGGGAGATCTCCATGATCGTGGTCGATTCCAAAGCTCTAGCGGTGGCGGAGCGGGGTCCCTCGTCCAGCAACGCCATTTCCCCGAAAAACTCCCCGTCGCTGTGGACACCCAAGACAAACTGCTCCCCGTCCTCAAACTTCTTGGTGATCTCGATCTTGCCGCGGAAGATGATGCAGAAACGCTCCGCCGCGGTATTTTCTTCGATGATCACCGCGCCCTTGTCGTAACGACGCTCCACGGTGATCTCGTCGATCTGGTGGAGGTCGTATTCCGACATCTCGGAAAACAGGGGGAGTCGTTTGAGTTTGTGGACTTTTGAGCCTTTCGCCACCTGCCCTCCGCCGATAAGCACGGTTAGACCACTAATTACAAGGGTCACAGCAGTATAGTATAAAAGCGGGCATCCGGGCTTGCAAGTAGGCTTAAACTAGTATGCTCACTGTTATGTTTACTTATCATACCTGTTGAAACTGTAGAGTGAATGCGTTATTATGGTTTGACACTGCCGCCGCTCGCCTCCGGGTGAGCTGAAGCAGAGCAAGACTCTTTTGATCGGAGACATAGATGAAGCCGAACTACACGGTGCACAAAACCCCCACCTTCCGGGTACTCGGGGACGATCAGCTCTACGAAATCCACCTTTCCGTACTCGAGGTACTCGAGCGCACGGGGATCGTGGTACAGCACGAAGAGGCAAGACAGCTGCTGAAAAAGGCCGGCTGCCGGTTTGACGGCAACCGTGCCCGCTATCCAGGCAGACTCGTCGAGCGCTGTATCGAAAGCGCTCCTTCCCGAGTGGTCGTGTATGACCGAAATAAAGGTCCGGCCATGCATCTGGAGAGCACCAAGATTCACTTCGGTATGGGCTCCGATACGGTATACGCCTACGATCCGAACTCAGGAGGTCTCAAGAAATCCGAAGCCGCGGATGTAGCCAATGCGGCCAGGGTCGCCGATGCCTGCAAAAACATCGACTTTCTCATGTCCCTGGGGATCGTGCACGATGTTTCCCAGTCGGTGAACGATCTGGTGCAGTTTCAGCAGATGGCGGAGAACTCCACCAAGCCGATCTGTTTCACCGCCCATCACCGGAAAAATCTCAAAGCGATCATCGATATGGCCGCCGCTGTTGCAGGCGGTCTGGAGGCCCTGCAAATCAACCCCTTCATCATCCATTACTCCGAACCCAACAGTCCGCTGATGCTCACCGAGACCGCTCTGGACAAAGTGCTGCTCTGCTCCGAACTGAAGATCCCCCTGCTGTTCACTCCCGGAAGCATGACCGGTGGCACGGCCCCTGCGACCAGGGCGGGGGCGCTGGTCATTTCCGTGGCCGAATCCCTGGCCGGGCTGGTGGTTCACCAACTGAAAAATGAAGGCTCTCCGATCATCTCCGGGGGAAACAGCATGGTCATGGACCTGATGACCACGATCTGCTCCTACGGCGCCCCGGAGTTTCACCTGGTGATTGCCGGCTACTCCGAACTGTTTCACTACTACAAGCTCCCGGTTTGGGGCTTCGCCGGCTGTTCCGATTCCCACATGATGGACGAGCAGGCGGCTATAGAGGCAACCTTTTCGATCATGATGAACGCAATGGCCGGCACCAATTTGATCCACGACGTGGGCTACCTGAGCAGCGGTTTGACCGGCTCCTGCGAGATGATTGTGATGTCCGATGAAATCATCGGCATGGTCAAGCGAATGCTCCGGGGCATACCGGTGGACCGGGAATCTTTGGCCACCGAGGTTATCGACAGGGTCGGCCCGGGCGGACATTTCCTGATGGAGGACCATACCCTCCGGCACATGCGTTCCGAGTTCTGGCGCCCGGGACTGCTGAACCGGGATCCTCTGGAGACCTGGCAGAACAAGGGTGCCAAACCCCTCCGGGAGCGTCTGAACGAGCGGGTGCGGGAGATCCTGTCGGAGCATACGGCAGAGCCTCTTCCAAAGGAAACCAGGCAACGGTTTTCTAAAATCATCGCGGAGGCCGTGCGGGCCGCGGAGGCCGAAAAAGCCGAAAAGGCGGGCCTTTAGCCGTACTTAGCCTTTTTTACCCGGCCTCTAGCCGCCCTTTGAAGGTATTTATACGTAGATAAAGGGGATCAGGTCTTTCTCGGTGGTTCGCAGCTTCTTCGCGTCGAAGCTCTTCTTCAACTCTTCCGCCTTTCCCTTCGCTTCCTCGAGGTATCGGTCGTACAGAGCCTTGAGGGCTTGCCGGTTCTTCGGTGCGGCTTCAGGTTTTGAATCGGTCTTCCGCGATTGCCCGGATTGCCAGGTTGACTCCCGCAATGCTTGCTCCAGACCGAACTCGATCTCAGGCTTGTCGTAGTCCCGGCAACGCCAGGAACCGGTGTGGATGTCGAACTCGTAGAGAGGAAGAAAGTACTTGCCAAACTCACAGACGAAGCAGATGGCAGCCATGATGAAATCGTACTCCGTGTCGGTCATCAGGTAGTGGAAGTTGATCCGGATCCAGCCCGGTTTCAGCCCGACAAGTCCATGCATCAAGCGATCCTTGAACTTGAGCGATTTCTGCTCGTCGATGTGCAGTACCCGGTGGCCGTAGGGACCGGCACAGGAGCAGCCCGCCCGGCTCTGTATGCCGAACAGGTCGTTGAGCAGGATTGTCACAAAACGGGGATGAAGGTAGGATTCGTCGACCCGGATGTTGAAGGAAAAGACCGGGATCCGTTTGTCCGGATCCCGATTGCCCATGATCTCTATGGGGGAGCAGCTGTTGAACTTCTCCAAAACCCTGTGGATCAGCTCATTCTCCCGGGCGGCGATGCGTTCGGTTCCCAGGAGCTCCTTGAGCTCCAGGACCAGGGCGGCCCGCATGATCTGCAGGATCCCGGGGGTGCCCGGTTTCTCCCGGGCTTCGATGTCGGCGCTGTAGGCCTGCTCGTCGAAAGTGACATAATCTACGGTTCCCCCCGCCCCGATGGTGGGGGGCAGGTCTTTGCGATACACCCTCTCGTGAATGATCAAGATGCCGCTGCTGCCCGGCCCACCGAGGAATTTGTGGGGGGAGAAGTAGATGCCGTCGAAGAAGCTCGCTTCGTCCCGGCAGACATCGATCTTGCCGTAGGGAGCGATGGCGGCGTAATCGAAAAAAACCAGGGCCCCGTGACGATGAAGCGCCCGGGCCACCTCGTACACCGGCGTCACTACTCCTGAGACGTTCGAGGCGGCGGAAAAGGCGCCGATCAACCGGCGGCCTTGATACTCCCGTCGCGAGAGCTTGGCCTCCAGGTCCTCCAGATCGAGCAGACCTTCACGATCCAGATCGATCTCCACCACCTCGGTAAAGCATTCCCGCCAGGATACTTCGTTGGAGTGGTGCTCGTAGGGTCCGACGAACACGACCGGCCGATTCGAAAGCAGGTAAGCCTCCAGCTCGTTCAGCTGCTCACCGCTCATATACTGCTCGAGAAGCTTGTGGAACAGATCCTTGGCCACCGGAGGGATGTAGATACCCAGAATCTGCTGCAGCCGGTGCACCGCTCCGGTGGCGCCGCTTCCGGCCTCGATGATCTTGTACTGCGGACCGGCATTGATGAGCCGCTTGATCGTCCCTTCCGCCTTGTGTAGCCGCCCGGTTGTGATCATTCCGGTGGCATCATCCTCGGTATGGGTGTTGGCGTAGTGCCTTAGAATTTGCTCGATGTAGCCTTCGATGAACTCGATGCCCCGCCCCGAGGCGGTGTAATCCGCGTAGCTAACCAGCCTCTGCCCAAAGGGGGTGTCGATAAAAGCGTCGCGGCCGATCACGCTTTTTCGAACCAGGGCCCAGATGTCTTTCTTCATAAAAGGCTTTGCGCTAAGCCTCCTGCAAAATTTCCCGCAGGGTGTTGATATCCTTGCGCAGAAGCTCGACTGCCTTTTCCTTGTCGCCCCGGATCATGGCGTTGACGATCTGCTCGTGAAGCAGGGGCTGCTCCCTGCGCGGATAATCCTGGTTCAGGTATATCTGGACCGTGGCCCGCCATATGATGTCATGGGTCTCCCGGATCTTTTCGTACAGCAGCTGGTTTCCCGAAAGCTCGGCGATGGTCAGGTGGAAACGGGAACCGCTTGTTATCCAGTCCCCCAGGCTGATCACCTCACCGTTTTCAAGCTCTTGGAGCTCTTTCTTGAGCGCCTTGAGCCGGGTAACAGATCCGTTGCTCAGCCGATCGCAGGCCATTTTCATCCCTTCGGTTTCCAGGATCAGCCGCAGCTGCAGGGCGTCCCGCAGCTCCTTCTGGGAAAGCTGCACGATCTGATAGCCGGCCCTCGGAATATTACGCAGGATCTTCTCGTTGCACAGCTCCACCAGGGCTTCCCGCACCGGGGCCCGACTGACCCCGAACATCTCGGCCAGTTTGCCCTCGACCAGGAACTCGTCCAAAGGGAATTCGTTGTTGATGATTTTCTGAAATATCTGTTGGTAGATCTTTTTTTTCAGCGAACCGGCGTTGGCCATGACCTTTAGGCGCCTACCGCCTCTTTCAATGCCAGCATGTTCGCCTGGGGTGTATCGTCAAAAAACGTACAGCCCGGGGCCAGGATCAGCCCTCTGCCCCCAGAGGCCTGGATTGCTTCCTTTCCCTGGGACACGATCTCCTGCGGAGCACACTTCAAAGCCCTATAGTGATCGATGCCGCCGACCAGACATTTGTCGGTCCGCTTCTTCGCTTCCGCCACCGAAGGTCCGGCCAGCCGGTCCTCCCAGCTGATCCCAGCGCAGGGATAGTCTACAAGCAAATCGAAGAAGGCCTCTTTCTCGCTGTGGATATGGACGATGGAGATAGGGGCTTTGCTCAAGGTCTTCAGTACTTCGAGGTCCGACGGCATGACCATTTCCTTGAACTGGGCTTCCCCCATCCAGCCCTTTTCGCAGCCGAAGGCACCGTAGAAGAAGCCGTCGATTCCGGCCTCGGCGACTGAAGCTTTAGCGAAACTGACGGAGTTGGCGGCAATCATGTCCAGACCGTGGCGCACCGCCTCGGGGTCCTTTTTCCAGTCCTCCAGGATCCGGCGCCCGGCCAGCCGGTAGGCGATGTGAAACGGCGAGAATACGGTCTGGATGACCGGGACATCCGCCCCCACCGCATCTTTGATCCGCTTGAGAGATTCGATCTGGCGGCCGAAGGCTCCGATGTGGGGATCGAAGCGCTCGAGCAGTTTCCACTCCTCAACGCTGGAGACGTGGAAGAAATTGACCGGCATATCGTAGAGCTCGTCATACATGACCTTCACATAGTCCGGATCGTACTTATTGTAAAAATCCAGGGTGAACCGGGCGAATTTCTCCGGGGTGCGTTGGTGGACGGTGCTGTGAACATAGGCGGAAAAGGGTACCCGGTCGGTAACCTGACTCTTCAAGGTTGCCAGAACACGCTGCATCTTGGTCATTGGCGAACTCTCCTCTTGACAAACAAGTAATACATGTAATAATAATAGTATTATGATCAGAAGCACCGATCTCTGTCAAGTGCGGAAGGTCAACCGATGAAAGACAAGACATTGGGGGCCCTCCTCCTCCTCCCTGCGGTGATCACCGTGCTTCTGATCGGTATCTATCCCATCCTCAATGTAATTTATTTCAGCCTGAACAAGTGGGATATCCTGGAACCTTCGGGTACGTTTGTCTTCTTCAAAAATTTCGCCTATCTGTTTACCCATATTGATTTTTGGAACTCCCTGAAAAACAGCCTGATCTGGACCGTGGGGAGCGTCTTTTTCCAGTTCGGTATCGGCCTGGTCTTGGCCCTGTTCCTGAACAAGAAGTTTTTTGCCAGGGATATCTACCGGGGCCTGGTTTTTTTCTCCTACCTGATTCCAACGATCGTGATCGCCATCGTCTTCCGCTTCATGCTTAACGACGTAACCGGCATCATCGCCATCATGTTCCAGAGGGTGGGCCTGCGCTTTGGCTGGTTCAGCAGTCCCAACACGTCGATGATGTCGGTGGTCATCGTGAACGTGTGGAAATACTTTCCCTTCGTCGTGGTCTGCATCCTGGCACAGCTTCAGACCATCGACCAGCAGATGTACGAGGCGGCCAAGATCGACGGAGCGGGGAGTTTTCAGCAGTTCCGCCACATCACCTGGCCGTTCATCCTGCCGGTGGTATTCATCGTTCTGATGCTGCGGACGATCTGGACGATCAAGAACTTCGATATCATCAAGCTGTTGACCGGCGGCGGTCCCCTGGACTCGACGGAGACCCTGCCGATTCTCACCTACGACACCGTGTTCGCCTCCTTCAAGCTGGGCCGGGGTTCAAGCATAGCGGTGTTGATGTTCATCCTTCTGATGGCCGCTTCCGCGCTGTATCTGAGACTCTACAGGAAGTATGCCTTGGAATCGATCACCTAGCGGCGATGAGGATGAGAAAACTTCCCGGGGCCGTGCGCAGCATCGCCGGCCTGATCATCTCCATCATCATCGTGTTTCCCCTGATCTGGCTGTTCTTCACAGCCTTCAAGTCCAAGGGAGAGATCTTCCAGTTTCCCACCCGGCTGCTGCCCCTGGACTGGACCTGGGAGAACTACGCCGAGTTGTTCCGGATTACCCAGTTCCTGCGCTACTTCATCAACACCGCCGTGATTTCCATGGCCGCTGCCGTGATCTCCATCATCATCGCCACCTGCGCCAGCTACAGCTTATCCCGCTTCCGGATCCCCGGCGCCGGGATTATCGCCGTTGCCCTGCTGTTGATGTACATGCTGCCGGAGATCGTACTGGGCATTCCCTTTATGAAGATCTTTCTGTTTCTAGGACTTTCGGACAGCCTGGTGGCGTTGACCATCGCCTATATCAGCATCACCCTGCCCTTTTCCATCTGGATGCTCCGCTCCTATATCGAGAGCATCCCGACGGCTTTGGAGGAGGCCGCCCGGATCGACGGCTGCACCCGCTTTCAGGGCTTCTTACGAGTCATCGTTCCCCAGGCCGTTCCGGGGATCATGGCGACCACGATTTTCACCTTCATCCTCTGCTGGAACGAGTATCTGTACGCCCTGATCCTGATTACCTCCGAACAGAACAAGACCCTGACCCTCGGCCTGTCCATTCTGCTCGGGGAAACGGCGATCTACTCCTGGGGCATGCTGGCGGCGGGAAGCGTGCTGACCGTGATCCCCGTAATCGTGCTGTTTGTCTTCTTCCAGAAGCACATCGTGGCCGGCTTCACAGCCGGAGCCATCAAAGGTTGAATTTACTTTGGTATCACTCCCGCAGACGTGGGAAAAAAAATCATAAGGAGGCTGACATGATTAAACGTGTCTCTCTAATCGTACTGACATTCCTCCTGTTTGCCGCAATGGCCTTTTCCACCGGCCAGCAGGAAGGAAAGGTAACCATCATGTACATGACCGAGGAAGGCGATCCCCCCTCGGTCGCGGTGTACAATGAGTTCAAAACGGACTTCGAAGCGGAGAATCCCAACATCACGGTCCAGATCCAGCAGATCGAATCGGGTACATTGTCCCAGAAGATCACCCTGGCCATCGCCTCCGGGGCGCCCCTGGATGTGTTCACCAGCCCCGTGGCCCTGGCTCCGAAACTCGGCCGGGAGGGCAGACTGATGAACCTGAACGGCATGATCGACAGCTTGGGCGGCAAGGACGAGTGGTATCCCACCACATTGATCGAGCTGGACGGCAAAGTCGTGGCCGTGCCCTACGGCACGGGCGGCCAGGTGCTCTGGTACCGCAAAGACCTCTTCGACGCCGCCGGCTTAAGCGCACCGGAACGCTGGCCCGAATGGCTGAGCGCCAGCGCCAAGCTGACCGACAAGTCCAAGGGAATCTTCGGCATGGCCCTGCCCGCGGC
This sequence comes from uncultured Spirochaetaceae bacterium, assembly GCA_964495755.1. Taxonomy (GTDB): domain Bacteria; phylum Spirochaetota; class Spirochaetia; order SZUA-6; family DRHE01; genus JAFGQJ01. Next base: position 3,584 of record CAZBXU010000110.1, on the reverse strand, counting down.
TAAGCACCACTCCACCTTTATGTGGTTCTCCGTGTTCCTGTGGCAGTCCCACTCCCAGATCTTCAACAAGGATCTGGAGGTCGTCCTGGACAACCCGGACTCCGTGGAAGCCCTGGAGTTCTACATCAAGATGCTGGAGAACGTTCCCGAAGGCGCCGGCCAGTGGTCCTACTACGACATCCTGGACGCCTACACCTCGGGAAAGACGGCCATGACCATGTACCACGGACGGGTGTTGGGCAGGCTGTACGCCGACGCCCCTCACCTTCTTCCCGTTTCCCGGGTGTCCTTCCTGCCCTACAACAAGATGATGTCCACCTGGAACGATCTGAACTACAACGCCATCTCCGCCGGCACCAAGAATCCGGAAGCCAGCGTGGCCTGGCTGCGCTTCATGAACGTTCCGGAGAACGCGGCTAAGTTCCAGCTGACCATTCCCGGTCACCTGGCACCGGTCACGGAAGCCCAGAAACAGGCCCTGCTGGCCTCGGGCAACGAGATGCTCACGGAAAACCCGGAGATCGCCGACCAGCTGCTCAATATCGGGAAATACGGGTACAACCCGATTCTCAACACCGGCGGCATCGTGGCCGGTCCGGTTGGCAAACCGGTGGCCACGGCCATCGTAAATCCCTATCTCGGCGTGGTGAACTCGCAAACCGTGATCGGCGAAATGGTGCAGAGAGCGTACTTCAACAAGGAGAACCCCGCCGCTGCAGTAAAGTGGGCGGACCAGAAGGTCAAAGAGATCGTCAAAGAGCAGAAGGAATAGCTTTAGTTTTTCAAACGACCTATTGTCCCGAGGCGGGTGCGCACACACCCGTGCGTGCCCGCCCGGGGTATTTTCAACTATCTACACAGAAATGAGGAATCACAGACTATGGAAAAGAAATACACCTTGGAAGAGGTGGTCCGGGAGCGTTTCGAAGCAACCAAGCAGAGGGGGAAATACCTGGCCTACATCGTGAACGAGCTCGATGCAGCCGGATTCAAAGACTACGACGAGGCGGTGAAGAAAGCGATCTTCAAGTTCGGCAAGGAGAAATCTAAAGAATGGGGCAACCTGGGCGCTGGGCAGTTCATGAAGCAGATGATCCCCGACGAGATCGGGGTGGCGACCATGAAGTTCCAGGAGGTGGGAACGAGCAGCGAAGACAGGGCTGAGTTCACCTTCGGCCGCTGCCCCCTGGAGGAAGGATGGCAAGAGATGGGACTGTCCGCCGAAAAGCGCAGCCGGCTCTGCGGCCTGGCTTCGGAGCATGACTTCGGGATCGTGGACAACGACGACATCCTGGACCTTGATATGCCCGAGGCGCTCGGAAACGGAGACAAGGTCTGCCGGCTGATATTTAACAAGAGGACCTGAGGAATGAAGACCTTTTATAACGAAGCGGAAAGCTATGTGGATGAAATGCTTGAAGGGATCGTGGCGGCGCACCCCGACAGAATAGCCTTCGCCCGCGGCGAGAAGAGGGCCGTCATGCGCTCCGATGGGCCGGTGAAAGATAAGGTGGCCATCGTCAGCGGCGGCGGCTCCGGGCACCTGCCGGTGTTTATAGGCTACGTGGGCAAAGGGTTGATCGACGGGGCGGCCATCGGGAATGTGTTCGCCTCCCCCAGCATGAATCAGATGCTGACCCTCACCAAGGCGGTGCATGCGGGCAAGGGCGTGCTGTACCTGTACGGCAATTACGGCGGGGACGTGATGAATTTCGACATGGCCGCGGAGATGGCCGAGGAGGAGGAGATCCGGGTCCAAACCGTGCTGGTGGCCGACGACGTGGCCTCCGCCCCCAAAGGCAAGGAAGATGACAGGCGGGGTGTGGCCGGGCTGTTCTACGCCTACAAAGTGGCCGGAGCTTGCGCTGACGGCGGCGCCGCTCTCGATGAGGTGGCGGCAACGACCCGGGAAGCTTTAGACCGGGTGCGGTCGATCGGGGTGGCCATCACTCCCTGCGAAGTACCCGGAGCGGGCAAGCCCTCCTTCAGCCTGGAGGAGAACGAGATGGAGATCGGCATGGGCATCCACGGCGAGGCGGGTATCCGGCGGGGACCCCGCAAGTCCGCGGACGAGGTTACCGGGGACATGATGAAGCTCCTGTTGGACGACCTGCCCCACTCCGCCGGCGATACCGTATCGGTGCTGGTGAACAGCCTTGGGGCCACTCCTCTGGAGGAGCTGTACATCATCTACCGTAAAGCGGCTCAGATCCTGAAGCAAAAGAAGATCGGCGTGTACAGGCCGTACGTGGGCCGCTACGCCACCTCGATGGAGATGGCCGGATTTTCCATCACCCTGTTTCGCTTGAACGATCGGTTCAAGAAGTACCTCGACCATCCGGTCTGGACGCCCTTCGTTCGGGAGGCCGCTCCCTGATGGCTCTGACCTTGAAACATGAGGATGTGGCGGCCATCCTGACCAAGCTGGCCGAGGTCTTCGAGCAGAACAAAGACCATCTGAACGACCTGGACACCAAGATCGGCGACGGAGACCACGGACTGTCCATGGCCCGAGGCTTCGGCGCCGTTGCCAAGTACGTGAAGGAGAAGGCCCCGGCCACGATCGGTGCCATGCTGATGGAGGGAGGGATGCAGTTCAACGAAGCCGCCGGGTCGACCATCGGCATCCTCATGTTCTCTGCCATGCGGGAATCCGGAAAGGGGATCAAGGACAAGGAAGAAGTCACCCTCTCCGACCTGGCGGCCATGCTGGAAGCGGCCATCCAGGGCATCATGAAGCGGGGCAAGGCTCAGGTCGGGCAGAAGACGATCCTCGACTCCCTGCATCCGGCACTGGAAGCGTTGCAGCAGGGGATCGGATCGGGTATGGATGAGGAGAAGCTGGTTGCGGAGGTGATCCAGGCTGCGGCCGACGGTGCTGAAAAAACCCGAGACCTAAGACCTGAGGCCGGAAGGGCCCGTTGGTTCAGCGAGCGGAGCCAGGGCCAGATCGATCCCGGGGCCGTATCGGGGCACCTGATCATCAAGACCACGGGGGAATACCTGCTCGGGAAGTGAACGGGGCCATCCGGGACGTCCAAAATTTATTTATTCTGATTCTTTTACCCTGGAATTTACTATATACTTATCCAGTAGACTATGCCAAATCTCCTGATCGTCGACAGTGATGAGAATCTCCGTGAAGATGTCTGCAGCTTCTTTCGCAGCACAGGCAACACGGTCGAGCAGGCCAAGGACTATAAATCATCCCTCAAACTGATCGACAAGAATGCCTTCGATCTCATCATCAGCGACGTCAAGATCCCCGGCGGCAACATCCGCGATCTGGTGCGCTATGTACGGGAGAAGGACCCGAAGACCGTTGTGGTGGTCAACTCCGGGATCGATACGGTCCAGGAGGGCGTGCGGGCCGTCAAAGAGGGAGCCTTCGGGATTATCCAGAAACCCTTCAGCCTGCCCGAGCTGAACTTCCAGATCAAGAAAGCCCTGGAAACGAAGGAAGGGATTCGGGAGGGCCAAGCCCCGGCCGAGCGCTTCCAAAACATCTACCAGCCGACCAGCTTCATCGGCGAATGCCCGCAGATCAAGGAACTGTTCAACATCGTGATGCGGGTGGCCAAGAC